>JAJYUI010000052.1 GCA_021792595.1 Thermoplasmata archaeon | reverse complement strand
ACATGATGATGAGCCAGACACTGATAGTACGGTTGAGCAGAAAGCACAGCAAAAGAAAGAATAATCTATCGTACAACCTGCCGTTCATGCATATTGAAATGATTGCAAATCAAGATTATTTATATACAGAGCTTAGATTCGCCATGGATTCAATGGGCAGTATCAGACCTCAGAATGTCAAGAGAACGGCTGAAGACATGGTAGACGAGAATCCGAACCAGTTCACAAGGGACTTTCATGAAAACAGGGAGTTGCTCAAAACCAAGGCTGATTTCAGTTCAAAGAAGACCCTGAATTCAGTTGCCGGTTACGTAACGAGATATATCATAAAGTTGGAAACCCGGAAGAAGAGGGAACTGGAGGAGTTCGGGGCTACAGAAATACCCTGATAATTCAGACGCTTCTGACCTGGATTCCTATTTCTTAACAAAGAGTTTATTCTGTTTGAAATCTGGACAATTGTTAAATTGTCTCTCGCGATTTCCGTAAGTTTTCCATGGAAGAATGTTTCATTATCTCGGCAAAGAGGACTCCAATTGGCAAGTTCGGGAAGGCATTCGCCAAGACACGAGCTGTTGAACTTGGCGGTGTTGCAATCAATGAATCGATAAAGTCTGCTGGAGTTCAGCCCGAGCAGGTTGAACATGTTATCATGGGTAACGTGATCCAGGCTGGCAACGGACAGAATCCTGCAGGCCAGAGTGCATCGCTCGCAGGGCTTCCCCCCACAGTGACAAAGTACACCGTGAACACTGTCTGTGCATCCGGAATGCTTGCTATCGAGGACGCTGCAAGGCAGATATGGCTCGGGGAAAAGGGCATAGTTGTTGCAGGAGGCATGGAGTCAATGAGCGGATCGCCATTCATGATGTCTTCTGAGTTGAGGTGGGGGCCAAAGCAGTTGCTTTTCAAGAATTACAAGATTGAAGATTCCATGCTGAAGGACGGCCTGCTCGACGCATTCTACTTTGAGCACATGGGCGTATCTGCCGAGAATACCGGCAAGAAGTACGGGTTGACGAGGGAGAAGGCGGACGAATTTTCAGTGAGGAGCCAATCGCTTGCACTTGAAGCCACAGAGAAGGGGAAATTCAACGATGAACTTATCGCAATGGACCAGTTGAAGAAGGATGAAGGGATAAGAAAGACTGGAATGGAGGACCTTAGGAGGTTAGTTCCAGCTTTCGACCGTAACGGCATACTCACAGCAGGCAACTCTTCACAGCTGTCAGACGGTGCTTCCGCACTGGTTCTGGCCTCAGGAAGGTCTGTTAAGGAACTAGGACTCAAGCCCATTGCCAAGATTGTGGGATATGAGATGGCCTCCCTGGATAGCAGGGACTTTGTGGAAGCTCCGATTCCTTCAACGAAGAAGTTAATGGAAAGGATGAATGTGAACATAGACCACTTTGATCTCGTCGAGCATAACGAGGCATTTTCGGTGGCTTCCATTATTGTCAGAGATGAGCTTAAGATTGAGGATTCAAGATTTAACGTGAATGGCGGAGCAATCGCCATAGGACACCCGCTGGGTAACAGCGGGTCTAGGATCGTGGTAACCCTGCTGCATGCATTACGTAACAACAAGTTGAAGAATGGTCTAGCCACACTCTGTCATGGAGGAGGCGGGGCACATTCAATGGCAATAGAACTGGTATGAGGGGACTGAGATGGAATATAAGAACATTCAGGTTGAAGTAAAGGAAGGAGTAAGGCTAATAAGGATCAGCAAGGAAAACAAGCTTAACCCGTTGGACGTCGATACACTGAAGGAGATCAGGGATGCGGTTGGGAAGACTGAGGGCCCCGCGATAATAAGCGGTTCGGAGAAAGCGTTCAGTGCAGGTGCCAATATTAAGGCTTTCTCGGATCTTAAGCCGGAGATTGCATATCACTTTGCGACTGAGGGCCATGACGTCATGGATTTCATTTCAACAACTGAGCACATAGTAATTGCGGCAGTGAGGAACTATGCCCTTGGAGGTGGTTTTGAACTTGCCCTTGCTTGCGACTTCCGGGTTGCGAACAGGGAGGCGAAACTGGGCCTCACAGAGGCGACCCTTGGGATCATCCCGGGGTGGGGAGGAACCCAGAGACTCAGGGATCTAGTCGGATCGCCCAGGGCACTCCTTCTTGCGTCAAGGGGAAAAATGATTAGCGGAGAAGAAGCACATTCACTTGGCGTTGTGGACTTCCTCTCCGAAGACCCTGAAGCAGAAGCATTCTCTCTAGCAAAGGAATACGTTGGTGCTCCAGGGAAGGCTGTTGGTTACATTAAGACCCTTATCAGGTCAAGATCTCCTGATTCTTACGAGTATGAAAAGGAGGCATTCGGGAAGATCTTCGAGACAGATGATGCCAGGGAAGGCGTGAAAGCGTTCCTCGAGAAGAGGAAGCCTGTTTTCAGGAGCCGCTGAAAGAGCATTTCAAGGCGTTTTCCGGGACCATGGAAAACCACTCTTCGCAATCCTCGAATGTCTTCCTGTCGACAGTACCTGATGCGACATATTGCTCCCTGTATTTCTCCGCGCTGTCTGGAAATACTGTGAGAATGCGCGTGCCCGGATTGCCGGCCAGGACCATCTGTCCCGCCATGTAATTTGCCCCCGATGAAAGTCCAACCAGTATTCCTGTGCGTTTCAGGATAGCCCTTACCCCTGCCCTTGCGTCATCATCCGTTACCGTTATCCACTTATCAATCAAGGTCCTGTTTGACTCCAGTATTGGTGGAACATCTGAAACTGAAAGGTTTTTCAGTCCCTGGATGTGGTGATCTGGTGAAGGCTGGGCTGCTATGATCTGGACTTCCGGATGCTTCTCCTTGAAGTATTTGGCAAGCCCGGTGACTGTACCCCCGGTTCCGATGGACGTAACAACATGGGTTATCCCCAGGTTCATGAAGTCCACCTCCGGACCGGTGGTGTAATAATGAGCAAGCGTATTGGATGCATTGGAATACTGATCAAAGTTCACGAACCGGTCCGGATCCTCAGAAATCCTTTCCTTGAGGGCACGGACGGATGCATCGATGTTTATCTTTCCTGCCCTGCTGTTCTCATCCTCGACTTCCACAATCTTCTGCCCCGTATCCCTTAGCCTTGCAATCGTTTCCCTGCTCGAGGAAGCGGGAACATATATCTCTGCTGAATAGCCAAGCAGCTTTGCAATACTGGCTATTGCAATTCCTGTGTTTCCTGAACTCGCCTCTATGATGATCCTGTTCTTGGTGAGGACACTTTTCATCTCGGCCATCTTCAGCATGAAGAATCCTGCCCTGTCCTTCACTGACCTGAACCTGTTGTACCACTCCGCCTTGACATACAATGTGCCCGAGGCGTTGCCAAACTCAAGCATCGGTGTGCGGCCTATCCCAGTGGAATAGGCTTCCTTCCTGATTGTCCCATAATATTCAGCGCTTGTGCTCATGAATGATACGGGGTTCAGTAATCACCCGCTCATATTGTTTGCCATCTTGCTATTCTGCAGTCTTCCTGAATTCAGTTACGACGCCGTTCTCGTGCCTGAAGAAGTACCTCATCTCATCCATGCCTCTCTTGGCCACGCAGTTCCTCCCATTGCTGTAGTTTCCTGAAATCTCGACTGAGTCCACGCAAGACCAGCCTGATACCTTCTTCACTTCCTTCACCATGTTTTCAAAAGCATCTGCGCATATTGAGCAGCAGAAAAAGAAGTTGGTCCCTTCAACTGTTCTGTGATAATCCCCCCAGGTGGCATCGCACAATGCGCAACCGCTATAGTTTGCCTTCAAGCAGCAACCCCCTGTCAAGCCTTGCATCCAGATACATGTCAAAGGCGTTGATAGACGCAAGAAACACTTCCTGGCATTCTTCCCTCACATTGGGTGAATCCGCGTGAACTGATATTATATCAAGTGCGTCTTTAGAGTGTGAAACATCCAGCGAATACCCCTCAAAAAGAAAATTCACAGCCTCAGGGGTTATTGAATTGTCCCTAAGTATTGCCGGGTTGAAGTAACCAAATTCCGCGCCATATTCGCGTATGCTACTGCTTGCAATGAGTTCAAGTGGATGCATGGCAGAAAGGATCAGGAGCCAATCAAGGTTCTCGGCTACATTCTTCCACAGTTTTATTGCATCGGCAGTCTTCTGAAGCGGGCGGGAAGTGAGGATTTGTTTCCTTGTCAGCCCCACAGAGATACCCATCTTGATAAGCAACTCGTGGTGGGATGGTTTTCCATCCTTCCCGTAATACTCAGTGAGGATATTTTCAAGCTCGTATTTCTCTACTTCCTCCGAATCGGTCTTGGCCAGGATGTAAGAACATGATTTCACCCACTGCTTCAGGAAGTGATGATGTTCGATTGCATAACCGGCGATCACCTCTTTGGTGGGTTTCTGCATCTTCGCTATAAATGGATGTGGAGGGTTTGAAAAGAACCTGTGAATGAATCTTGATATGAACCAGCTCTTCAGGTCTGACTCCACCCTCAGAAACCTTTCGAGTTCACGCCTCAGTTCCGGAGGCGAGATCCTGGTTGAGGAGATGTTCCTGTGAAGCCAGGCAACATGCTTTTCGTCTCCCACCGACGCTTCCCTTGACATGTGCTGTGACACCATGCCCAGGTCAAGCATCTTCTCCAGGCATACTGGACAGATTGACATGAATTGACGAGCACTATCTTCAAGAAAAACCTTTCCCAGCAGAACCTTGGAAATATGCACTGTTCGTGATTCCTATGTGAAATATTTATGACAACCGTTATTACTTTCGATTCTATGAATAATCGTGATCAGAGTCGCGTCAGAGTCTGACTGGACTGACATATCCAGGATTTCCGCTGCCTCAGGATACATGGATTATATTGGTAACATGGGCCCCAGGTATCTTGGCTTCGGTGAGACGTACGTATTTCAAGATGTCCAAATCCAGGGGTTTTGCAAGTTGGAAGTGCTTCCTGATCACTCCGTACACCTGAGTGGACTGAGAGTGCTTCCTGAGGCTAGGAGACGGGGCGTTGCCATGGAGTTGACCAGGTACCTCCTCGATTCTGGAGCAAGGAGAGGATGCAGGGTCGCCAGGATACTTGTTGAATCTGGCAACAACGCCAGTCTCTATCTTTCCAGGAAAATCGGGTTCACTGAAGTGGAACATTTTCACTTTTTCCAGGGAACAATAGATACCCGTTCGTTCTCCCGATCTGTCAATGAGCCTTCATACCATGACATAGGCTGGAAATTCATACTGCCCGGTGAATCTGAATCAGACGTGATTTCCTTTAAGCGCGGAGGGGTGAAGTTTTCCACTTTCTCTGAAGACAGAGGGGATGAGATCATGGATACGGTTCACTATACAATCTTCAGCGGGGGTCACCTAGAGATTCAGGATGGAAAGGGCGTGATTTCTGTCCCCGAGAGATGCCTGGGATCGACCACAGGGCTCTACAGGCCGATGGAAGGATTCAGTGAAGCGTTTCTCCTGGAGAAAGATCTTACTCAGTAGACTTCCATCTTGCCGGATTTCCTTGAGAGCTTCTCGAAACTATTCGTGAGTCCAAGGGCAAACCCGAAAACTATTATACCGGTCAGGAGAAGCTGGGAAATTGGGAGAATGAGGGACGCAGCAGATGCTCCTGCAATAGAGCCGCGAATTGCCTGAAGACCGTATGTCAGGGGAATTGCATAAGAAAGAATCTGTAGCCACGAAGGAAGGGCACTCACTGGGAAATTTACTCCGCAGACAAGGAGTCCTATGAATAGGAATATGTTTGCCACTATGAGGGCCGTTCGCATGTAGAGGCCTATCGTACTGATGAGCAGGCCGAAGCTGATCATGGACATGCTGGTAAGAACGAGAGAAAGTGCCAGCATGGGGTAATCTGCAGAGGAGAAATTGACGCCGAAGAGAAAGTATCCATAGAGAAGGCCGGTGATACTTATCATCAGTGACATTATGATCTGGTATATTGCCCTGCCCATGATCATTGAGGCCCTGTTTGCAGGTGTCACGAGGAGTGATGATAGGGTTCCCTGCCACTTGTCAGATGAAGTGATATTTGCTACAGCGAAGACGGAGGAGAATGTCATGGTCTGGACTGCATTGCCCACCACTACGTATTCAACCATGGAGGGAGAGTACCCGGCATATCCCACGAGGAAGTAGAAGAACGAAATCTGTGCAAGTGGAAGCACGGCTATCTCAAGCACCCACATATCCCATGAGTCCCAGATGATTGTCCCCTTGCTTCCGAACTTCATGGACCCTAACAGGGACCTGTAACTCTCCAGAACCCACTGCCTGACTGATACTCCCATCAGTAGTCTCCCAGCGTGCCGTTACGCTTTGCTATCTTCTCTACCTGTACGAAAAGGTACCCGCTCAAGGCCATGTAAAGGATCGTGGCCATTACTGTCATCAGAAGATCGAAATATATCGATACGTGCAGGCCGGAGTTGTATCCAGCGATGGCTGATCTCCTGATGGCATCTATTCCCCATGTCGGCCCCAATGCGTAGGAGATTCCCTGAATATAAAGGGGAAGCGCGACGATGGGAAACATTGTACCGGTTGCTATGTAGACAGGTATCTCAATCCCGTTTGTTATGAAGCCACCCCTCCTGCTCAACACAATCAGGTTTGCCAGCAACATCCCGAAAGCTGACAGCGAGAGGAAGGTCACCATTGTTGAAAGGACAAACATTGGCATGTTGGCGATCCCAATGCCTACCCTGAACCAGAGGAGCCCTATTACAAGAATGAAGACACCGTTCAGGGAACCCTCCATTGTATTCCACAGCACCCTGCCCATTATGATCCATATGAGAGGACTCGGGGCTGACAGCGTGCACTCCAGTGTACCATTCCACCTGTCGAAGCCTATGGACTCCCCCGATCCATATACCGTGGTTCCCCACATCCCCATCATCCCGCCTCCAAGAACAGCTGCCAGAAGAACGGCAGATGTCTGTCCAGCCTCTCTGGAGAAGATGAAAAGAGATACCATTGTAAACACGAACGGAGCTATTATGCTCGGTATTATCCACTGAGGATCGACAAAAAAGTTCCTGGCGGTCAGTCCCATTGATGCCTTCACAACCTGAAACCTCGAGATCTCAAGTCTGCTCATTCCTCTACCATCCTCAGGTAAGCATCCTCCAGGGTTGGCTCCTTTATCGAGGCCTCTATGACCTTGATTCCATATTCAGAGGCGGTTCTCCTGGCTGCCTCAAGTACCTCCGGTGCCTCCGGGGTCTGTATCCTTATTGTTGTGCGACCCTCCAGGTCTTCCGAAAATACCCTGGACACTTTACTTTCAGCCTTCATCCTCTCTATGAGATTTTCGGGATCGCCGAACACCTTTATCTCAACAAGCGTGATGTCTTTCACCTGTTTCTTGAGGCCAGACGGTCGGTCAAGAGCCACAAGGTTCCCTTTGGACACAACCGCAATCCTGTCACACAGTTCGTCCGCTTCGAACATATAATGAGTTGTCAGAATGATTGACTTCCCTGATTGCTTGAGGCTCTTGATTATCTGGCGAATGTTCCTTGAACCTGCAGGGTCCAGACCAATGGTTGGCTCATCAAGAAAGAGAAGTTCCGGATCGTGAACCAGGGCTCTTGCTATGTGGAGTCTCTGTTTCATCCCTCTTGAGTACTTCTCTACGCGTTCGTTTTCCCTTCCACTTAGACCCACCATTTCGATGAGTTCCGGGACCCGTTTCCTGGAAACTGATGCGGGAACTCCGTAAAGATCGGAGAAGTACAGCAGGTTCTGTAGTCCACTGACCCTGTTGTAAAGTCCACGTTCTCCTCCAAACACAATCCCTATTCTCTTCCTTATCCTGTAAAGATCCTTGGTGACGTCCATTCCGAGAACCATTGCAGTTCCGGATGTTGGAAGAAGGAGAGTGGATAAAATCTTGATAGTGGTCGTCTTCCCGGCACCGTTTGGACCAATTATCCCGTAGAGTTCACCTTTGTTAACGGAAATGCTGAGACCTTGAAGCGCCACAGTTCTGGATTTCACTTTTCCGAAGAATGACCTGTTCAGATATTCTCTCCGGAGATCGACTGTTTCAAGGCACTTCTCAGGCAAGGTATTGTCAAATTGTAACAGCCATTAAAACGTATCGGTATCATGTACGCGAAGAACCGCTCAAGGTAAGCGTTGTTGAAATTCAGCGAACGGTGACTGCACTTGACACTTACTTTGACTGTTCGAAGATCTCTCGGACCCTTATACTTGATAATTTTATATAAAGACTGTAAATAACGGTGCCACGCCCCGATAGTGTAGCGGCCTATCATACGGGCCTGTCGAGCCCGTGACACGGGTTCAAATCCCGTTCGGGGCGTGGAATACTGATCAGGTGCGTTGGGGGTTGAACCCTCAAAGAACCTGATATCTTTTTTTCTCAGGCTATCTAATGCATCATCCTGCTGCAATTGCACATAGTCCTTTGTGGTGTCGATTTTCTCATGCCTCATCAGCAGCCTTAATTCTTCCAGGTCAAGCCCTTCTTTGTAGAGGAATCTTGCATAGAACCTTCTTGCCCTGTGAGCTGAGAACTGAATGTCTGCCTTCTTTGCAACCTGGTATATTTCCTGCCTCAAACCATTGTATGTGATGGGATGGCCTGAACCTGAAATCAAAATGCGGTTTGAACCCCTTGACTTCCTCACCTTGAGGTATCGGTCAAGTGCTTTCCTGACTGTTGCAGGCAGAAAAACCCTTGCTTCCTTCTGGCCCTTGCCGATGACCTTCAGTATGTCACCATCGAGATCATCCAGGGTAATGTTGGAAAGTTCACCCAACCTCAAACCAGTCTTGAACAGCAATTCGATCTCAAGCACCTTTCTTTCTGCTGTATAACCAAATGTGTTGGCTGCCCTGATCAGCAGTTCATAATCATTCATTTCTGCAACTGGCCGAAATGGTGACCTTATCTCATGGAACAGTTTGATCTTGGTTTCATGCAGGAACATGAGATATCGGTTATATGACTTGATATACGTGTTCAGTGTGCGATCCAGAGTTCCTTTTTTCTTTTCATCGATGATCCATCTCCTGAATGAATCCCTTTTTTCAAGGTCCACATCAGCATTCTCAAGGTGTCTCAACGACCTCAAAGTGTTCTCTATTGTCTTTGGTTTGAAATGCTCATACATCCAATCTTCAAATTGAGGGTTCATTACTCACCACTCTCCCTTCCTTTCTCACCCAAGAATTCCTTTCTCACCCAAGAATTTCTGGAAACCTGTTTTGGAACAGTGTTCTTAGCGTGATAGCCCCCATACGTTGCCCCCCAATGCATATATTCAATTATTTTTACATCGAGTTCCTTGTTGTACTCATTCCTTTCTTCATTCATTTAAGCTCCTAGAACAAACAATTTGTTCAGATATCAACAATTCAAATTACTGTTATCTAAATAGGTAAGAGGTATTAGGTATAATATAGTTTTCTAATACCTACATCGGTATTGGTAAACAGAAAAATCCAATATGTTAATATCTATTTGGTAAGTCGTCAATGGAATCTCTTCCAATGAAATACAGTTACAGCGTGCTTACTTTCCTGCTTCAGTCAGGGGAAGTGAAGAAAACGGATTTGATGCAGGTGGTGAGCAACATACAGAGTCTTGACAAATTGCTGCAGGCTTTGGAAAGGGATGGTTTCATAAAGATATCATTTGAGATTAAAGGTAGGAGAACATTCCTGGTCTCTCTTACGTTGTTAGGAGAAAAAGTAGCTAGACATCTTATGCGAGCAGGAGAAGAAGCAGCAAGCTACAAGTCTAGTTAAGCATATCGTGATTTTGAGTAGGACATCATATCTGATTTCCATACATAATTCTGAAGAAAAGCAACATTATGTTACAAAGCATTTGTAAGGAAGAATCTCATCCATTATTCTAATGAACCTCCTTGCTGTTCAACTTCAGAACATTCAGAAGATGTTTGTAATGCGGCTTGGCATGGATCGTTGTTTACATGGGCTCCAACATTTCCTAAATTTTAACTAACTTCAATCCTATTTTCATATCTATACTCGTCTATTTAAGGTATGTTTTGGAAATATGAAGGCGATCTCCCTCCTGTTTTTTTAGTGGTATGAGATCATTTGGATATTTGAGCAGCCGTTGCAAGAAATATATAGCGAATCTAGGTGCTGAAATGGATACTAATAAAGAGTCAAAAATGAAATAATTGAAGCCTTGGCTCATTAATGAGAGAAAGAGCAGCCATAAAGTCAAGCAATATTGTAGCATGTTTGGCATATTCCTATCATTCGTTGGTAAATCTGCAAAAGGAAGCGAGAATTAAAGGTGATGAATCATACATGAGGCACATTGTGCATGTAAGACATCAATCCAAAAGCAGGAAATGCGTGTCTATGATGGCAATTAAGGCATTTTATAGATCTCAGATGCTTCCTTTCCCGCACGACTTGAGCGCACCGAAACGTAATCGCCCTAATCCTACTTATCTAAATGAAAAAGAAGTGGCAAATCTATTGAAGCAATCTTCGAGCAATCTGAGAGAACACGCGATAATCTCAATTCTAGTCTACACTGGCGTTCGAGTTGGTGAACTGTGTAATTTGGACATCGAAAATTGTGACATAAAACGTAATATCTTAAGAATAAGACATGGAAAAGGGGATAAGGACAGGGGAGTAGTCATATCACCAGCTTGCGCGAAAGCCATTGAGGATTACATGAATCAAAGGACTGCATTGAATGCATCCACAGATGCTTTGTTTTTAAGTATAAAAGGACATTGCAGGCTAGATCCAAGTACTATACAAAGAGCAATATCAAAGTTTGCAAAAGAGGTTGGAATCAAAAAGAATGTTACCCCTCATGTCCTAAGACACACTTTTGCAACCTCAGTTTTCAGAAGAGGAGGTAGCTTGAGATTCATACAAGAAATGTTGGGTCACAGTAGTCTATCAACTACTCAGATTTACATGCATCTGGATGAGGATACGCGGTTGGACATGTACGATAAACATGGCCCGATTTATCCATAAACTGAAAGCTTTATGATTTCTAAGGGTATACCGACATCGGA
>JAJYUI010000051.1 GCA_021792595.1 Thermoplasmata archaeon | reverse complement strand
CAAAATTCGGATCGGGAGCAAAGGTGGATTGCCCAAAGGAATTCCTGGGAAAGAAGGCCTATCTTATAATTGAAAAAGACGAAGAGTGAGGACTTCTGTCCCAGAGTCGTTTTGCCCTCCTGAATATCAACTGAACCGGGATCGAAATTCATTTATCTGCAGTTTCCCTATATTCGCATATGTCAGGATGGAGTTATTCCCTTACCATAGGTTCGCTCCTGGAATACGCAGCGCAGAGTGAGCCCAATCAGATAGTTTCATACAGGGGAAAGGAGGATTTAACCTACAGCAATTTCAGAGAAAGATCGATTAAGCTGGCAAGGGCCCTCAGGCATAACGGGCTGGAGAATGGAAATGTTGTCGCGGTGATGGACTGGGATTCTGTCAGGTATCTGGAGTGCTATTACGGTATTCCGATGTCTGGAGGCGTCCTTCATACAGTGAATATCAGGTACCCCCCGGAACTCATACTCCAGACAGTGCTTCACGCGGAAGACAGTTTCCTAATGGTAAGAGATGAATTCCTGCCCATGATTGCACCTGCAAAGGATCTTCTCGCCCAGCTCAAAAACATTGTGGTCTTTTCCGATACAGGGAAATTCGAACGGTTCCTTCCGAACATGATGGAATACGAGGAATTCATAAGCTCAGGGGAAGCCCCCCTTCCTGAGATAAGTGAGGACATGACTGCCACTACTTTCTATACCTCGGGAACCACGGGAAACCCCAAGGGAGTCTCCTTCACCCACAGGCAGATCGTCCTGCACACCATGGCAGAGATGTCATCAATAAATGCACCTCCTCTCGCCATAACCAGTTCTGACGTCATAATGCCGCTTGTGCCAATGTTTCATGTTCACTCCTGGGGACTTCCATATACTAGCCTGGTCAAGGGAATGAAGTACATTCTCCCGGGAAGATACGATTATGGAGAAATCCTTGAGATAATACGGGACCAAAAGGTCACGGTGAGCGCGATGGTCCCGCCGATACTGTTCATGATACTGAACCATGAGAAGGCTGCAGAAATTCTCCCGAAAGCAAAGCTGCGTACCATAATTGGCGGGGGAGCGATGTCCAAGGGCCTCTTTGCGATGTCCAGAAAACTAGGGGTGGAGGCGCTTGGAGGATATGGCATGTCGGAAACATGCCCTCTCCTGACCATTTCGGTTTACAACAATACCGTGCAGGCAATGCCTGAGGAGGAAAGGCTCGCATTCAACACAACTGCAGGCATTCCCGTTTCCTTTGTCGAACTGAGGGTGGTGGACGAGGATGGAAAGGATGTGCCGAACGACTCAAGGAGCATTGGAGAGATCGTAGCAAGGGCCCCATGGCTCACATCCGGGTACGTGAAGGATCCTGAAGCAACCAGGGAACTCTGGAGGGGAGGATGGCTTCATACGGGAGACATGGCCATGATTGACGGCTACGGTTACGTACGCATAGTTGACAGGGCGAAGGATGCCGTGAAGTCAGGTGGAGAATTCATTCCTACGATTCTTCTGGAGGATCACATCAGCACATGCCCTGGAGTCCTCGAGGTTGCCGTCGTGGGGAAGAGAGATGAGAAGTGGGGCGAGAGGCCCGTTGCCTTTGTAAGGGGATCGGAAGGCTTGGATGGCAATGTCATCAGGAAACACCTGAGTTCGCTTGTGGACCAGGGAAAGATCAGCAAGTTCTGGATACCCGACGAATTCATCCTGGTAAGTGAGTTTGAGAAGACCAGCACCGGAAAGATCGACAAGAAACCCCTGAAGGCAAAGGTGCTTTCCCGGGACTGACCCGTATCACGGACGACCTTCCACTCCGTTATGCCTCAGGATAAACCTCCTGAGGACTTCATTGTACTTCTCCCTCTCCTCCCACATGGAAAGATGAGAACTCTTCTGGAATACGACCATTTTGGAACCCTCGATTGCCCTGTGTATGGTCCGGGCCACATTTGGGGTTACCTCGTCATACTTGCCAACGGTTATCAGCGTGGGAACTTTTATTGAAGAAATCCTGCCCGAGATATCCCAGTCCCTGATGGTCCCAGTGATCGTGAATTCGTTTGGTCCGTTCATCACGAGATAAACGTTCCTCTTCTCCGCGTACTCAAGGGATCTCATCACGTCTTCGGGGTATTCGCTCATCCTGAGCAGATGCTTCCTGTAGAAGTACCAGACTGCCTCCTGATACTCGGGGTTGTCGTATTCCCCTGATTCAGAGAATTTCCTGATCGAGTCCCTGTATCTTCTCGGAAGTTCCGTGATGAGCCTCTGCATTTCCCTTACTGTCTCTGGCGTACTGCTAAGACCCCCTGACACAATGAGGCCTTTCAGATGTGTCTGGTATTTCAGGGAATAAGCAAGCGAAAGGGCTCCGCCGTATGAAGACCCCATGAGGAAGATCTTCTCTTCCCCGAAGAACGAATCCCTCATTCCCTCCACTTCCTCCACAGCGTATTCGAACGTGAATTTTTCCCGGTCTTCCGGTTCCTCCGATCTTCCGCATCCAAACTGGTCGTAAAACAATACACTGATGCCGTGTCCTGCGAGGTCTGCCAGTGGAGTGAGATAATCGTGCGACATGCCTGGACCGCCATGCAGGCACATAAGTTTAGGGGATTCCTTACCGTTGTTGTAGTGTTTGAAATATAGCTTTATCCCCTGGACTTCCCTGAACCCCTCACTGATCTCCATGAGATGAAACCCCTGAATTCGTTAATATTTTTTGTGATTCGGGATTACCATCTATGGACTTCGGAATTATTGGGCTCGGAAACCATGCGATCAACAGGGTAATGCCCGCCATAGTGAAATCCGGAAACAGGATAACCTCGATATTCTCGAGAAATGGTGAAAAAGCAGCAAGAGAGGCAGGAAAGTATGGTTCAAGGCCGTTCACTTCCATGGAAGAGTTCCTCTCTTCCGGCTGCGAGAGCGTGTATATCGCATCCCCGAATTTCCTGCACTATAGCCAGGCTTCACAGTGCCTGAAAGCCGGGAAGGACGTGCTTCTTGAAAAGACAATGACTTTGTCAAACGAGGACGCCAAATCCCTGGTGAGAGAGTCTGAAGCCTCTGGTAGGAAGCTGGCAGTAGGCTTCCACATGAGGTTTCATCCCGGGATTTTACTGGTACGCAGGATGATTCTCGACGGGGAAGTTGGGAATATCCGCAGAATCACTGGGACCTGGGCCGGATACTCTTCCAGGAGCAGGGACAGCCCCGACAATATCTGGTGGAGCACCCCAGAGCAGGCGGGGGGCGGTTCAGTCATGGGTACCGGCGTCCATGTGCTTGACACAATAATGCACGTTACCGGAGCACGGCCGAAGGCAGTGTTCGCCCGCAGGTACCCCAGAGGGGAAGCCATAGACGACACAGAAGAAATCCTGCTTTCATTTGAGGGGTACAGTGCTCATGTGACATCGTCGAGAAAGATTGCGGTACCCGACAACAGCCTCTACATTCATGGAGACTGTGGCACCGTTGAGGCCATATCTATCTTCGGAACGGAGATAACGGGAAGTGTGGTACATGATGGAAACACCGTAAAGTCATACGACGGTGGAAACCTCTACGAGAGGGAGATCGATTCGTTTGTTGACCTTGTTCGCGGAAATGAATCCAGTATTGCCCTGGCAGCGGATGGGGAGGCAGTGGTAAGGATCGTTAACGCTGCTGTGATCTCTGACCGGGAAGGCAGGGAGATAAGGATCTGATTGGCCGCCAATAGACCTGAAGAACTCCAGTGGCGCAGGCTCAGGTTCACCGTTGAACCTGGAATGCTGGACCTGGCAGCGTTTCGGGCTCATTCCTTTCTCCTGATCCCCCCTGCAGGTCGCACGCACATGTTTAGGATCCAGGTGAGAAACAGGAAGGTGCAGTACTATGTTGGAGCCATTGACAACGAAGGTGTTGACAGGATCTCATCCTTCTTCGCCCTGACCTATGGAACCATTGCTGAAGAAGAACAGCCTGCAGTGTTAACCGGGGTTAGAATGTCTATTCTTCCCTACGGAAAGGGGAACCCTGAGTACTTTCACCCCTCCTTCCTGAGATCGGTAATACACATGCCTTCCTCGCTGGGCAGGATGGATATGGATTACAGCGTTTCGATCTCCTCCGCCAGGAAGCTTGGGAAAAGGCGTTACTCCTTTGGCATCTCAATACTGGCCAACGGTACGAAGGAAAGGGTGAGAGAACTCCTGGACGTTTTGAGAATTGAATTGAGGGAATTCAGGACCAGGGGGAAGTCGAAGCTGAGGCTTGTTGGCGGGAACAGGATGAGTTTCAGGAATGACAGGTTCCTGCATCCCTTCCAGCTTGCTTCCTTTGTAGGCATTCCAGTGCCAGAGAAATTCACCATTTCATAGAATTGCGGATGTTCCATATGCGTGATTGAACTGGGATACCGGCAAGTCTCAATACCTCAGTGCGACTACAAGAAGGATGACCGGAAAGGCCCAGGAGGAAACCGAAGTGCCAGCCAACGATGGTTACATGCTCTCTTCAGGCCCACTTGTTGACTCCCTCAGGAAGATAAGAAATCTGGAAACGGTTGGTGAAATAAGGAGGGAGATTTCATCCCTGCGGGAGGAGCGCGATCTCTTGGACCTGCCAGACTCAGCGTTTATAGCTGAAGAGTTGAGACAGGCTTATGAAGCATACACGGTCGAGAGAGCCCGGTATTACATTGACAGACTGGTGAAGAGCCTGACCGTAGTAAGGGAGGGAAAGATAAACGATCTGAACCTCAATAGGTGGAAGGAGCTTGACGATCTGATAACCGATAGCCTCTGGATACTGGAAAACAGGGACCGGTCCGGAACTCACAATGCTGGGTACTGGGGAAACTTCGTACCTCAGATCCCTCGCCAGTTGATGAAGAGATTCACAAAGAAGGGTGACTGGGTCCTGGACCCCTTCTCGGGAAGTGGCACCACCCTCATAGAGTCGCTCAGACTTGGCAGGAACTGCATAGGGGTTGATCTCTCACAGGACGCTGTCGACCTGGCCGCGAGGAACCTTGAAAAAAGCGAAAACCCGTATGGTGTGTATGCAGGCACTACGTTAGGGGACAGCTCCCTTGTTGATTTCCCGAGCATGTTAAAGTCAAGAGGGGCAGGTTCCGTCCAGCTTGTGATCATGCACCCTCCCTACTGGGACATCATAAAGTTCACCGACAACCGCGGAGATCTTTCCAACTCCACTTCGCTGGATGCCTTCCTCAATGGGTTAGGGAATGTGGCAGAAAAATGCATAAATGTCCTGGACAGGGGAAGGTATCTTGCCCTTGTCATAGGAGACAAGTACACTGGAGGTGAGTGGATTCCCCTTGGTTTCAGGGCGATGAGCGTCGTCCAGGAAAGGGGGATGTTGCTGAAATCCGTGATAGTCAAGAACTATGACGCGACAAGGGGGAAGAGAAGGCAGGAAGAGCTATGGCGTTACAGGGCGCTGCTTGGAGGTTTCTACCTGTTCAAGCATGAGTACATCTTCCTGTTTCAGAAGCCCGTCTAGTGCTTGTTCCTTGAGATCAGGGATGAGAGTGCCATGTCTATCATGGGATACCTGAACTTGAACCCGATTTCTTCGGCCTTGTCCGGGATTGCGGCCGCCCCGTTAACAATGAGCGGGGCCGACTTCCCAAACTTCATCCTCACCGCGAATCCGGGAATAGGAAACCATGCAGACCTGCCCAGCTTCTTTCCTATTGCACCGGTGAAGTCTTTCATTCTTACCGGGTTTGGGGAAGAGGCATTTATCGGGCCTGAAATGCTCTCGTTCCTTATGCATTCCATTATCAGTGCCACCTCGTCGTCCCTGTGTATCCATGATACCCACTGCCTCCCAGGTTTCACGTAACCTCCGAAATGCTTCCTGAAGAGGGGAATGAGCTCCGCAAGTGTACCTGACTCAGTGTCGAGGAATATGGAGGTCCTCACGTTCACTGTCCTTACCCCAAACTGGGAAGCTTTCATTGCCTCCCCTTCCCACCTGCTGACCATGCTTCCCCAGAAATCCTTGCCCGGCGGACTTTCCTCGGTGAACTTGATGTCGTCCTTTTTCTCTGCTCCATAATAACCGATTGCAGAGCCGTTCACGAAAACTCCCGGCCTTGGCCCAGACTTTCCTATCAATTCCACAACTCTGGAAGTAAACGCCACCCTGCTCTCCTCTATAACCCTGAGTTTCCTGGTCTCGTTTATGGAGGCTCCGGAAAAGTTAAGGACGGCAGCTGAACCGGAAATTTCCCTTACAATCTCTTCAGTATTCCTCAGCAAAACGATACGATCCGCGAAAGGCAGTTTTTCTCCCTTCCCGCCTCTTGAGACGACCACTACCTCCCATCCTGAGGCTTTCATTGCCCTTCCCATGGAGCTCCCGATAGCGCCTGTTCCCCCGAAAATCACTGCTCTGTCAGGCATCTTCCTGTATGCTGCAGGATTATAAAAGTTTGAAATCCATGCCTAAGGTTTCTTCACGGTGAGCCTGTTCCCATGTACTTCCGTGATGAGCACGCTCTCACCTACCGCCGCTGAACTGTCTTCCTTCAGATCCGCGTTCCATTCCATGTTGCTGTATCTTACCACCAGGCTGTTTCCATTGGCATGCGTCACGGTTCCGATCTTTCCGATCATGTTTTCGAAACCGGTAAACGGCTTCTGTTTCCTGGGGTAAAGCGTCAGCAGCCTGCCCAGCCAGGCCCCTATGAAAAGACATGCCAGTGCGATGGCCACCACTAGAATAACCGGAAGACCAGCCATGGAAGGAAAGGTCTTCCATTATGAAATAGTTGATGGATACTCTACCTGTTGCAGACTAACTACGTGAATTCCTCCCTCTCGAACAGGAACAGTCCTGCAATTGAGGTAAGGACGAAGTAGCAAAGCATGATGAGTATCCCCTCTGCGATTCCTGGCGAATAGGTGGTCAAAGTACCTATTCCAGACGGAGTCCTAAATTTTGTGGTGCTCACAGTTGCGGAAAGTCCCCAGTTGATGGGTGAGTTAAACACCTGGCCTATGACGCCCTGGGCATACGAGATGACCATCCACGGCTCTGTCTTGGCAAACCCGGTGACAACTGTCTGAAGTAGAGAAAAACCAATCAGGAAAAGTATTGCTGTCAGTACAAATCCATAGGAACTCGTCTTGAAGAGTGAACTAAAAAAGAATGTTGTTCCCAGGACTGCAAGAAGATATGCCAGCGAAAACAGAAGGGACGCCCCCAACTGCCATGGAAACGCGTTCTCGCCAAAATAATATGCCCCGTTGGCAATCATTATCAGCAGGAAAATGAGAACAATGACAAAGGAAGAGAGGAAGGCAGCTATGAACTTCCCCACGTATACCGTTGATCTCCTGATCGGAGCACTCATCAGGAAATAACCGGTCTTGTTCTGGAATTCTCCGGCGATTGAGTCCCCTCCAAAGAAAACCGCTGAGAGAACTATGATAAATGTGACACCCCCCGCCCAGCTGGAACTGTAGAACGAGACGGCGTCTGTTATCGCGGTAGACCTGTAGTAATTCATTATGAATGAGAATATGGCACCTATGGCAACCACAATGGCGACGAGGGCAATGAACCTCTTTGAATGCAAGTACTCGCTTATCTGGTATCTGGCGAGCCTCGGTATCTGCTGTATTGTGCCCGGAACCTTGAGCCGGGTTGTGTACTTCATTCCTTCTTCGTTTAGTGTGTCAATTTCCATTTGATCAGTCCCCCCTTTCAATCTCACTGAGATAAACTTCTTCCAGTGTTCCCGCTGAATCGGCAAAGCTCAACATGCCCAGGTGCAGCTTTACCATGCTTTCCAGCAGTTCCTGCTGTGCCTTGGGCCCTCCCTTGAAGGTTATGCGGAGACGGTTCTTGTCAAGGATTTCACACGAGGTGACGTTCTTGATTGTTTCCACTTCCCTGGCCACATCTTTGTTGGCTTCTCTCGAGAGCGCAACGTCCACGGAGTAGTTGCCGTCAGCAAATCTTGCTGTCACGTTTGCGAGAGTGTCGTAAAAGATTAGCTTTCCCTTATTGATCAGGGCTACCTCGTCGCATACATCAGTGACCTCCTGGAGTATGTGGCTGCTCATGAAGATGAGCCTGTCACGCTTCTTCAGTCCCCTGACTATCTGCCTGATCTCTGCCATTCCCCTGGGGTCCAGTCCGGTAGCCGGTTCATCTAGTATGATTATATCAGGGTCGTGCACCAGGGATGCAGCCACGTTTATTCTCTGCTTCATTCCCTTGGAAAACTTGCCGACTCTCTGATCAGCCCATTCAGACATCTTCACTTCTTCCAGCACTTCATCTATTCTTGTCTTCCTCTCACTGGATGGTATTCCCCTTAGATCGGCAATCATGGTCAGCGCTTCCCTCGGGGTGAGAGAAGGATAGATTTCCGGAGTCTCGATGAGGACACCGGCGTCGGCAAGCGCCAGTTTCCTGTTTGACTTTACCGGAATACCGTTGATGTAGCATTCCCCCTCCGTGGGATATATCATGTCAGACAGCAACTTCAGGGTAGTGGTCTTGCCAGCACCGTTGGGTCCCAAAAATCCAACGCACTTGGCCCCTTCCATTTTCAGATCAAGATGATCCAGCGCCGTGAAATTCCCATACTTCTTGGTCAGTTGTACAGTTTCCAAAGTAGGCATTTAATTCATTATCTCCCGACTTTCAGGTGCTTATGGGTTCTACCATAATTTCCACACTGATACATTACTTTATGTAATTGATACAAGCAAGCAGTAACAACTTGCCAACTAAACGAAGAAAGTTGCCTTGCACTGGAGAAATATCACAGTACGGGTCTTCCGGACATGGGGTTCACTCTCTTGACACTAATTCTGACTCGTACTGCCTGACTGTGTACTTCCTCTTCGTGGAGAATGGCCTGAATGGTCTGCCGTTTCCCCTGTAGAACTTGGAGAAAAACTCAACATAGAGAAGTCGTGCCCCCTGTATTCCCGGCTCAAAAACGGCAATCACCAGGTTGAAAATCTGTCCAACTATAAGCAGAACCACGGAGATGACTAGGCCGGACAAAGAATGGAATGTGCTGTGGAAGGGGAGATCGACCATGTATGCAAGTATCACTGAAGCCATGAGAATGCCTACAATCCTGGTGTATGAAAGTATGTGGCTGACTATGGAGGGGATTTCCACAATTCCGTTCCCTCCTTCTGTCACTACTATTGTTATGAAACCGGCTATGATCATTCCTATTGCAAGATACTGTGTAGGAGATGATGATGCGTGGTGGATCAGATTAAGCCCGAATATCGCTGCACCGAGAGCGAGCGCCAGCCAGCCGATCTTTCCCGCCGCTCCCTTCTTGTGCCCGTGTGAGAGTTCATTTATGAAACCAAGTACCAGGCCGAATGAAACCATTATGAGCCCGATGTATCCTGACAGAAGGAGCAGCTTTGACAGGGATGGTTGGACATCTACAAGCGTATAGGGGAGCACCTGGAAGCCAAAGAAGTTGTTGAATATCAGCCCAAAGACGATCGCTGAACTGGAAGCAGGTATAAGCGCCCTGGCAAGTACTCCAAGAGAGTTCTTGCTCATTATGGTGGATACAAATTTCTTAAGTTTACGGGGCACGTGATTCTTTGCACCGGGCTTGAGTTTCCTCAGTATCCATAGAGATATCAGCAGGATTACGAGGCCATAACCGAAATCTCCGACCATTAGCCCGAAGAATATTGGAAACACGATTGCAAATATCAGGGTTGGATCAAATTCTGATTCCTGTGGAAGGGAATAGAACCTTATGAAGAACTCAAAGAGCCTTGCCCTCTTTGGGTTGAAAAGCATTGTCGGCGGTTCTTCCTTTGTTTCCACCGTGCTCAGCAAATACCTGTCGTCTGAGACCCTCTTAAGGGCCTGGTCAATCGTTGCGAGAGATTTCTGTGGGACCCAGCCCTCCATTGCGAATGAGTCTTCGGTGCTTCCGAATTTCTCGACCACTTCGAAAAGCTTGGTTTCAATTTCCAGTTGCTCCCTGATCTGGGCCACCTTGACGTAGTACTGGTCTGACAGTTCGCCTATCTGGGACTCTATTGTCTTGAGGTAGGTATCTATCCCCTTGAGTCTGGCGTCTATTCTCTCAATGTATGACTGAGGAGTACCGCTCATTTCCGGTACTAGCTCGATGGCAATCTCATTCTCTTCTGCATACCTGGCAAGGTTTTCCGTCTTGTCCCTTAGAACTGATACAACGCTGTGAACACCGTCAATTGGAATCACTGCCCCTCCAAGGTTTTTCCTGACAATTTCCGGAAAGTCCTCCTCGAACTGTCCGTTTATGATGAAACACCGGATAGCCCTGGAATCGTAAACCGACAGATCCTGCCCCAGGGGTGCAAGCAATCTGGCAGCAACCAGCTTCTTCTCGAGGTCCCGCTTGTCCTGGAGGAATTCTTCCTCCTGTCTCCTCAAGGGTTCAAGTTTTCCTTCAAGATCAAGTTCCTCATACTGTGAAAATACATCCTCAACCCCGGAGAAATATTTCCTTTCCTCAACCGGCCTTGGTTCCAGTTGCGATTCATATCCCCTTATCTTCTGGAGGTACTGTGAAGCCCTGTAAAAGTCCTCCGGATTCTTTACAGGTGACAGAACCTGACGTATATCATCAGATATACTCTCCATCTGGATGACGCCGAGGTCATGCAGCACGGACACTATGTCATGGTTCTTCGACCGTGCTGCGATCACTCTAATCCTGACCATCTTCTGGGGCTTAAGCATCAATCACTGTTCTCCGCAATCTTCCTGAGTTCTCCCTCAACCATCTTCCTCAGATCGCCGTCGGATACAGAAAGCCTCAGGGACTGGGCTTTCCTTCTCGCCTCTGCTATCACTGCTTCGTTCTTCTCCCTCAACTTTTCAGCATGGGAGTTTATGGACGACTCAAGTTCCTTCCTGAGTTTCGCCTCTTCGGCATCCAGCTTCTCCTTCTTTTCATGAAGCTTCTTCGCGTAGTTCTCCTCAAGTTCCTTCTTCTTGCTCTCAATTTCTCTGGAGGTTTCCTCCTCCTTTTCCTTGATCTGTCTAAGTGTCTCAATGTAGAT
>JAJYUI010000050.1 GCA_021792595.1 Thermoplasmata archaeon | reverse complement strand
GATCAATATCAGAATCCGTCAATTCAATGATGAAGAGGAAGATGCCTGCAAAGGTAAGGAAGAAGCTTCCTTTGAGAAAGAATACGGAAGAGATGCTGAAGATCAACATGCACAACCTCAGGCAGTAAAGCTACCTGAGGCATACAGGCCCGGATATGATCAAAGATTACAGGGAACTGTGCCTGAAATAATATTGTCCCAAAGCGAACCCTCTGTCTTGATATGTTCGCCTGCGGTGGATCAAGGGTTGGATTTGTATCAGGTCCTTCTCTCTTTTTTCCCCGATTCTGGCATCACCATTACAGTGACGATAAGCGCAGAGAAAAACCAGAGTATGGAGATTGACGTAAGTATGAAATTCTCGGGCGGGATCATTGAGATTATAAATAAAATCAAGGGAACAATAAACTTTACAGTTCCCCAGAAATAACGGTATGCATCCATCTAAAGATCAACCAAAGAGGGAGCTTAATCCAGCCATTGCGTCCTGCTCGCCAGCTTCTTCCTTCTCTTCCTTTTCTTCTTCGGCCTTTTCCTCTTTCTTCTTCTTAGGCTTGGCTTGAGATGGGGCAGCTTCAGCTGCTGGTGCAGCCATGGTTGCCATAGACGCCGCATTCTTGAGGACTTCGTCGATGTTCAGCCCTTTAAGGCTTGATACTAGCGCCTTAACCCTCGCAGGATCCGGGGTTGCCCCTGCCTCCTCGAGTACCTTCTTCAGCTTTGCCTCATCTACCTTGCTTCCAGTTGAATGAAGAAGCAACGCTCCATATATGTATTCCATTTCTGTTTCCTCCCTTAACCGAACAAGGCACCAAGTCCTGCAGATACGTCATCGTCAGATGACCCTTCCTCTTCCTTTGGCTCCTTTTTCGTCTCTTCCGCCCCTTTGGTTTCCTCTACTTCTTCTCCACCTATGGACGCATTCAGGGCGGCTGCGTCCTTAATGGCTTTCAATATAAATAATTGTATACTACTCTCGTCCACAAAACCTGTCTCTAGCGCAAGGTGCTCTGCCCCAAGACGTGCTTTGACAAGGAGATCAGGTACGATTTCTGGAATGATAAATCCAGCGTCGAGAGCAACGCTCTTCGCCTGCCCAAACGCCCTGGCAAATTTCCTTGATATGTCTGAAAGCGTTTCAGATATGACGTCCTTGGGATAGAATATCCCATCGCTGTACGCCCCAAGGAGATCCAATCCAACCCTGAGTGGATGTATCTCGAGCTTTTCAAGGATCTTTGCTTTATCCTTGGGGATTACTTCTCCCTGTTTAACAAATACGGTTTCTTTCTTTATTGCGATTTTACCCTTCTCAATAGCTGTTTGCAGGCCGACTTTCTGAAATTCGCTGATCATAGGCCCTGGAGGGAACTGGGTCCCCATTGCTTCAATTACAATGTCTTCTGGAGCAATCTCCCCCCCTCTTGCTGCTGAATCCTGTTCAGTTGCCTTTACAACCTCATAAATCTCGTTAGGAGACATCTTTGCAGTCATCAAAGCGACCTGGCCAAGTGAGATGTCTTTGAGCTTGTGCAATTCCGGCTGTTCAATTGCATCAAGCGCCTTGAAAAGAAGCTTTCTTCGCACAACACGAATAGTTGCGGAATTCCTGATATTTCTTCGAATGTTTTGAAGTTGCTTATTTCTGATTCCATGAACTCCAACGATAGCAGTTATCTCAGCATCGTTGATCATTTTGCCCAGGAGTTTTACTTCCTCAGTCTTCCATGCAGCCGGTGCTCTCATCGTACATCACCTATGTTCATTCTTACTGCTTTTCCCATTGATGTCTTAACATAGACCCCATCGATGTTTGTGGCACCTTTTTCAAATTTTCCGATAATCTTCTTCAGAACCGCATTAGCGTTATCGGCTAGATCTTCGTCTGACATTACCTTTGTGCCAATGGTTACATGAAAAGTTCTTTTGTCACGGCTCCTAGCCCTGACAGTTCTCATGAGAGATCCAAGCATGCTTGATGGGTCCTGCCCGGGTGGGATTGGCCTTGGCATTTTTCCTCTTGGGCCCAGCACCTGTCCAAGTGATTTTCCTATTGTTGCCATTAGCGTTGATTCCGCCACAAAGAAATCAATCTTGTTGACCAGTTTCTTGAATTCCTTCTTGTCTTCAGCAAACTTTGCTATGTCTTCCGGGCCATAAATGTAGTTTGCAACACCCTTTACCTTTGACTTGAGCTCATCAGATCCAAAAACGGCAACAACTAGGTCCTTGCCTCTGCCTTTTGGGAGTATAATCTCTTCATTTACTCTGTTCTTTGGATCTGAAAGGTCAATCTCCCTGAGATTGATCGCGAGATCCACGGATTCCAGAAATTTGCGCCCAGAAGACAACTTCTTAGCTTCCTGTACCGCTGCCATCAACGTATTGTTTGCCAGTTAAATCACCATCCGTAGTATAGCGAGCAAATCCTGCTCTCCTACAGTTCAAACGCCGATTGATCCACTCTTAATAAGTCTTTGTGCTTCTATTGGATCCTTTCCCTCTATCGTGACCCCGAGAGAAACACAGGTTCCAATCACTTCAAGCACTGCACCCTTAAGGTCCCTTGCAAGCATTGAATCAAGTTTTGATTGCGCGATTGATTTAATCTGCTCCAAAGTTGCATCGCCTGCTATCTTTTCCTTTCTGTTGCCTGATCCGCTTTCAAGGCCGAGTTCCTTCTTTATCAGTGCAGAGGTTGGTGGTGTGCCTATCTTGATCTCATAAGTCTTCTTTGCAGAATCAAGAACAGTAACAGTTACCGGTACCTGTATCCCGGAGAATGCCTTTGTCTTCTCGTTGATATCTTTAATTATCTGGGCTAAGTTAAGGCCCAGCGGTCCCAAAGCTGGTCCCAAAGGAGGTCCCGACGTAGCCTTTCCACCCTCGATCATTGTGCTGACGCTTTGTGCCAATCTGTTTTCACCTTGAGCCCGCTGAAATAGCAGAGCCCTTTTTAACGTTTGCTTTGTCTCACCTGCTTGACACAGCCAGTCAGATCACTTTCTTATCTTACCTAGTTATCCCCGTGGGTTGAATATCAGCATAATTGATGGCAGGAGAAATGCAATAGGCACTGCTCCAGTGAAAGTTCTTGTGGATGTGTTCAGGTCGACATCGACGATCCCGGTCATCATAAAGAACAATGCTCAGTGCGTTATACCAAGCAGGACGATAAGGCAGGCTAGGACTAACCAACGAAAGAGGGAGTGTAGCATGCTCGTGGGGGAGAGGTTCGGGCTTAAGGTTCCGGGATTCAATTACAATAACTCCCCCGCTGATGTCTGGGATGTTGATTTTTCTGGAAAAACCGTCTGTTTCACCTCAACTAACGGCACGATGGTACTGGAGAAGATCAGGGATTTCCCGAAGATTTTCATTTCCTCTTTCGTAAATTTTACCGCCACTCTTGAATTGCTCAGAGATGAGGATGAGGTTGAGATCGTAATGTCTGGAAGACCGGATGCATCCGCTGATGAGGATCTAATTTATGCCGAGTTCCTCAGGGATTCCCTGTCTGGAAACCAATCGAGTTTTGAAGTGTACGCAACCAGTGTAAGGAACTCGAAGGGGGCAAAGAGACTGTCTATGCTTGGATATGCAAAAGACGTGGAAAAGTGCCTGGCAATAGACCACGTTGACTTTGCCACCGTCTACGAAAATGGACGTATCGTTAGAGCCTGATTAGCCCTCCCTCACTAAACGAAACCCCTCTCCTGTTGGCCAGGTAAAACAAAAGCTTGCGTGCCCACTGGAGCTTCCTTGCCTTGACCCATGGATCAGACCCTTCTTTGGGAACAGGATCGTTGAAGTCAAATCCTACAAGATCTATTCGGTCAAAGCCCAATTCGTCAAGGAAGAATGCAGCCCTGTCCCCATCAGTGAACCCTCCGTAATTCAGCAGTGGGCCGAAAGGCTTCACCTGACATGTTCCGATCAATGGACCGCTCACCCTGTCAATGAAGGAATTAACCGCATGAATGTTGTCTCCATGCGAATGAACAACAATCACCGAGCCTTCGGCAGAAACATCTGCGAGCATGTCCAAGTCCCCGTCGAGGTCTGTAAATACTACATCTGGGACTCCAAACGCTTCCACAAACGCAGGAAGGGCTGAATCAGCTACGATAATCTTGTCGTATAAAGTTGTGTCTATCTGAGTTTCTTCGTTAATCTTCGGCCCGATGATAACAGGCTTTTTTCCTTTCCTGACCAAGGCCAAACTGTTATCCCTTCCTTCAATCAGTTTGGAAAGCAGCGCAGCTGATTTCCTATCACTTTCCTGGCTATAACCAAAATCAGACAGGATGGACAGGTAAAAAGGCTCCCACTCGCTATACTGCATCCTAATCTTCTTCAGGCTCAGATAGGACGAATTCATTGTTGTTGATATTGACTATGTCATTGTAGTACCTGTTAACCAAAGACGATAGGACTGCGACTACAATTCCAAGTATCAGGAGCGCAAGATCAACTATCGCCTGCTCCAGGACAATGAAACCGAGTACGTAGCGAAGATAGTTTATCATGCCGTATACAATCATCGCGATGGCAAGTGAAAATAAGAGGCCATAGAGTATCTTGTTCATCCCTCTCTTTCCGTTAACGATCAGATCCAGGCCTATACCCATTTCCCTAGCAAATATGGCACCATACGTCCACCAGGCAAATATGGATAGGAATACAAGAAACTGATTGAAACCGTTAGAGAAACCGCTCGAGGCATATTCCCAGGAAGAAGCTATGCCTACAATAACCAGGGAAATTCCAACAACATAAGAGAGGAACGCGATTCTCGTTTCCTGTGAGTATGAATGGACTGCCCTAAGCGTCTTCATTATCGACTTTGTGAGTTCAAATCCTTTCTCAAGGAAATATACCCCAAGAACAACAGCAACAAATGTTATTGCACCGTTACCGGGTTGCACAGAGACCTGCTTCAGGGTTACTGAGGTAAGTACAATCACTATGAGTGACACAATCCCATAAGTGAGAAGTATGAGGCCAAGAGGTATTATCAACTTGTTGATTAGTTTCTTGTCCTTGAGCGCCTTGACTATGTAGTAGTATACGGACTCTATATTCTGATTGTGTCTTACAATTACATGATTGACATATTTTATCCTGATTCTCGAGGTGATCAATGGAATTATATAGTCATCCTCAGCCCCATCTGTAACCAGGATAAGGTCTGCGAATTTTCCAGAAGGGAACAACAATTCATCTAACTGGCGGCCAAGCTCAATGTCCGAGGTAGATCCAACATCAGAATCACCGGTAACAAGGGCAACCTCTACATCCTCCCCCTTCTTCCGCAAGTCCTCGTAAAGCTTGAGGGCACCAAAAAGTGCGTTTGCATCAGAGTCCTCAGGGTCTGTGGAGATAAGCCTCATTGCGGCATCATAACACTCAGTATACCCAATCACCGGGCCCGAAATGCCCGCCTTCTCGCCGAAGTCATTATCCCGGTCTACATTGAGTATTACTGTCCTCAATTGAATCAATTATAATAATCTAAAACAGCATAATAATACTTTAGCCATAGCAGAGCTACAATACTTCAATGCTATGGCGAATTTGAGAACTCATGGGCAAGCAACCGGATACTGCTACTTTATGGCAAAGTAACCTGCACTCTTCTGTCTGGCCACTCTCCTGAGAAACCCTTTTGCCGTAAGGTTCTGTAATGAGCCAGCCACTATGGCTTTCCCAAGACCTGATGCTTTCATTATATCATCGGCAGTCTTCAGTTTATCCTCTGCCAAGGCTCCAAGCTTCTTCACAGTTTCATACACTTTCCTGTCGTTACCAGAAAGAGACGATTCTTCTCCCAACAAGATCACTTCCGCCAGTGATGGCAGTCACTAATATATATGTGATTTATATATTTTTCACAAAAAAAGGTTGTCCTGCAGAAAAGATAAATGAAGTATAAGGCTGGGCAATGAGATAAGAAAACACCGCTTTGCCAAAAGGATCAACCATAAACATTAAGCTCAAAAGTTCAATGTAATGAAAGATTCCACCTGGAATGATACTTCGTGGATTATCAGGCGTAAAGCACGCCAGTCCGCAATGCTGCTAAATGCATATGCCCTGAATAATGACATGAGGAGAGGCCATGCAAACAAACGAATCTTAACGGTGCTTCGTCAATCGTTGAATTCAACATCGTTAATTATTAAATAGTTATCCGCGTTGCTCTTTCGAAAGGTATGTCCGGAATAATTAGTTATGGTTCTTACATTCCCAAGTACAGGATAAAACCAGACGAAATCGCTAGGGTCTGGGGAGAAGATCCTGAAAACATCAGGAATGGCATCTTTATCCTCAGCAAGTCTGTCCCTGCACCTGACGAGGATGTTGCCACAATATCTGTTGAGGCCGCAAGGAATGCCATAAACCGAAGGAAGATTGATCCAACGGATATCGGGGCCATTTACGTTGGTTCAGAGTCTCACCCATATGCAGTCAAGCCGACTGCCACTATTGTGGCCTCTGCAATCGGTGCTGATTTCAAGCTATTCTCAGCAGATTATGAGTTTGCATGTAAGGCTGGAACCGCAGGAATGCAGAATGTCCTTGCAATGGTTGATTCCGGCCTCATAAAATACGGAATGGCAATTGGATCAGATACTTCCCAGGGTGCGCCTGGGGATGCACTTGAGTATTCGGCTTCGGCAGGTGGCACTGCATACATTATTGGCAAAGAGAATCCACTTGCAGAGATCAATGGGACGCTGTCTGTTACTTCAGATACTCCAGACTTCTGGAGAAGGGAGGGTCAGGCATATCCAACCCATGGTGAGAGGTTTACCGGAGAACCGGCTTATTTTAAACACACAATCAACGCCTCAAAGCTTATGATGGAGAGGATGGGAACAAAGCCCGAGGATTATGATTACGCTGTGTTTCATCAGCCAAATGGAAAATTCCCGACTAGGGCTGCCAAGACCCTTGGCTTTAAAGAGGAGCAATACAAGGATGGACTGTTGACTCCCGTCATAGGAAACACGTACTCAGGTTCCATGATGACTGGTCTTTCAGCTATTCTCGATAAGGCGTCTTCCGGTGACAGGATTCTTGCAGTTTCGTTCGGTTCCGGTGCCGGCTCTGATGCTTTCGATCTCACTGTAACAGACAGGATCGACGAGGTGGACAGGAATACGGTACCAACGATTAAGGAAATGCTCAGCAAAGTTAGGTGGCTTGATTATGCCATGTATGCGAAATTCAAGAAGAAAATAGTTTTCGGTGAGAACGTTGACTGAAGTACACATTATCGGGGCAGGAGAAACAAAGTTTGGAGAGTTGTGGGACAGGTCGCTCAGGGAGCTGGCAGTTGAAGCTGGACTACGCGCAATTGAGGATGCGGGAATCTATTCCAGGGACATAGGCATACTTTACGGGAGCAATACTCTTGCCGGATCGCTTAACTGGCAAAACGACATTGGTTCCCTGTTGGCTGATTTTTCCGGAATCGCGTCGGCCGGGATCCCTGCAATCAGGGTGGAATCATCCACCAGTTCCGGAGCATCTGCAATAAGAGAGGCTTATCTTGCCATCAGGTCCGGAGAATATGATGTGGCAATGGTCGGAGGCGTCGAGAAGATGACAGACATCTATGGTTCAGAGATCCTTGATGTGGTAAGCACAACTCTGGATCGTGAGTGGGAATCGTTTTTTGGCGGAACCGCAGCGGCAATGGCAGCAATAACTGCCAGGAAATATATGCATGATTTCAATGTTGAAAAGGAGGCACTGGCAGCATTCTCCGTCAACGATCATGCAAACGCTTCGAAGAACCCTAACGCCCACTACCGCAGCAAGATTACTCTCGAAACCGCGATGAAGTCCACAAAGGTGGCTGAACCTCTCAATATCATGGACTGCAGTCCGGTTAGCGATGGCGGAGCAGCTCTTATTCTGGCCTCTGACAAGTTTGCAAAGTCTGTTGGCAAAGAAGGTGTAGTCATCAAGAGTTCAGCGATATCTCAGGATTATCTGGCGCTGCACAGCAGGGACTCTCTTTATACTATCAACTCAACGGTACGTGCCGGAAGGACAGCTTTCGAGAAGGCTGGGATCAAGAAGTCGGACATATCCTTCATGGAATTACATAACTCCTACAGCATCTACGGTCTCCTTGAGATTGAAGACCTTGGTTTCGCTGAGAAGGGAAAGGCTTCTGATTTTGTCATGGACGACATAAGCCTGACAAGTCCTCTGCCCATAAACCCATCAGGTGGACTCAAGGCAAAGGGAAATCCAATGGGCGCAACCGGGGTGGGACAGGCTGTTGAGGCTTACCTTCAGATGAAGGGAAAGGCAAAGGAAAGACAGATAAAGGAACCAAAATACGGGCTTATCCACAGTATATCCGGAACTGGCTCAACTTCTGTCGTACACATAATTGGTGGTGAGTGAAGGTGGGAGAACTTTCAAGCGTATGGAGAGAGAGCAATCACAGGTACAGGCTGGTGGCCCATAAGTGCGGTAACTGCTCAACGGTGTATTTCCCCCCAAGGGATATATGCCTGAAATGCCACAGAGAGTCTATAGGCAAGATGAAGGAGTTCGAGCTTTCCGGAAAAGGGGAGATAGAATCGTTTACGGTGGTACATGACGTTCCTCCTGCATTTGTAAGGCAAAGACCATATTTTCTTGCGCTGATCAAACTGGACGAGGGGCCAACTGTCACGGCACAGATAGTGGACTGCGAGGCATCGGAACTGGAAATCGGAAAGCGGGTGAGAGCTGTTTTCAGGAGGATCAGGGAAGATGGAAAAAGCGGCGTAATCGAGTACGGGTATAAGTTCGTGCTTCAGTGAATAGTTAAATTCTTGTTCCGAGAATCTCTGGGGACAGGAAGGGCATGTTTAGCTATAAAGGTGAGAAGAGATGGCCAAGGTACAGGGTCATCTCTTTTCTCTTCACGCTGTGCGCTTTGTTTTCACTGATCTACGCCGGCGAGTATTTCTTCCTTAACGGGAACTTTGAGTACCCGTTCACGGTCTATTTCTTCTATTACTATCCGGTTCTTTTCCCGTCCGTCGGGATGTTCATCGGCGTTAGTGGATTTGTTTTCACGGTGCTGGAAGTTTATATTGCAGTTCTCGTTCTTTACTCTATCTTCTTTTTCCTGATAATCTCGAGACCTGCGGGACATGGCCCCAGATCAGGCTACCTGAAAACCCCTGCAGTTTTCTATGCACTCACTACTTCAGCCGCATTCCTGGCTACAATCGCGGCCACTGCACTGGAACAGTCATTCAGTGTTCCGATACTTGGGCAGACTGGCGTACTCCCCACTTATGTTCCCGTATATGTAAACTATCTTTCGCTGATATATGCACCATTTGCAGAGGAACTTGCTTTCAGGATTCTTCCACTGGGACTGTTCTCCTTCCTGCTCGTAATCAGGGCCGGCCGGAACCTCCTTAGCCACAGCGTGGTTACCGAAACGGGCTCCCGCATGGGTAGACCAGGATATCGGCCAGTTATGGATGCATTTATGGCAATAATTGTTCCCGGTCACGTTAGGCGAAAATATGCCATAAAGGAAACGTGGATGGACTGGGCACTCATAATCATTACAAGTCTCCTGTTTGGTTATGCGCATTTCTATTTCGGTGACTGGGCATGGGGAAAAATGATTTCTGCCACGGTCACCGGTTTCTTCCTCGCTTTTGGTTACCTGAAATTTGGGGCATACATGGATATCCCCATGCATTTCTTCTTCAATGGCACCCTGATACTGTTTGCACTTTATGGCATTAACGTTTACACGGTTTCCCTGCTTGCTGCCAGCGGAATTCTTGCACTTATTGCAGGACTCTACTGGATTCTATTCATGGTTAAGAGCATAGCAAGACGTGGAGTTCCGGGCGAATCAGGAAAATACTACCCTTTTCCCTGAGACAGCGTAATCAGAAGTCAGCAACTTTCGCAGGGTTTCTGTCATGAGCAAATGCTCGGCTTCCTTCACCCTGTCGGATAAGCTTTCGGCTGTATCATTATCTTTCACTTCCACAATGCTCTGGGCGATTATAGGGCCGCCGTCAACTTCTCCAGTAACGAGGTGGATTGTGCAACCTGAATAGCGCGCCCCGCTTTCAATAACGGCCCTGTGAACCCGGAGACCGTACATGCCCATCCCACCGAAACATGGTAGCAGGGCCGGATGTGTGTTGATGATCCTGTGCCTGAAATTATCGAGAATGGAGTCGGGGAGAATGCTGAGAAAACCTGCGAGAACGATGAAATCAGGGTTGATCTTGAGTAACTCATCCTCCAGCCGTTTCCTGAAAAACTGATCCTTCCTGTCAATGACCTGAACAGGCATTCCCTGGTCCCTTGCCCTTGTTTCTGCGATGGAATTTGGCCTGTCAATGATGACTTTAAGCACGGTAGCAGGAATGGCCCCGCGATTTATTGATTCCTGAATGCTCAGCATCCCGGACCCAGAACCAGAAACCAGGATACAGATTGACTTATGAGGCATGGCAGGCATGAGGTATTGCGCTTCATGGCTAAAGACTTACCCAGCCTCGGCAGAATTATCGGAACTTTAAACAATGAGGTAGCATACACTTCAAGACAAGACCGCGGTGAATGCAATGACTCAGATATGGATTGAAAAGTACAGGCCATCCAATCTCTCTGGCATTTATGGCCAGGACGATATAGTTTCACGATTGAAGGCATTCGTCAAGTCCGGGGAGCTCCCCCACCTAATTTTCTCGGGACCTGCGGGAACAGGAAAGACGTCTGCGGCGATGGCGATAGCCATAGAGTTATTTGGGGAGTCATGGAAGGAGAACTTCCTTGAACTTAATGCGTCTAACAACAGGGGAATCAATGTCATTAGGGGGCACGAGGACCGGGACAAGAATGACCGGCAGGTGAGTGTGAAGGATTACGCAAGAATCATGCCAAGCAACCCTCATGGCTTCAAGATTATTTTCCTGGATGAAGCCGATCAACTCACCACTGATGCCCAGGCAGCGCTCCGCAGAACCATGGAGATATACTCCAGTACTACCAGATTCATCTTTTCAGTAAATTATTCGTCGCAGATTATCCCTCCAATCCAGTCAAGATGCGTGGTAATGAGATTCAGGTCTGTTTCACCGGAGGATATCAAGAAGAAGCTCCGCAAAATAGCAGACGAGGAGAAAATTGAGGTTGGAGACGATTCTCTGGGTATCATTGCAGAGGAATCTGATGGAGACATGAGGAGGGCCCTCAATATGTTTCAATCGGCTCATTTTGCTGGAAAGATCACACCAAAGACAATCCTCGAAACAGCAGGGCTTGCTTCCGGCTCTGAATATACGAGACTGCTGTCAATGGCACTTGAAAATGGCCTCTTCAAGGAAGCAATGGACGAAGTTGAAAACATAATGGTTAACAAGGGTCTATCAGGGATGGACATCATCAGGGGCATGCATGCCTCACTCAGGAACTCAGGTAACA
>JAJYUI010000049.1 GCA_021792595.1 Thermoplasmata archaeon | reverse complement strand
AGATCGACAGGACACATGATATTCCAGAGGAGGAAAGACCGTATTGAGACCTCGGGGTTCTGCAAGGGGCTGCTTCACAACCTGATGCTTGTGAACGGATAGGGGAGACACTTATGTCCCAGAATCCCGCACTGTAGCTTGCCTTCTCAAGTTCGCTTTCCAAAACCATATATCCAGAGATAATCTACCCGCAGGATAATGGTTCAGTACAAGTGGATCGCCCTGACCAACACTACAATTGGAGTGTTCATGGCCATGGTCAACGGCACAATAATACTGATTTCTTTGCCCACGATTTTCAAGGGAATCAACCTCGATCCCAATGTTTCGGGTAATTTCGTCTACCTTTTGTGGATTCTGATGGGCTACAACATAGTGACAGCTACACTACTTGTCACATTTGGAAAGCTATCCGACATGTTTGGAAGAACCAGGCTCTTCAACCTCGGATTCGTCGTATTCACGGTGGGCTCATTGCTTCTGTTCCTGACACCAAGCACAGGGATCCTTGGCGCTGACGAGTTAATCATATTCAGGTTATTCCAGGGCGTAGGCGCTGCATTTCTCTTTTCTAATTCTGCAGCCATTCTGACTGATGCTTTCCCGGCGGATGAGAGAGGAATGGCTCTTGGGCTGAACCAGGTTGCCGCACTCGCCGGCTCATTCATTGGTCTCGTGATCGGGGGGATCCTTTCCGTAATCAACTGGAGGCTGGTATTCCTCGTAAGTGTACCGTTCGGCGCGCTTGGAAGTGTGTGGTCCATAATCAGGCTGAAGGACATTTCCGTGAAGAAAGTGCAGAGGCACATCGACTATTTCGGTAACCTCTCTTTTGCGGGGGGCCTTACGCTCCTCCTTATCGGAGTCACATATGGTCTCATAAACTATGATGGCTCCCCCATGGGATGGGAAAACCCATGGGTCATACTGTCCTTGGTGCTGGGCAGCATCCTCCTGGTTGCATTCCCATTTGTGGAGGCAAAGGTCAGGGACCCAATGTTTCATATGTCCCTCTTCAAGATAAGGGCCTTCGGGATGGGGAATCTTGCCAGTTTCATGGCCTCCATAGGCAGGGGAGGAGTGATGCTCATGCTGATCATTCTGCTGCAGGGAATCTGGCTCCCCCTGCATGGCTACTCTTACAGTTCAACGCCGTTCTGGGCCGGGGTGGCGATGCTCCCCATGACCGTTGGATTCTTTGCTACGGGCCCCCTCAGCGGATGGCTTTCTGACAGGTACGGCGCAAAGGAACTGGGATCTCTTGGCATGGTTATTGCTGCGGTGTCTTTCCTTCTCCTTTCCAGTCTGCCCTATGGCTTCAATTACTGGGAATTCGCCCTGATACTTTTCATGCTTGGAGCCGGAAGCGGAATGTTTGCAGCTCCTAACACTGCTGCCATAATGAATTCCGTTCCGCCTGAAGAAAGAGGGGTGGCCTCGGGAATGCGAGCCACAATCATGAACGTGGGCCAGACAGCCAGCCTTGGCCTGTTCTTCACTCTCGTGATTGCCTCGCTCTCGTCCAACCTGTCTGGAAGCATGCTGGGGCCACTGGCTACAGCGGGCGTTCCTGCAGGCATTTCTCCGATGATCGACGGTGCAATAGGGGCTTCTCCGACTGCAGCCCTCTTCTCAATGTTTCTGGGATACAACCCTATGCAGACCGTTGTGCAGCAGCTTTCCAACCTATATCCGTCCTATTTTGCCGGATACGGCACTACCGCGTGGTACAGCACAATAACTGGAAAGTCCTGGTTTCCCAATGCCCTTGCACCGCCATTCATGTCCGCATTGAGCCTGTCTTTCCTCGTGGGGGCTGCCCTGTCAGTTCTGGCGGCTGCCGCATCATTCATGCGGGGGAAGAAATACGTCCATGGGCTGGATGCCTCGGCTGAGCCAACAGATAGTTCCCAGTAGGACTTCCAGGCTCCCTGGAGGGGTTTACTGTATCCCCCTGAGTTTCCTCCTGTCTGCCTCCTCAAGAGTGATTGCATAATTCAGGAAACACGCCTGCAATGGATCCATTCTTTCCTCCTCTGCCATCCCACTCATCTCCCCAGCGTGCTTCCAAAGTGATGCAGTGCCAGCTTCCAGGCATCCTCGGCTGCCTCTTTGTTGAATGACTGTCTCGTATCGTTGAAGAACCCATGGAGAACGCCAGCGTACATTTTCATTCCAAAATTCTTCTTCAGCCGGAACATTGCCGCTGCAAGATCGGGGAGCCCCGCGTCAATTCCGGGGTCCTCTCCTGCATATACGGCAAAGTAACTTGCCGTCATGCCAGAAATCTTGTCAATCAGGCTTGGATTTCTCCCGTAGAACACGAATACAGACTTCAGCGGGGATGCGCAGGCAAACTCGAACGCCATTCCTCCACCCAGACAGAACCCGGTTGCTCCTATGCTGTCCCTCAGAACATGTTCCGATGAGTTTGCGTGGGCGTAAAGCGCCAACAGGTCCCTGGTCATCTCGTCCTCAAGCAATCCGCGTCCAGAGAAGACTATTTCCACGGCTTTTCTAGAGTTCTCGCTCAACGAGGAAGTCGCCTCCGCGATTGCCTCCTTGTCTCCCCTCCTCTCTGGGGAAAGGGACAGAAAAGCTTTCATGCCTTCTTCGAGGTTTTTCTCGTTCAGCACATCTTTCTTGCGGGAATAGAGATTTGGGGCGAAAACCGTGTATCCTTCCCTGGCAAACCTTCTGGTGATGTCCCTTATGTTTTCGTTCAGCCCGAATACCTCGTGTATCACGATTATTGCTGGGTGTTTCCCGCTATCGGGCCTTGCCACATAGAGTTCCATTTCATGCCCGTCATGACCCTTGAAGGTCGCATCCTCCGTTACAATCTCGACCATGCCGTTAAAAGTTCATTGGCTTACTTAAGTCATGTGGATGCTGACCCGGCTTCGCATTCCGGCAACTCTTTAAATTCAACAAGGAGATAAAGCCATCTGACATGACAGAACCTGAGTTGGCGGTTCCAGAGGGCAACAGGCAGATTTCACCGCCAGGTGCTCTGGAAAGGGTAATGGGCAGGATCGCGGAATCCACCATTTCATTCTTCAGGGCCATGTCTCGAAACCGGGTTGCCCTCGCGGGTCTCCTTGTCACCTTTGCCTACTTCTTCATAGCGCTGCTGGATGTTGTTATCCCACAGTATCTTGGTGTAAGCAACCCCAGCAATCCTATATCCTTCACAACCGTGAACTATGCGAATGCCGATAAACTCCCAAGCTACTTCAATTTCGGCGGTTCCTGGTGGTACTGGCTCGGAACCACAAACTACAACCTTCCAATACTTCCCCTGATGCTAGAGTCACTCAGGTATGATCTTCTGTACTCCGTGGCTGTAGTCCTGGTTTCTCTGGTAATCGGGTTCCTTGCCGGGTCTCTGATAGGATTTCATGGAGGTAAGGCAGATGAGGTGCTCATGAGGGTGGTAGACGCTTTCCTGAGCATACCTGGCATAGTTATCCTGATAACGTTTTCACTCCTCGCCACCGGGGCTCAGCAGGAGATCAGCGCCGGTGTACTTAATTCTCCCGGATTGGTGAATAATCTCTCACCCTTCGAAGTTGTCATGGGGCTTGCTGTGATTACCTGGGCAAGTTTTGCCCGCATTTCCAGGACACAGGCTATGCTCATAAGGGGGTCTTACTTCGTTGAGGCGGCAGTGGCAAATGGTTGTTCAAGGATCAGGGTCATTGTCTCCCATGTGATGCCAAATGCGTTCTCCCCAATCATTGCCCAGATCCCGATTTCCATTGCAAATGTGCTTGTGATGCTGGTGACATTTGAATTTTTCTTCTTCCCGCTCGATCCTGGGCTCTCTACACTACCGGAACTGGGCAGCCTAATGACAGGATACCAGTATCTCGCATATCCCGTATTCCATGTCTACCCCACCCCCACTACCTTATTGCTGGTTGAAGGTTACTGGTGGCCAATTGTGGTGCCCGGTACCTTCCTGGTGATACTCGTCATAGGGTTGAACCTTCTGGCGGAGGGGCTGATTCAGTACCTCAACCCGAGAAGGCGCAGCATGATGGGAATATAAGCAGTAACTTATGAAAGCCGGGTCCTCGGGTCCACGTACGCTTGCAGCAAGTCCGCGATAAAGCTTGAAAGAAGCACCATGATTCCGAATATGAGGACTGTTGCCATAAGGGGCCAGATCTCAACCATTGGAATGTATGCCCCCACGACAAAACTCTGCAGAAGAAGTTCTCCAAGCCCGTAATAAGAAAAGAAGTTCTCGGCAACGATCAACCCTAGTATCATGTTGGTCGTTACAAGTCCAACCTGGGGTACCGTGTGGACCAGTGCTGTCTTCCTGATGTGTTTCCGGTATATGTCGCGTTCCTGGATCCCTCGTGACCTCGCAGCAGCAACGTATTCCTTGTTTATCTCCTCGTCTATTCCCAGCATATAGAACCTCAGGAGACCTGCGATAACTCCATAGGAAATGGTGGTAATGGGAAGCACCATGTGCATCAGTTCTGAAGCAAGGAGTGGCCAGTCCTGCCAGTATATGGTATCGACGATCAGTATGCCGGTTGGGGAACTTATCCCCATGGAATTCATGAAACCGGGGTAATTGCTTGGTGTCACGCCCCTGCCGCTTATGGGGAAGACTGATATTACCGGGATTCCTACCCCCCTTCCAAATATCATCACCAGTAGGGGTGCAACCCAAATGGCGGGAGCTGAAAAACCGGAATATGAGATGAACCTGGCCACATAAAAGATTGCCCCGCCCCTGTGCCTTGACGCGTAACTTCCCAGCGCAATAGCAACAAAGACCGAAACAAGGAAAGATGCAAGTATGAGTTGCAGGCTGTTATCCAGGAAAAAGCCGATATGGCTGTAAACATTTCCAGTGAATGGGAAAGGCACGTCCAGCCCGCCGACCGCAAGTCCCCAGTTACCGGTGAAGATTCCCTTGAGGTAGTACAGGTATGTGAGTGCGGGATTGGAAGGGAAAATATTCATTGCCTGCAGGTCATTCGAAATCACCGTGCTTGTCAATGGAACGAAGCTCCCATATGTGAGCGGAAGTATGTAGTAATAATGAGGCATCAGCCAGGAGAGGGAAAATACGATCATTGTTAGCAGGATAAGGCTCGGTACGAACACCAGGGCTCTCCTAAGAGCGTACAAAGGCAGGTTCATGGCTGACTCACATGTATTGACAATGGTTGTTTAACCTTTTGTTCGTGAATTCCATCTTTACTCCCCTTTCAGGACGAACCTGTTTATCAGCTCTGCAACCTCTCTGGGATGGGATCTGAAAGGCACATGCTCCGCACCCCCTATCAGGTGAAACTGCCCGCCGACAATTCTTCCTGCAAAAGCTCTCCCTGATTCAGCGTCCAGGATCTCGTCGTTACCTCCCCATATAACCGAAACGGGGAATTTTATGCCTTCCAGGATTCGTCCGTCCATCTGGAAGTCCTCTGGAGAAGCATTAAGCATTATTCCTGACAAGATTTCAGCAAATTTCCCCTTTTCCTTGGAGAATTCGGCGACCAGGTTGCCAAGTCCTTCCGAGAACCTGTTGTCAGAGATGGGGACAATGCCGGCTGGATCTATGAGCACTGCTTTTTCAGGTCTGCGAAACCTGGATGCCAGTTCCAGGGAAAGCCATCCTCCCATTGAGCTTCCTATGGAGACATATTTCGTTATTTCCAGGTGTTCCAGCAGTTCGTTTATTGCGCTGCACTGGAATCTCAGGGCCTCTCCTATGGTCAGACCCTGCATGCCGCCCTCAGGAATGGGAGACTCCCCATGCCCGAAAAGGTCCACGCAGGTAACTCCGAATGAAGGATCAAGGTATTCAATGAGGTCCCTCCAGATCTCTGCTGATGCAGTGAAACCATGAATCAATATCAGGTTTGTTTCACCTGGCCTGGTGAGGTATGACATTGGACCCGCTGATCCCCTGAATACGAACCTGTCCATCTTGCTGGAGTCAGTCATTCAAGGGATAAGGGCTTTGGGCGGGAAGGTGGTTGGTACATCTCAATGCCACTATATATTGTATTAAGGTGTCTGTTAATAACACATAGATGATGCCAATCACGTGTTCAGTTCCCTGGATGAAAGCAGGATAAGAAGGGTTCACCTGAAAATAACCGCACTGTCTTCCGGCGGGAACTTCCTGGACGGATATGATCTGGCCATCATTTCAGTGGCGATACTCCTGATTGCTCCCGAGTTTTCCCTGAGTTCGCTTGATCAGACGCTCCTTCTTGGATCGACTCTTCTCGGCATGGTGTTCGGCGGAGTGATAGGCGGATACCTGACTGACAGGGACGGCAGGAAATCAATCTACATGTGGGATATGGTTTTCTTTATCGTTTTCACAATACTTACTGCCGTTGCAGCAACCTTTACTGAATTGCTCGTTTTCAGGCTTCTGCTGGGGCTTGCCATAGGCGCGGACTATGCGATAAGCCCAACCATCATTGCTGAGTACGCCCCCACTAAGCAGAGAGGCAAGCTCCTTACCGTGAACGGGGTAGCATGGTTCGTGGGCGCTGCATTTTCTTACCTTGCAGGTTATTTCCTCTCCCCGCTTGGGGACCTTGGATGGAGACTCATGTTGCTTCTGGGAATAATTCCAGCATTGCTTGTGCTCATTCTCAGGGCCTCAATACCTGAATCCCCCAGATGGCTCCTGGAAAAGGGAATGGGGGAGGAAGCCAGGAAATCCCTGAAAACTGTGGTCGGAGAGACTGGTATTGAGGAGATTCCCGCAGCCGCCAGGGTAACCTTGAGGGACCTCTTCAGAGGAAAGTTTCTTACCGCAACCCTATTCATTTGTTCATTCTGGTTCATTCTGGACGCCGTAACATATGCCATCGCGCTTGAGGGGCCCACGATCCTGCAGTCTGTCTTCAACCTCAGCTATGGACAGGCGTCGGGCACTGCAGCCCTGATAGCAATCCTTGCAATAATTGGGGCGATTCTCACATTCTTCGCCATAGACATTGCCGGAAGAAGGTTCGTCACCATGGTGGGGTTTCTTGGCATGGTTATAACCCTTTTCATAGCCTCGCTGTTCCTGAATCTCTCCTTCGGCCTTATTCCGGTGGTGATACTTCTCGTACTCTTTGAGATCAGCCAGGAATTCGGTCCGGGCATAACAAGTACAGTATATCCTCAGGAGCTTTTCCCAACAAGCATCAGGGCCACGGCTCAGGGATTGGGTACAACGGTCAGCAGGATAGGGGCTCTTGCAGGAATCTTTTCTTTTTCATTTATTGTGGGAACGGCTGGTTTCGGCGGTGGAATGTTATACCTGGCAGTTCTCTCCTCGATTGGCCTGGCTGTTACAATAGCTTATGTTGTGGAGCCGAAAGGAAAATCCCTGGAAGAAATCTCGGGAGAAGGTTCCTGATTATTTTCTACCGAGAACCTTGAGGACTATGTCCGGACGGTCCGAGGCTATGGCGTCAACCCCGATGTCCACTAATCTCCTGATCTCTGCCTCTGTGTTTGGCGTCCACACTGAGACCTTCACGCCAGCACTATGGCATGATTCAACGTAGTTTCGATCCAGTCCCTCGTAGTAAAGTGCAAGAGTGTCTGTCCTGCACGAAGTTGCAACTGATGCCGGATCCACTGGAAATCCCCCAAGAAGTGCGCTGGTATTTAGGCCCGGGAACCTCTCGTTGAGTTTCAGGATCGCCCTGTGATCGAAGCAGATCACAATGATCCTCGCCTTCAACTCTGGCCTTTCGTGAAGAAGCCTGGCGATTTCCATGAGTGTTTCGTAACTTTTCAGTTCAACTATCAGGGAAATGCCCACGGCTTCAATTGCTTCCTCCAGTGTCGGGATGCCTTCTCCATTTTCCAGCTTGACTTCACGGATTTCCTGCAAAGTCATTTCTGAAACGTTCCTTTCAATTCCTGCTACCCTCTTGAGGTCAGGATCATGCATGACAACCAGGTGGTTATCTCTTGTAAGGTGAACATCACATTCTATTGCGTCCACTCCAAGTTCCTCCGCCTTTCTGAAGGCGGTCAGGGTATTCTCAAAGAAGAGTTCTGCCCCTCCGCGATGGGCTATGACAAACAGGTTGTTTCCGCCTTTGTCCATTCCGATCCTCCCCATTAGTTGCATGCGCTGTATATAACCTTGCAACAACTCGGAGTTCCTCAAACATATTTAACCCGGCCCAAATTTCCCATTACTTGGATAGAAGACAGATCGAGATTCTGGCAGCGGTTGTCCTTGGAACGCTCATGAGTGCGATTGACACTACCATCGTGATCCTCGCTCTTCCCACTATTGTCATGGATCTCACCTCGTCGCTACTTCTGGCAATATGGACGATCATAGGCTATCTTCTCGTTGTGGCAGTCTTTACCACTCAGATCGGATCCCTGGGGGATGCATTTGGGAGAGGCTCCATTTTTACTGCTGGATTTGCGGTGTTTACAGTGGGTTCTTTCTTGTGCGGCATTTCTGAAACAATGATTGAGCTTGTTTCCTTCAGGGTTCTCCAGGGGTTTGGTGCAGCGATGCTGCAGTCAAGTTCTTCCGCATTGATCGCAGATGCCTTCCCTCCCAGGGAAAGGGGCAAGGCATTCGGATTCACGACCTTGGGCTGGAATGTCGGGGGCACCCTTGGGATTGTTCTGGGAGGAGTGATAACCACCTTCCTCGGCTGGAGATACATATTTTTTATCAACATTCCTGTTGGAATCGTTGGAGTCTTCCTGGCAAGAATAACCCTCAGGCATGAACATGGAAAGATTCCGGAACTGGACTATCCTGGTATGGTGATTCTCGCCTCTCTGCTTCTTCTGCTGGTATATGCAGCAACCCAGATAGTCAGTTCCGGCTTCTCGTTCTTGGAAACACTCTACATCCTGGTCGCTCTTTTCCTGATAGTGCCCTTTGTGTACGTCGAGAAAAGATCCAGCAACCCGATAGTTCGAATAGAGCCACTCCTGACCAGGGCTCTTGGGGTTCCCCTCTTCTCGTCTTTTCTTCAGGCAGCAGGCTACCTGTCAGTAATCTTTGTCCTGATACTCTACCTCCAGGGCATAAGGGGCTACACTCCCCTCTACTCTTCCCTCCTGCTGGTCCCCGGCTATGTGGTTGCCAGTTTCCTTGCGCCTTCCATGGGAAGGTTTTCTGACAGGATCGGCCAGCGTGTAGTTGCCACAACAGGTATTGTCCTCATAATGGTGTCTGTGACTCTTTACATGTTCCTGCAGGCAAATACGCAGGATTACTACATCGTGACTGCTTCGCTCATTGGCGGAGTTGGTGGTTCCATGTTCTGGCCAGCCAATAACAGTTCCATTATGGGAGGGGCCCCGCAGGGAACGTATGGATCCATATCTGGGCTTTCAAGGACGCTGTCGAACGTTGGGACACTGGCCAGCTATGTTCTGGCGATTTCCGTCGCCGCTTCCACAATAGGCAGGAAAATGGCTTTCGAGGTATTTCTCGGAACAGGAAACGTGATCGGCTCGCTGCAGGTTTCGTTCCTCGCCGGAATAAAATCTGCGTTTCTTGTGTCCGTAATACTCCTTCTGGCAGCGGGGGCGCTCTCTTCTCTCAGGCCGCGTCACTCGTCTGCCTGACGTCTTTCCTTCAATCTTGAAGCCCTCAATGAATACTCAACATTTTCCGGCTCAAGCCTGAGAGCTTCGCTGTAGTCCTGCAAGGCCTCGTCATATTTCCCAGTGCCCTCATAAATGGATCCCCTGTCAAAATAGAGGTTTGCCTTCCTTGGGTCTAGCCTTATCATGGAGCTGTAGCATTCAAGGGCATCGCCATACCTGTCAAAGGTCTCATAAAACTGGGCGAGGACCTGGTATGAGTTGATCTGGTGCGGCCTCAACTCCACTAATTTCAAGAAGTACTTCTCGGCTTCCAGCGGTCGATCCAGATCTACCAGTATGTTTCCCTTCTGATAGTAGGGTTCCGGATCGTACGGGTCAAGGGAGATCAGTCGGTCATAATTGCCAGCCGCTTCCTCCGGCCTTTCAAGAGCCAGGAGCATTTCCGATCTTGCATAGAGGTATCTTGGATTCTCCGGATCTATTTTCACGCACTCCTCAATTTCGTGCATCGCCCCTCCCTCATTCTCATGTCTCGCCAGGAATTCTGCCTTCTTCCAGTGCAGTTCCGGATCAAATGGATCTTTCTCGATCAATGTGTCAAGAGTCTTGAGCGCATCATAATACCGTTCTGTCTCTTCCTGAAGTTCGAACAATACCAGAGAAGTTTCCAGATCGTTTGGTCTTTCAAGGTTTAGCTTCATTGCCTCTTCCAGAGCTTCATTTGCCCTTCCCAGCTTCCTGAGGCATCTGATCCTGCTGCTCCTGAAACTCATGTTCGAGGGTTCCATAGCCATGGCCTCCTCGAATTCCTTGAGTGCCCCCTCCAGATCTCCCCTGCTCATTTTCAGGAAACCCTGCCTGTTGTGATAAAGTGCGTCCAGAACCACGCAGTTCGATCCAGTTATGTGAGTTAATGGTTGCGCATCCGTTTAGATTTCTTGTCCTGCGACAGACGATCGCAAGAAAAAGAAAAATAAAATAGATAAAGTTGAGCCGGGTTATGGCGTCTTCAGAAGATGGCCGGGTATTGCGTTGAGCACCATGTATCCACTTGCCAGTGCCGCGGCGATCAATCCCAGCCAGAAGAGAAAGAGGAAAATGGTCTCAATGGGTGTTGTTTTTGTCTTCTTGTTCTCTTCCACAGAGTCAAATATAAGTGTGGCGGGAAGGGAGAGAATGCCTACGACCCCGAACGCAATGTAAAGAAAGAAGGCTTCCAGTGGAGACTTTGTGAATGAATCTATGTAAGCCTGATACCCGTAGAAGATTGCCAGTATCCCCGAGAAGAACCCGAGAACCCCAATGAACTGGAGTTTCTTGTTCATTACGAGAGAAAGGGAAACTCCCACGATAAGTATTGAAAGTATCATGTATGGATCGCCGAAAAGAATGTTGTAGGGTGAGAAGTTGACGCTAGGAGCCGATGGATACGGTTTCGCTGGAAACGGCCACGTCAGTTCTGACCACACTCCAAGTATGAACATGAAGGCGCCCAGCGCAAGAAGTGGAAAACCACTTCCTCGAACTATTTCGGATACCTTTTCCATAGGCAACTTCCTGTGGTAAAAATAGGCTGCTGTTATCATATATGCTGGGAGTACCATTGCCAGTGCCATCGTGAAAAACTCAAGCCCAAGATCATCTATGAACACCATATTGGTTCACCTATTGATAATCTTAAGAATCTATTTGACAATACTACCTTACTGATAAGGAAGAGGAGCACCTAATTTTAATGGGTTGGGGGGATTGGCGTTGGCCTTCATGCTTGCTTCTTTCCCGGGTGGGATGTGTGGCGGTGTAAGTCTTATGTTTTCAGGTTCATCGGACTTTTGTGTGGGTTATCTATGAAAAGGGTCAATGGAAATACTGTCTTTCTGGGAACTGGCAGAGGTTCGAAGCATCTGGAAGACCGAGTACCACACCTATCAGCGGTGAATCCTTTCCGATGTCCCTTTTTCTCCTGTTTTTATTTAAAGAGAAAGAATAAGTGAACAGCCCCAGGAAAATGAGAAAAAAATAAAATGGTGAAGCAAAAGGTTTAAAGCAGCGGGATAAGGTTGTAAACTATGGGACTGCCTATTCCTGTCACTTCATCGTATCCAACAGTTGCAGAGTATGCACCATTGTTTCCAATGGTAATATCGTAGAAGAA
>JAJYUI010000048.1 GCA_021792595.1 Thermoplasmata archaeon | reverse complement strand
TTGTTGTGGGAAAAACTCATTCTAAAGATTTAGAAATTGACGGCAAAATGGACCGGTCGGAATTTGATTTAAGTTTTAAGCAAATACGAAAGTGATGTATATAACAGTCTGAACAGATGTAAGGGTTTCCTGCCTACAGGAACTCTCTTTGTTGTTGGATTACATATCGTATTACAGGAACTTAAAATATATGTAATGAATTATGTAGTATGAAAATGTATACCACGATATCTGCAAAGATCTCAGAAGAAGAGAGGGAGGAATTAAAGAAACGTGGATTGAACCCCACAACAATTATCAGAAAGGCGGTGCAGGAGGAAATCAGGAAAGGCAGAAGTAAGGATTTAATTGAGAAAATGAAAAAAGTAGCTCCTATAATCTCGAAATTAAGGTTAGATGAAATAGTGTCAGACCTCAGGGAAGACAGGGAAAGATGAAACTACTGGACGCTTCTGCAATTTTTAACCTTTTTCAGAGTGGTAAGTTCAGTGAACTCATTGCCGGGGCAACGATCCCTCTTGCCAGGTACGAGATCGGCAACATTATTTGGAAGAATCATAAAATTAGAAATAGGATTTCAAAAGATGAAGCAAAGGAATCCGGCACTGTTCTATTTGAATTGATTGATTCAATGGAACAGATCGTGCCTTCACCGGCTTCTGCGTTGAGCTTGTCATTAGAGAAGGGCCTGACATTCTACGATTCATCTTATCTCATATCTGCTATTGAATCAGGTTACGAGTTTGTAACTGATGATTTGAAGCTGTATAAGATTGCAAACTCGAAGATAGCGACACGAAAGAGCTCGGAACTGTAACGGCCCATTATCACTCATGATTACAATTATGGACCGGTCGGGATTTGATTAAAGTTTTAAGCGAATACCTTAACGGATAATTTCAAGACAAGCGATAGGAAGCAGTAAGTGAAGTGTATTGGCTGAATTATTTCCAATGCCAGTTAACCGTTAAATGTTTATATGGCATCTTGATCGACATTCATGGTCAAAACCACGATTAATCTTGACGAAGGAATCTATGCCGAAATCGTTAAAGAATCTATAGAAAAGTATGGAAGTACCAAGAATATATCAAAGATTATTAACCAGCGCCTTAGGAACAAGAAGACTGGTGCAAGGAAACGTGGAAAGCGTATCACGTTCAAAGCCCAAAATAACCTTTCATCGCTGGATGCGGACAATGAGATAAGAAAGGGGTGGGAGGAGAGCAGTAAATGACAATGCTGGTTGACACAAACGTTCTGGTATATGATGCTATAGAGAATTCCCCAAATCATGACCGTGCAAGTAAGCTCATCGATGAGTCTGAAGACCCCCTGATAAATTCACTTTCGATTGTTGAGCTTGGATTTGTGCTTCCTAGGTATGGGATAGATAATGACAGTGTTCGAATGAAGCTTGAAGAATTATTCAATAGTGATTATTTCACAGTTTCCTGGCTATCTGAAAGCATGCTTGAGGGGGCGTCTGCATTTATGGTTGAAAACGGTCTCAGTTTCAGGGATTTCAACGATTGGATAATTGCCTTTGACGCGCATGCAAGAAATGTACCCTTAGTGACTTTCGATAAAACACTATCCAAAAAATGCATGAAGCTGGGCGTACAAGTTATTGAGATGTAATTTATAGAATGGGCCGGTTGGGATTTGATCAGATCCTTATTGGAAAGTCCTCTTGAATAACTGGCATTAAGTGGCATCGTTAAGCAACTGAATTTTCCTCATTTTCAGTATAGTTTCAAAGTCTCACCTCCAGTAAATCCGACTAACAGAAAAACTAATATATATTGTGGTTATAATGGTGATATTGGTGATTATGATGACCAATAAACAAAATCACGATATGAACGATAACTTCCAAAGAAATTTAGAAAGGGAGCTCAGAGAAGTTGAAGGAAGAAAGTACAGAAAGAACATAGAAACCCTCCTTCATGAGTGGGAAGATCAAGGATACGGGGCTGAAGATTTGGCGGTTAAATTTTTTGGCTCTTACCTGGGTGCTATTGTGATCGTATTGGGACTCTTAGTGCTTCTTCATGTTTATGGTGTGATTCAATTTTCGTTCTGGTTTGACATTGCCGTGATGTTAGTCATGATTGGAGCGTTCATTATTCTGGCATCTTTTTTTGCTTCCCAGGGTAGTCCATTGCAAAGAAAGAAGGGTAGGAACAAAAATGACTGATGTTACAATAAGAGGAATTGATGACGAGATTTACGCGCTATTTTCGGCGGAAGCCAGAAAACGAGGTGTTTCCATTGGTGAACTTGTAACATTGGTTATGAGAGCATTCTTAGATAAAACGAATGAGATGGAGCAAAATGAGATTAACTCAATTTCATCCATAGAGGTGAGCCAGAAAGACCTTAATGAAGTTGAAGGAAGAGTTGGATTTTCAAGTATCCCCAAAGTTGAGTTCATGGACGATGTGACATGGGATTTGTTCTCGAAAAAGGTGGCCTATGTGAGGAACGTAGCGAAGCTAACTGTTCCCGGTAATTTTCCTAGATTGGGGGTATTGGTCCTGTGCAAACACGTTGGGAAACTGGTAATGAGGTGATTTATATTGAATGTGATTATTGAGGCTAAAGGATTGACTAAGGAATATAAGGATGGTAAAGAAGCTTTAAGAGGGCTAGACTTTACTGTTGAAGAAGGCAAAATTTTTGGACTCCTTGGTCTAAACGGTGCCGGGAAAACCACTACAATGTCCATTCTCACTACTATGATAAGGAAAACTCAAGGAAAGGTTATCGTTGATGAGATAGATTTAGATGAGAACCCAAATGAAATAAGGAAGAACATAGGAATTGTTTTTCAGGAATCAACCTCTGACAATCAGTTGACTGGAAGGGAGAACTTGCAATACATCGCAGGTTTGAGCGGTATGTCTTCTCAAACCGCTGATCAAAAAATTAACGAGCTATTTGAAAAGATGGGCTTGAAAGAATCAGCGGATATCCTTGTAAAGAGGTATTCAGGTGGAATGAAAAGAAAACTCGAATTGGCGGTAGCCATGCTTCAAAATCCTAGAATCATTTTCCTTGATGAGCCCACGCTGCAACTTGACCCAGCGAGCAGAGCGGAATTCTGGAATTACATAAAGAAACTAAAAGAAAGAACTGGGATTACCATATTTCTTAATACCCATTACCTGGACGAGGCAGAAAAGTTATGTGATGTGATAGCAATAATAGATCAAGGAAGAATCATTGCGAAAGGTCCGCCAGATATTATTAAAAACACCGTAAAAGGGGATATAATAAAGGTTAAGGTAGAAAATGAAACACCTTCATTCAATAAGATCATCCAAGACGTTCATGGAGTGCTGGAAGTTGTAAAGAGCAACTCTTATTACTTGATCAAATGTGAGAACAGCAATCAGGTGGCCCCTTCTGTGGTTTTGAAGATTAAAGAAAATAATGCAGTTTTGCAGGAATTATCTGTGATACGTCCTAGCTTAGAGCAGGCATTTCTGGAAATAACCGGTCGTGGGTATACAGAGAATGGAAAAACTAATTCAGATGGTGATGAGAATTGATTTTCAATGAAATTGGTGCAGTCTCCAAAAGATTATTCATTAAGTGGAAGAGGTCCCCAATGTTCATGGTAAGTGGTTTTCTTGGACCCCTTCTATACCTTGTTCTGTTCGGCCAGGCTTTCAATCTCTCAGCTCTATTGCCAAATAGTGTTGGAAATGAATATATTACAAGCTCATTATTGGGTGCACCTAACTATTTCTCATATTTTGCAATAGGAATGGTAGCTTTTTCCTCCGTAAGTATAGCTATATTCTCCGGAGTTAATCCTCTATTTGATAGGACATCAGGCATCATGAAGAGGACAATTGGAACTCCTGCCGACAGGAGTTCAATTTTCGCTGGATACCTCCTGTTCCAGACTATTCTAACAATGATACCTGCGTTCTTGGTATTAGTAATCTCTTATGGGCTGAATTATATACCAGGGCTGAGCGGTCTGACCATTAGTGACTCCGTGGGGATTCTTAACCTGGCAGAAATATTTGTTGCAATCGTGCTACTGTCATTATCTTTCACGTCTTTGTTTCTCGCCTTTGGATTTATATCAAAAGATAATAACGCTTATTTTGGATTGACCGCTCTTCTTCAGCTTCCAATTCTCCTGACATCAAATGCAATGTACCCGCAATCCACTATGCCTACCTGGCTACAATCCATCGTATCGCTCAATCCCGTTACGATGGCTGTAAATGTTGTCAGAGAAAACATGTTTGGAGGTATGCTATACACATACAGCCCCGCAATATACCTGGCAGAACTCGCAACTTGGTCATTGGCACTTATAATCTTAGCGTTATTCATAGTGCGCAGGTCGTTTTATTCGGAAAATTAGTAAAGTGATTGTTAAAATCAACCAAATTTACCCTTTTATTAGGAGATTAATGCATTTCAAATCATAAACTCATATTTTCCATGGACCGGTCGGGATTTGAACCCGAGGCCTCCTGCTTGCAAAGCAGGCGATCTACCGCTGATCTACCGGCCCTCAGCCAAAGCCGATGTTATCTGATTTATAAAATGTATCGTGCACTCAAGGCCATTCAAGAAGATCAGGATGATCAATAATATAAACGACATTACTGTACGAGTTTTAATGAGTTCAGTTTTAAACGGAATTCTCCCACTATTCATTTCTTTCTTCATATCATGGATCATCATATCTGTGGCTCTCTACATGGCCGCAGAAGTCCTGATTGAGAAGAAAAAGAAGAAGACATTCTCCAATGCAATGGCTGGATCATTCCTGTCCCTGCTTGTGCTTTTCCTGTTCAGCTTGTTCCTTTTCCCGATTGGAATTATAGTAGGAATCATACTCGCAATACTGGTGCTCAAGTACATCTATGACGTGGGTTTCATCCACGCGTTTGTACTGGCAATAATTGCCCTGATTATCTGGATGGTACTAGCATTCATACTCGCTATTGTCGGTCTATCATTCCTGGCTCTATCGGGTTCGTACCTACCCCTGATGGGCATCCTTACGTAGGGTGATCCCACGTCTTCCAGTCATGAAAGATGGATCGTAAAGCTTGGCGGAAGCGTGATTACCAGGAAGTCCGAATACAGGAACTTTAACGACAATCTCACCAGAAAGATCGCTGAGGTCGTCGTCATGAAACTATCTCCTTCAGCAATAGTACTGGGAGGGGGATCATTCGGCCACTTCATGGCCCACAGCTACGGAATTCCTGGCCCGGCGAACGAATACACCAGAAAGGGGGCCTCAATCATACACGATGACATGGGACGGCTTTCAGCCATGGTTTCTGAAATATTTCAGGGGCATGGGATAAGCACATTCGCATTTTCGCCTTCTGAACTCATGAAGAATGGAACAACAGACTACTCAGAACCACTGAATTACGCGGAAAGTGAAATCGTTCCACTGTTCTACGGGGACGTATACCTGGAAGGACAGTTTTTCAGGATATACTCCGGCGACCAGGTCATGCTGGATCTGGCAAGGACGGGGAGATTCAGCCGCGCACTTTTCCTCACGGATGTGGATGGGATCTATGACAGGGACCCAAGGAAATTCAGCGATGCAAGACTGCTCAAGAGGATCGAGGGAAGAATAGAATTCAGCGAGAGGCCCGGCGACGTAACCGGGGGGATGGCGCTGAAGCACTCATCAATGGTTGAGATGAGTAAGCACCTTGACCAGGTTTATCTAATCAACGGAAATTATCCAGGGAGAATTGCCACCATCGGCACTGAAAAATTTATCGGAACGGTGATAGATTGATTGAAAACAGGAAGGAGGAACACATAAATATTGCAAAATCAAAGGACGTATCCCCTGATCATAATTTCTGGGATGACATAAAGTTCGTACACCAGGCTGTTCCGGAGATAGATTTCGACTCAATAAACACCGGCTCCGATCTGCTTGGGAAAAAGACTGATTTTCCATTCCTCATATCATCGATGACTGGAGGAACTGAACGGGCCAGGAATATCAACAGAAACCTTTCCAGGGCAGCAGAGCAGTTTGGTCTTGGAATGGGCGTGGGAAGCATGCGTGCTGCCGTGGAGAAAAAGGATCTCGCCGGCACATTCTCGGTGGTCAATGACTTCAAGCCCAGGTTCAAGCTAGCAAACATCGGTGCTCCTCAGTTAATCAAGCAGGGGAAGAACTCGTTTGACAACTCGATGATAGATTACGCCTTTGACCTGATCGACGCAGACTTCCTTGTGGTGCATTTCAATTTCCTGCAGGAGATGGTCCAACCGGAAGGGGATCACAACTCCAGGGGGATCATGAAGAGGCTGACGGAAATCGCAGCCAGCTTCCCCCTGATAGTCAAGGAGACAGGAAACGGTTTTTCAAGGGAGGCAGCGCTCCTCTTGAGGGATGCTGGCGTCAGGGCCATTGACGTTGGGGGACTGGGAGGGACGTCCTTTGCTGCGATTGAGTACTACAGGGCCGAGAAGGCGGGAGACAGGGAAAAGATGGATTCGGGGAGAACATTCTGGGACTGGGGGATCCCTTCTCCGGCTTCCATAAGCTACTGCCAGGTCGGTCTTCCGGTCATAGGAAGCGGAGGGCTCAGGACAGGCCTTGATCTTGCAAGGGCGCTATCAATGGGTGCGGCGATGGGCGGATTTGCCAGAACGCTGCTTGCAGGCGCCGACGGGAACTACGGGGATCTGGAGAGAGAACTGAAGCAGATAATACGGGACCTGAAAATAGCCATGTTCCTTACCTCGTCCAGCGACGTCAAGAAACTGGCAAGTGCAAGGAAAGTTATCATGGAGCCACTCAGGAGCTGGCTGGCCATCTATGGTGAATGAACCGATGGAAGACTACGAGGAACCGGAAGAGATAGAAACGTCCATAGAATGTCCGGCCTGCGGCAGCAAGCTTTTTTTCATAAACCATGAAACGGAAATTCCGCACGAGGGGAAGATCAATATACAGACCTACCTGTGCCACAAGTGCCTGTACAAGAAGAGCAGTATTTACAGGGATTCAACGGAAATGCCAAGGAAGCTGACCATAAGGGTTGAGAGGCCAGAAGATCTGAACGTCATGATCTACAGGTCCCCGGAAGCGCTCCTCAAGGTTCCCGAGATCGAGGCTGAAATTTTCCCGGGAGAAATCTCAGAGGGGGAACTCACCACGGTGGAAGGCATACTCCAGAGGATACTTGACAAGATCCCGCTCATGAGGGAAGAGGATGTGGACACCTCTGGAATAGAGAGTTTCCTCGAGAGAGCGATAAGGGCAGAAGAACCTGTTACCATTGCCATAGAGGATCGAACGGGGAAGAGCAGGATTGAAAGCGCAAAGGCCAGGGAAGAGAAACTTTCCTAGCCTTTCTTCCTGATCTCCATCGAGAGCCCCTTCCACCTGATCCTGTAACCAAGTACTGGGAGAATCCTGGACGGCACATAACCCCTGGACTCCAGGTATTCTGTTATCAGGTCAGGATCGGGGAACCTCTCCTCAACCGCTTGCCTGATCTCTTCCAGTTCTGCCTGCGGTATTTCCCTGTCGAGGAGAGAATTCTTTATCTCCTTGTTCCTGTGCTTCACTCCTCCGGGTATTTCACGCTGTAAGGCAAAGTAGAGTGACTCCCATCTTATGGGCATGGACAGGTTTACCGCCCCTTTTACCGGTTTCTCTCCCTGATCCAGGGCATATACGGTAACCCATGGGATTCCCTTCTCCCTCAGCAGAGGGTCCCTCTCGGAGTTCATGCCGGAATAGACAGGCCTGCTGATATCGACAAGATACGTCTTGTCCCCGATCTTCACCGAGAGATCTGGGAAATATACCTTCTGCCCGTTCACCACGGGCTGTGGTTCCCAGGATTCAACCCACTGGAAGGAGGGCATTGGTTCCGAATACCTCTCCACCGCTGGAAAAAGATCGGAGGAACCGGAGTCGAGGTAGAAGGAAAGGACCTCGGATGAGCCCGATCTCTTCAACCTAACCTTTGCCTCGATCTTCCAGCTATCTCCGGCATAGATATGCCTGAAAAGCTTCGCGAATCTCTCTCCGTATCTCATGGTGTTCTGGTGCATTGTGAGCGGTCCGTCCACCGTCACCGATCCCACTCCGTCCCCTTCCTGCTCTACAGAAAACATGAGCCCAAGCCTCTTTACCACGCGCAGGAAGTCTCTCCAGCCGGTCTCAACCTGCACACTCATGGAAACCGCTTTCATGAGTATCGTCTCAACCATCTCCCGGTTGTACTCAAGGCAGAGTTTCTCCGGCTTGACCTTCTCGATGTCTCTCAGGATCGCCTCACTCTCCTTGTCTCCATATATTGCGTTATCCACGTCCTCCACGGTCGTTGCAAAATGCTCTGCTGCAGCAGCGAGCATCTTTTTCCTGCTCTCCTCATTGAGGGGAGTCTTGATGGCCCTGGTGAAGAGGAATCTCCTCACAGATCTGGCATCGAGTTTTGATGGGCTCTCGAAGTAGCACTTCCTTGTCATCAGTTCAGCCAGGCCCCTGACTGCCTTGTGGTTGGAGTACTGGGTCTCAACATTCCTGACCTTTCTCTCGATCTCCGACCTGCGAATCCCTGTCGATTCCTGGAAAAGCCCTATGACAATGGCCGCGTGGTCAGAGGAATCAGGCCACAGAAATGATGGAACGACCTTTCCCTTAACCCTCCGTACTGACAGAAGTTCTGTCTGGAACACCCTTCCTCCTCCTTGCAGAAGTGCGGAACTCAGAAGTTCCCTTTGCGACAATCTCGTACAAGACGCTCTTCTTTCCCTGCGACGGCCTCAGCACTCTCCCAAGCCTTTGCCTGAACTGCCTGCTGCTCCCGGATCCGCTTATCACTATTGCGACCGAGGCATCCGGGACATCAATCCCCTCGTCCAGTACCCTTGAAGCGGAAAGAGCCCTGACCTCTCCGGACCTGAACATGTCCAGGTATTCCTTTCTCTCCTTTGCCGGGGTGAGATAGGTGATTGCGGGAAAGAGGAACTCCCTGGAGAGCAGGTAAGCAGTATCGGTGTCCTCTGAAAAAATAAGCACCTTCCCCCCAGGATGCCTGGAAAGAACATACCTGACGTTCTCTATCTTCGTTCTTGAACTGAAGGCTATCTCCCTGGCCCTCCTCCATGCAACCAGCGCCTCCCTTCCTTCGGGCGTCCAGGAACTCATTATGAACCTCTCGAAATCCCATGGCCCCCTCATTGCGAACCTGTGCTTCCTGAGATAGGACAGGAACTTCCTCCTGTTCTCGTCGTACTCGATCTGTTCCTCGATTGACAGGTCGACTGGTATCCTCACGATCCTGTAGTCAGCAAGGTAGTCTGACAGCTCCTCGTATCCCATCTCAAACAATTTTCCGCCCATTGGAAGCTGGAGAGACTCGTGGAGCCTGTCTGTCCTTTCAAGTGTGGCCGTCAGGCCCAGCCTGTATGGCGATGCAAACATGGTTGCAATCTGCATGAACTGCTCGGATGCAAGATGGTGCACTTCGTCCACCAGTAGAAACCTGAACCGGTTTCCAAGCTTTTCGGCCATCAGGTAGGCAGAGTCATAGGTCGACACGGTAAGGGGCTGTATCTCCTTCTCCCCTCCGCCCAGCATGCCAACTTCTACGGAGAACATCATGGATATCCTTTCTCTCCACTGCCTTACCAGTTCTATTGTTGGGGCAACGACAAGCGTGGGGCACTTGAGTCTGGAGATCGCTGCCAGTCCTATGTGGGTCTTTCCAGCGGCAGTGGGGAGAACTACAATTCCCCTGCTTGAATTTGAGGCCCATTGCCTTACGGCCTCCTTCTGGTATGATCTGAGGCCTTCGACATCGCTCAACTCAATCTTTTCCCTTTCTGGAAATACCCGGTCATCGACCCCCTCCAGTTCTGATACCGCCTCCGAATACCTGAAAGCTGGTGAACTGTATGCCTGGATCCTCTCGTCCCTCACGAAATATTGAGGCACCCTTCCGCTGAAGCCGGAAAGAACCAGCAGGCCGTTCCTGTATTCCAGAATGCCTCCGCTTGATTTTTCAGTCATCTACCAGCACTCATATGGTCTCTATGATTTCAATTTGTTTGTTTTCCGGCAGGATTTGTTGTTCGTGGAACAACCGGAAAAGTCTTCCGGAAACGATTGTGAATTGAACCCAGTGAAGAATATTAAATGCATGAAGCGATAACACAGGCAACAGGTAAAGATGAGGATCTCCTATTTTCTGGGAATTCGTGAGCCTGAAACTCATTTCTTGGACGTATCGGTGACGATTGAAGGCTATCCGGAGGAGATTCTTCAACTCACCATGCCTGCCTGGACTCCAGGCTCCTACACTATCCGGGATTTTGCAAGGAATGTAAGAAACATGCGGGCACGCACCAACGGCACCGTTCTTGATATGTCTAAGAAGGACAAGTCCACATGGAAGGTGGTGACGGGAAGGAAATCGCCGGTGACAGTGGAATATGAGGTATACGCGGATGAAGCATTCCCGCAGACAAGCCATGTGGATGCCTCTCATGCCTTCATCACCGGGACAAGCGTATTCGTGTACCTTGAAGGGTACAGGGAGCAGACAGTGGAACTCACCATTGAGAAGCCTGATGGATGGAGGATTTCCACTGCCCTGGACAGGATAACGGACAACAGGTACAGGGCAACGAACTATGACATACTTGTTGATTCCCCGATCGAGATCGGAACGCATGAAACGCTTTCGTTCAGGGTTGATGGCAGGGATCATGAGATAGCACTTTACGGGGATTTCATGGGCTCCAGGGAAAAGCTGCTGCAGGACGTCTCAAGTATAGTTGAGGCGGCCCAGAGGATCATGGGGCAACTTCCTTACAGGAGGTACCTGTTCATATTCCACGCAATCAGGGAATTTGTCACCCCATACGTTGGGCTTGAGCATGCACATTCAACGGCAATCAACTTCGAATCCGGATTCCTGGAAGACGAGAAGAGTTACAAGACCTGTCTCTCCGTGATCTCGCATGAGTTTTTCCACCTCTGGAACGTCAAGAGAATCAGGCCAACAGAGCTTGTCGAGCCAGGATTCAGGGAGGAAGTCTACACGCACGGCCTCTGGTTTTCGGAGGGCGTTACGGATTACTATGCAAACATCCTGATACTTAGGGCCGGACTGATAACCACACAGGAATTCCTGGACAAGATGGCGTCAGAGATTTCAAGTTACAGGATGACCCCCGGGCGCAGGTATTATTCCGCGGAGGAATCTTCATTCGATAGCTGGATAAAGTACTACCGTTCATCCACAGGAACCGTAAACAGCTACGTGGACTACTATCTCAAGGGACTTCTGCTCGGGCTTATGCTAAGCACCGAGATCATAAACGCCTCCCGTGGATCAAAGTCCCTCGACGACCTCATGAGGAACATGATGGAGAAGTACAGGAGGGATGGAAGGGGATTCAGCGAGAAGGATCTGTTGCAGGCCCTCAGGGAGATCTCGGGAACAGACATGACAGACTGGTTCAGGATGTACGTGAAGGGCAGGGACGAGATCCCGTTCGAGTCCATGCTGTCATCCGTAGGTCTGATACTTGAAAAGAAACCACTGAAGGATGGCAGGAGATCAACAGGTCTCGTATTGCGGAAGTCAGGTGGAAAGTTCCTGGTTTCCGCGGTTCATGAAGGAACTTCATCATATGAGGCCGGCATCAACGCAGGCGATGAACTCGTGGCCGCAGGAGGCATCAGATTCAATGAAAAGATGACCGGCACTCCTGTGAGGGAAAGGATACTCCAGGATCTCTTTCAAGGAGGCGGGGAGCATGTGAATCTCCACGTTTTCAGGAACGGTAGAATCATGGAATTCCAGGTGAAGCTGCCCGCCGATCCGTTTGAGACGTACGCTCTCAGGGAATCCGAAGAAAATGATGAGAGGAAGAATTCCATGAGGGCAAAGCTGCTCTCAGGTTAGCCTCTCTCACTGGTCCTGCACATTGGGGTGGTGTAGAATGAAGAAGCGGTTACCTTCTCCTTCAAGCACTCGTCGAGCGCAGCATGCGAAGTTACAGAACATTGGACAGAGTATTTATATTATTTAAAGATAAGAACAGAAT
>JAJYUI010000047.1 GCA_021792595.1 Thermoplasmata archaeon | reverse complement strand
GAAACTCTCCTGAACTCAGTGTAGGGCGCCTTCCTCAGTCGCATGTGATGGGATGCCTGCATTATATTTCATGATTTCGGTTCTGCAGTATGAATCAGGGAGAAATCAACTAAATCTTGACAATGTCCTCTTTTGCGACCAAATAGTTCAGATTGTGAAATGCTGACCAAATTATTGCGACGGTACGAAGATTATTTCACCTTATTAGTATTGCTAAGTTGTGAACATTGGAATTGTTGGTTACCAGGGAGATGTTTCCGAGCATGTGGAACTGCTTGAGAAATTGGATCGGCAATATAAGAGGGAAATAAACGTAGTTCTTGTCAAGAGTGTAAAGTCTCTTTCAACGGTGTCTGGCCTTATTATTCCCGGTGGAGAAAGCACAACAATGTACAGATTAATCAAGGAATTTGGTCTGTTTGATGCGATCAGGCAGAGGGGATTGGAAGGCATGCCAATAATGGGAACATGCGCTGGGCTTATAATCATATCAAATGATGATCCAAATGAAAGAGTAAGATCCCTCGGGCTTCTCAACGTACAGGTGAGGAGAAATGCCTATGGAAGACAGGCTGAATCTTTCTTTGAGGAGATAGATATAGATGGTATTGGAAAATTCAACGCTGTTTTCATAAGGGCACCTCAGATTGAGAAATGGAACAATGTTACGGTACTGGCAAAATATGATGGGATGCCTGTCATGGTAAAGGATGGAAATATAATAGGACTGACTTTTCATCCAGAGCTTACGGAAGATCCCAGGATTCATGAAATGTTTCTTGATAATATACGGAGGGGGAGGGATGTTTCCACTGGAGATATTGATTGGCCATTGTATGACTATGTTTGATTTATTAGTATATAATATTTAATAAGAATTTATATATTATATATTTTAACTGTTTAGATTTGCTCAAGGCATGGCATTATTTAGTGTTCCAGTGGAAATGGTCCCCCCTCTGGGTAAATATAATTAATATATCCCAATGACAGGCTATGTGCCCGGTTGGAGATAGTGCAAGCATAGGGGAAGGAGACGATGAACTTGGATCCCTTAATTACATTGATAAAGGAAAGATCAAGAAGGCCGGAACCCTCCTCAAGGAGGGAAAGGTTTACAGGCTATCTCATGTGATGTCAGATGAAATGCCGTACAGGATGAGTCATGGACCATTTTTCTATACAACAACATTCAGGCCTGTTGATTATCATGAACCATTCCGCCCAGCTTCCGGAAATGAATTTGGAGCAAACATTGGACGGCTTGAAATGTCAGATCATTCGGGGACGCATCTAGACTCACTCAATCATATTTCAAGGGGCGGAAGATTCTATAATGGTGTAGATGCAATTGGAGGAAATGGACCAAAAGGAACAATAAGACTTGGAATAGAATCAACTCCGGCAATAGTCACCAGGGGAATTCTTTTCAATGGTTGCAAGGCCAGGGGAGTGGATTTGATTGAGAGTGGTCCAATCGAGGCGAAAGAGGTCGACAATTATTTCAGGGATATGAATATAAACGTGGAGCCAGGCGATGCGCTATTGATTTACACTGGCGTTTCAAGGCTGTGGGACCAGAAGGAGAGGTTCATGGAATTCTATAACAGGTGTAGCGGGATAGGAATGGATCTTGCCAAATGGATTGTGAAGAACAGGATTTCCGTTGCAGGTGTGGACACACCATCTTCAGAGGTGATTCCGTCAGAGATTCCGGGCCATATATTGCCTGTTCATCAGTACCTGTTGGCCGATAATGGTGTCAGGCTGATTGACAACATGGATCTTGCGGACGTTTCAGCGAGTTCCCTGAGAGAATTCATGTTTGTTTGTTCCCCGATCCCAATAAGGGGAGCCACCGCCTCTCCCGTTTCACCCCTTGCACTAATATAACCCGGCTCACGGATTGGTATAAGATCCAAGAATCCTCAGGACATCCTCACCCTGCCTTATCTCACCATTTACTCCATTTGGAATTGGAAACTGCGGATCAGTATGTCCCACATCCAGACCTGTGACAACGGGGAGATCATTCAGATGGAACTCGACTCTCACCACGGACATGATCCGTTTCTCCACCTCATGAATCATTTCGCGGGAATATCCGCGGAACCTTCCAAATGCAAGCCCACCTATTCTATGGAGTATCCCAGAAATACCGTATGATCTCAGATACCGCTCCACTGCAACAGGCTGTGGAACTTCTTCGGAGGTTTCAAGTATCAGGAAAACCCCATTCCAGAACTCTGGAGGCGGCCAGAATTCAGTACCTCTGATCCAGTCAAGGACCTCAACGTTCCCCGCAAAGAGCCTTCCCCTTATGGATGTTCCCTGAAGCCATTTCCATGGATCTGAAGAAACCTTGGCGTTGACTCTGGTCGCGTTCCCGGGAGCTCCCCAGTCAGGGTAGCCATTCGAGTATTCATCGAAAGCATTCATTTCCAGGCCAGTGGAATCCGAGAAGAGAACCCTGCTGATATATTCCACATAGGACACGGGCAGACTCTCGATCTGGGCAAAACCTGCCATTATGGCTGGACCATGGAGGGAACAGTTGCCGAGAGTGGCAAGGTAGGTATGGTATGTGCAGCAATCAGAGTATCCCATGAATGACTTTGTGTTGGATACAAGGAGTTTGCGGTCAAGCAGTGGCAGAACCCTGATCGATTCATCTCCACCTATGGTGGCAAAGATTCCCCTGAGATCATCATCAGAGAAAGCCCTCACGAGATCGGCGACTCTGATCCCCGGGTTCTCATAATTCCTCTGCGTGTCTTCGAAAGCTCCTGGAAGAATTACCGGATCAAGATCAAAATATTCCCTGAGATTTTCTATCCCCCTTCGCGCAACCTCCGGAAACCTTGAAGGAACCGTTGCGCTGGGAGACAAAATAGCTACCCTGTTCCCGGGTTTCAACCTTAACACCCTTCTGAAATTCATTGTAAAGTAGCCCCTCTTAAGAACCAAGAGGCACTAAAAACATTTGCCTGCATATCCATGGATAATAATAAGAGAAAGTACCGATTATATAGTGGTGAAACCCGCCGATAAGAACGAGGCCATAAAGCGATTCTTTGGGGCAAATGCGGACTCATATTCCAGGAGCCAGTCACATGAGAGCGGGAAGGATCTTGAAATTCTTGTTTCTGAATTAAGGCTGACAGGAGGGGAGGAGGTTGTGGACATGGCAACGGGCACCGGGTTCACGGCCATGGCGGTTGCCGAAAAGGTGAACAGGGTCGTGGCGGTAGACGTCACCTCGGAAATGCTCGAAAAGGCCAAAGCCCTGAGCAAGGAGAGGAAGATCAGAAACATAGAATTCGTGAATGCGGACGTGACAAGTACGGGCCTAAGGTCCGGATCATTTGATCTCGTGCTTACAAGGAGGGCAGCACATCATTTCAGCAGTGTAACGGGATTCATTGAGGAGGCTAAGAGAGTTCTCAGGCCTGGTGGCAGGATTGGCATAGTGGACATGACCATACCTGAGGGGGACTCGGTCGAGTTCTTCAACCACCTTGAGAAACTCAGGGACAACTCCCACGAGAGGGCGTTGAAGAAGACGGAGTGGCTCAACATCCTCGAGTCATCGGGGCTGGAAGTCATCCTTTGCAAGGTTCAGGAGGAAAGGGTCACATTTGAGGCGTGGCTCTATCCGGTGCAGCCGGACACCCTCATAGCAGGGTCGTGCAGGGAGTACCTGCTGGGACTGGACGAGGAAAACAGCTCTCTCATTGGCCTGGAAAAGGAGCCGTTGTCCTTCATAAAGAGGCGGATAATCGCGATAGCAGCGAAGAAATTCTCCTGAAATCAGCCAACGCTGGTTATGATGCATTCCGTGTGTCCCTTTCTTCCCACGGGAATGCTGTTGATGGATCTTCTGGCTTCAATCACTTCATGGGAGAAATCACTGTAGATCCTCCAGATTTCTGGAACATCTGAATTGCTCAGGATAAACCTGACCCCCCTCTGTTTAAGGGCCAAGCACAAGTCCCGCAACCTCTCCTGATCATTCATTCCGAAACCCCCACTGGTGTATTGGGTAAAGCTGGAACTCCTTGACACGGGTATGTACGGAGGATCAAGGTAGGCAAAATCTCCCATTACGGCATCCCTGAGAGTTTCCGCAAAGTCAAGCTCCATGAACTTCACGGGGCCCAACAGATGCGAAACCTCTTCAAGTCCTGATGCGCGTGGAAGCACCAGTTTCCTGTAGTCTCCGAAGGGTACGTTGAATTCTCCCCTGGAATTGACTCTCCAGAGCCCGTTGAAACCTGTGCGGTTCAGGTACAGGAAGAGGGCAGCTCGCCTGTATGGTGAACCATGTGTCATGGACAGGGCGTTGAATTCGGTTCTGAAAGAGATGTATGATTCCCGGTCAAGGCAGTTCCTCAAGGGGTCCAGTTCATCTGCCACCCTTGTGGGTGCTCTCTGCACGCATCTGTACATGTTTATCAGTTCATGGTTGAGATCGGAGACAACAGCTCTCTCGATCCTGCCGGATTTCAGGAGCTCAAAAAGTAACGCACCGCCCCCGAGGAACGGTTCATAGTAGGTGTTCCATTCCAGGGGGAGACGGTTGACGATCTCCCTGAGGATCTGTCTCTTGCCTCCTGCCCACTTTACCAGGGGTCCCAGCATGAACCATCCATCGTATGGTCGGATTAATCCTTTGTCCTTCCAGGAACGCCCAATCCCCTGCTCCAGAAGGAAAGGAGAACAGTCGCGGACACCAGGAGTCCAAAGATTAGAAGCGAATTGAGAAGATGTACCCACGCTATAATTGCACTGCCGGAATCAAGGGTCGCATAGCCGAGCATGATCTGTATCAGTACAAGTACAAGCAGGCCTATGGACATCATCCGGGCAGGTTTTATTTCAGGCTCTGCCGTGAATTCCGCAATAACGATTGCCACAGCCAGGGCCAGAATAATGAACCCGAGGACAATGTGAGGGAGAACCCCAAGGAATTCAAACGTGACCAGTCCGCCAAGGAGTAGCTGGATGAAAACCACCAGCGTAGTTATCCTGAAAAGGTTGAGTGCGACGTTCTTCATGGTATATCTCTCACAGAACAAAGCATATGGGTCATAAAAGGATGATGTTCTTAAAAAGGCAACAATGCGGTCAGAGCCAGTCCCAGATCCCTTCTTCGAAGGGAGTGAATGCTGCGAGCCTGAAGCCAGATTCCGGATGCCTGTCCGCAACTTCGAACATTATCCTGAGCTGCACATCAGCAAGGTGTCGAGGAACGAAGAGGCTGGACACAAATTTCTCTCCAGCCGGCACCCCAAAAGCTGCATACCTTGGAATGTGTTCATCGCTGGAACTTTTCCACAGGTCGTAGACAAATGGAGTAGATCCCTTTCCAATCACAATTCCATCTTCAGGGGAGATAATGGAATCGCTTGACCCAGGCTGTACGGGCTTGCTGGAATATGATATAATCCTGTGTCCGTCAGGCTCGGCAAAGGAAAGATTGGGTTCCGTAATCCTCTCTATCGGGAGGTTCCTGGTGGACGGTATTGCAGGCAGTTTTCCCTCAAAGCATAGAACGGAAAGCGGAAACCTGGCGTTGAATGAACTCAGTATTGAGATTATGCCCGGAGAGGGACCAAGCTTCCTCAGTTTCATGTTCTCAGATTCCCTGCTAAGCTTCTTCAGCGACGTCGATACCTCTCCAAGTGAATTGTGATGGAACCTCATCTCAAAAAAGAGGTCTCCACCCTCAACGTAAATTCCATTCAGGATCAGTGAGTAAATTCCGGTGACCTCTTCAAAGAACTTCAGGAGTGACTCGTCCTGTTCAGACTGTATGCGAATTGTGGAATAACTCCCTCTTGTAGATATGCTAAAAGGTTTCAGCATCTCGTTAAAATGCTGGTTTTCATCCTCCCTGAGAAATATGTCCAGAAAGGACTTTCCGCCCTGGGAATATCCATAAGCAGGGGCAAACCCGCGATACTTTCGGAAGATTGAAAAGAGGTCGTTCTCAACCCTGTATGAGAGGACAAGGTGCATGTCCAGTTTCCTGTCAATGTCTCTCACAAGCATTTCAGATTTCACCAATCCTCAAGAAAACTACCAGCCTGAATGAATTGGCAGCAAGGTATTTCAACTTGGTGCATCCAGGCAAGACATCGGTCAATTACTGCACGCTGGTGAAGAGATTCATGGCGTCTCTCAATGTCAGCAGGAACCCGCTAGGGAACGAATGCCTTGATGTACCACTGTGTGGTGAATCCAGCGGGTGGCACTTCCGAAGGAGGCCATGGGAGCCTGCCGAAATGCAAGTCGCTGTGCCCCAGAAATTTTATGTCGATGCCAGAGAAACCCAGTGATGCGACGAACTCTTTGGGCGAATTCAGGAAGAAAGTCATCGGCGAACCTCTGCTCCTCAGGAGATCTCGGGTTTCCAGCAGTTTATTGGTGTGCGAGAGTGAGCCATCGCTGACTGCAGAAAAAAGAATACCGCTCCCCGAGGCGGAATTCTCTCGAATGCCCAAAAGTACCGTTCTAACCTGATCCTCGGCCAGGTAGTGGAAAACTCCCTCTATGACCCATAAGGTTGGGATGGAATTACTCCAGCCTATTCCGGCAAGTGCGTCGAACATACCAGGTTTAAGGATGTTGGTTCCGATTCTGTGCAGTGTGCACAGTGGAACATCTCCTGACAGCTTTTCCTCCTTGTAATCAAGAACGGGCTTAAAGTCGACTTCTATCCATTTTACACTTGAATTCCTGAGTTCCTTGAGACGGTAAGGCCTGGAATCCATCCCGGCTCCCAGGACCACGACCTGGGTAACCCCTTCAGACAGGAAAACAGAGATCGCATCGTCAAAGAACCTGGAGGTGATTACGACAGTCTCAACGAATATGTCGCCAAGCTTCGAAAGAAGGTCATGATCCACATCCACGGAAAGCTTTTCAGCGTACGGGTCGGATATCAAGCAATCCCTGCGCCTCGATTCTCTTGCCCTTGCTGAGGCGTTCACAATGGACATGCTGGAGACGGTCTTATCAAAGGTCATGAGCCCGAGGAGATCAGCTCCTCAGTTAAACCGTTTTGCTCTACTGCAGGCGAGCAATCGTGACAGATTGGCACCAGGATGAAAACCCACTTTAGGTGGAAAGTGCTGTGGGAATTGCAACCAAGGTGAGTAAACTGCACAAGAGCTTTGACAGCCTGATCCCAGTTCAAGAAGCCAGGAGAATACTTGGCAAAGCAATGAAACTGCCAATTGTACCCGAGAATATCAGTCTGGATCAGGCGGCTGGAAGAATGGTCATTTCAGATTTCTTCGCTCAGGAAAGCAGTCCAGGGTTCCCGAGATCAGCGATGGATGGATATGCTGTCCGATCTGCGGACATTGAAAATGCTTCCTTGGAGCATCCGGTCAGGATCAGGGTCGGTGGGGATATCCTGATTGGCGAAGTTCCGCACAGGGCCGGGAAGGACGCCACCTGCATGAAGATACCTACGGGTGGGTACGTCCCTGAACCATTTGATGCAGTGATCCCGGTCGAGAGGGCAACCCTGGACGGGGAGGACATCATTGCGATCGAACGGCTAAAACCAGGATCTAACATAGATCCGGAAGGTTCTGACTACAGGAAAGGCGAGGTTCTGATCAGGAAAGGAACCATCCTGAGGTCGAAGGACATAATTGCAATCGCCTCCCAGGGGAAGCAAAACGTCAGGGTGCTGAAGAAGATCAGGATCGGAATCGTGTCAACCGGCAACGAGATCACACCAGTAGGGGGTCATTTGGAGCCTGGCGCAAGATACGACTCAAACAGCTGGGGCATCATGGCTGCCCTGGGTGAAACCGGGCAGTTCACTGCAACAAACTATGGCATCGCGAAGGACACAAGGGATGAGACTGAATCACTGATCAAGAGGGTGTTTAAGGAGAACGATCTCGTGATAACTACCGGGGGCACATCCGCAGGCGAGAAAGATTATGTGTACCGGGCAGCTTCAGATATGTCCCCTGGCATCCAGTTTCACGGCCTTAAGGTGAAACCCGGGATGCCTGCGCTGTTTGCGCTGAACGCGAATAAGGGAATGATCGGGCTTCCCGGGCCATCCGTATCTGCAATGATGCTGCTATATGATCTTTTCATGCCTGAGATGCTTTCAACTCTTGGCGCAACGGGGATTCCAATACAGATGAAGTACTCCCTTGCGAGGGATCTCAGGCTCTCAAGAGGCAGGCTAAATCTCGTGCCGGTATCGCTCAGCATGGAAGCAAGGAAAGCATGTCCACTGACCGGAGGATCCGGAGCACTTGGAAGGCTGCCAAGGGCAAACGGCTACATAGCACTTGAGGGAGATGTGGATGTGCTGCGGGAAGGCGCCGAAGTATGGGTGAGACCCTTTTCGCCACTCCCAATGTAGCGCGCTAAGGGCAGCCGGAGAAAGAACTGAGATCCTCTGGTCGGTTTACGTTCATGAAGGCACCTTCAAATTCTTCCCTTATCGCGAAATTCCTGTGAGGAATCCTGGATATCAGGAAATTAAGGCTCAGTCTGCCAGAAGCGATATTTTTTTCCAGTGTTCTGGCAGATCGCTCTGTGTATATGGAGTGAAGGGGTTCAAGCAATCCATTAGCGTGCACAGGGACAACAGTCTCGCCATCGGACATCGATATCATCCCCCCAATGATTTCCGGCGATACGCAAGGCATGTCTCCAGCGAAAGCAAACAACTCCCCGAAGGTATTGATGGCGTGAAGCAGAGAATGTGCTATTGTTCCGCAGCTTGTGTCAGCGATCGTTTCGCAAAGGCCGGAGGTCACCAGAGGCTGCCTGGAAAAGATCAGGGCCCGGCCTATGCCGGCTGTCCCCAGTATTCTCTCCAGTTCAAGATCGATCAGCGGCCTGCCCCCAACCAAGTAACTGTGTTTTCCAGGAAACCTTTCACTCTGCTTGGTAAACACCACTGCGAGCAAGTAAATGCACCCAATACTGCCAATGGGATTTCCATATAAATGAATCGCTGGCATAAATGAGCCAAACCAGGTCAATGTTAAATCTGACCATGAAATACAGTTAATGGAATGCAGGTCGCTGGTGGAACCACGGCATTCACACTCACTTCATGATCAGCGGTAGCAGAAGTTTCCCGGACCCACTGTAATCACGGAAAAGGCGTGTTTCCAATGAGTGGAATGAAGAACATCGATATCATCAACCAGAGGCTTTCCCGGGGACCACTGGACAAGACAGGCAAGGCAGAACTGGCGAGAGAACTTGGAATTTCATCCGCTGGCCTGGAATCTATCCTTACTTTCTACACCCCTGACAGGGGAGAGGATCTTCTGTGCACCGGTCTCCCATGCAGGATGAAGTGGCAGGGCAGGGCTATTGAAATGAGTGTGGGAGCGAGGGAGGAGTCCTGTCTGGGGTATTGCGATCACGCACCTGTAATGAGGGTGGAGGGAAAGTTTGTAACTGTTACCGGCAGTGGGATTGCCGAGATCGAGGAGAGCAACCATGACTTTGTCAAGAGGAACATTGAGCACATATCCGAATACACACTGAAAGGTGGCTATTCATACCTGGAAGGCGAAGGTGGGAAAATTGATGGAGACGGAATGCTCCAGAGAGTTGAGAAATCCGGCCTGAGAGGCATGGGCGGTGCAGGGTTTCCTGTACACCTTAAGTGGAAATCGTTCAGGCAGTTCAGCAATGAAGATTCATACCTGCTTGTCAATGCGCACGAAGGGGAGCCGGGGACTTTCAAGGACAGGAAGATCCTGGAACTGGCTCCTCATTCAGTCCTGGACGGAGCCATCATTGCCGCCGTTTCGAATGGTATACGAAGGATAGTTGTTGGAATAAAGAAGGAATATGCGCTCGGATATGCAAGCCTCACCATGGCCAGAGAGGAGCTAACGGAGAGGGTGAGGAATTCAGGCCACTCCATCCCTGAAATTGAGATTATTCGGGCAGGGGGCTCATATGTAACGGGGGAGGAAACGGCGTTAATGGAGGCACTTGAAGGCAGGAGAAGCGAGCCTAGGCTGCGTCCGCCTTTTCCCACTGAAATTGGTCTTTACAGCAGGCCTACACTGGTACATAACGCTGAAACCCTTTCTGCAATTGCGTCACTGGCATCTTCAGGGAAAGAACTCCTCAAATCATATTGCCTGTCGGGAGACGTGAAACATCCAGGAACTTACAGGGTGAAGATTGGGACCGCGCTGGGGAAATTGATGGAATCCTCCGGGAATGGACCCATGACAGGAGTAAAAGCTGTAATGCCAGGAGGGCTCTCAGGCGGGATACTTCCCGGCTCAAACGAGGAACTGAAACTGGATTTCGACAGTGTCAGGAAAGCAGGGGCGGGCCTGGGCACAGGTTCTGTCATCGTGCTCTCCAGCAGGAGGTGCATGGTTGAGACAGCAGAGAATGTTGCATCCTTCTTCATGAAGGAATCGTGCGGAAAGTGCATGCCTTGCAGGCACGGAACCAAGGAACTCAAGGAGATCCTTTCGGGAGCACGGCAGGGCAGGGGATCAGAGATTGACCTGGAAAATGGCGGAGAGATCGCCAGGATGATGATCGACGGGTCCATATGCGCTCTTGGCCAGGTTGCCGGGAGGATGTACATGGATGCGGTGGCACACTTCAGGGACGAATTCCTGGACCATCTCAAAGGGGTCTGCAGATCAGAATCATGCTTTAGCGGGGGAATGGAGCGATGAAGGTGACATTGGACGGGATCTCACTCGAGGCCATGGAAGGGCAGACGATCCTCGAGACCTCTCTTTCCGCGGGAGTGAACATTCCAACCCTGTGCCACTACGAAGGATCTGATAACGGGGTATGCAGGTTATGCATGGTACAGATTGGAGAATCTGGAAGGTTGGTCCCTTCCTGCTCCACTGCAGTAAGCGAGGGAATGGATGTCATCACCGACTCGGAACGAATAAGAACCTACCGAAAGAATCTCCTGACCGTTCTCATGAAGAACCACGGAACTCACCCTCCTGAGAAGGAGGGGAAATGTGAGCTTCATGCACTTGCAGCTCAGCATTCGATAAGCGTCGTTCATGCAGAAAGTATTGCCGGAGACCTGGATGCAAGCCACCCCGCAATAGATTTCGATCCGTCGCTGTGCATTGGGTGCAGGAAGTGCGTTATTGCATGCAGCAGCGACCAGAACAATGACGTCATTGAGATGTCCGGAAGGGGGCAGACGGTGGCTATCACATTTGACGGAGGTGAAGCAATGGGGAATTCTGGTTGCGTTTCGTGCGGCTCATGCGTGGATTCATGCCCCACGGGTGCACTTATCGAGAGGGACTGGCAGTCCGCGGACAGGAAGGTTGTGACCACCTGTCCTTACTGTGCGGTGGGATGCACGGTTGAGTACGGAATCAAGGGAAGGAATATACTCTGGGCCAGAGGGGTAGGAGGAGACACCGTCAACAAGGGAAAACTCTGCGTCAAGGGAAAGTTCGGGTTTGAATTTGAGACCAGCAATGAAAGGCTTCTCTACCCGCTGATCAGGAAGGAAGGCTCCGGCAAGTCCCCATTGAACGGGAGAAGCGTGGAAGAGGTCTTCCGCAGAGCAACATGGGACGAGGCACTCTCGCTCGTCGCCGAAATTCTCTCTGAAACCGTGAGGAAACATGGACCCGGATCGGTGGGCGGAATTGCGTGTGACAGGGCCACCAACGAGGATGTGTACGCGTTCCAGAAATTCATGAGGGCCACGCTGCATTCCGACAACATAGACCAGTCTGCCACTCTTTGCCATTCCCCTTCTGCGGGAATGCTGTCGTGGGGTCTGGGAGCAGGAGCCTCAACAAACCCGATTGACGACCTATTCAACTCGAAAACGGTCATCGTGGTCGGTTCAAATACCGACAGGGCGCACCCGGTCCTGAGTTCATACATCAAGAAGGCGATCAAGAAAGGAATCCATGTCACAGTGATAGACCCGAGAAAGGTGGAGCTCGCAAAGAGGGCCCAGACATTTCTGCAGATCAGGCCTGGAACCGATACCTACCTCTTCTCGGCCATGGCGAAATACATCGTTGAAAACGGGCTGTTCGACAGGGATTATGTGGACAGCAGGAGCGAAGGATTCGAGGAATTCACC
>JAJYUI010000046.1 GCA_021792595.1 Thermoplasmata archaeon | reverse complement strand
AGCAAGAATATTAAGGAGGGAAAGAAATATGAAATTTAGAAGAGGAGGTGAAACGGCAGGAACTGTGATCTAATTCTTTTCGTGAATTGTCCAGAAGTCAGAGAAACAGTACATATACTCTCACTTGGGAAGATTTTAAGAGACGTCTCACATTACGTCCTACCGGGGTCCGTGGCCTAGTTTGGATAAGGCACCGTCCTTCTAAGTCGGTGATCGTGGGTTCAAATCCCACCGGGCCCGTTCCGATTTTGGTTTTGTATTGTTCGCGCTGCGAAACCTGCTCAGCACTGTCGTTCGGAGCGCCTGTCGGAAAATGTCCATATCGTAGCCTATCAAAGATCCCATCTGGCTGGCCATTGGCCGGAGTTATCCAGGATATCAAAGGCGAGCAACGCAAGAATCAGGAATGAGGCACCAGTGATCGCAGGTCTCCCGGTCTTCAGCCAGACGGAGAACTTGTTTTGTTTGGGTGATCCATTTCGTACCCACTGGCTTGTCAACGTCTACAGCAGCTACATTGCAGCAGGCATGGTCAATTGACTGACGTTCGACGACCCAATAAGGGGCGCAAAGGTACCACGCCAGCGGAAATGAATCATGAGGTCAACTTCTCTGACATTAACTTAGCCTTGAAAACAGTGAACATTGCAAACTCCCGCGGGAGAGGAGCAATCGGTGTCAATTCAGTTGGCCATGGAGGTATGGAAGGACTCGGAATGATCAGGCTTGTCTCAATGGCAAGGGTTAACGGAAAGGAGATTGTTGCAAAATCCGGACCTTACATACTCGAAATGAGAGGCCTCCTTCATCAAGCAGCATGTCAAGGCAGGGCATACATGCTGAAACGGACGGTTGAAGATATCTCCTGCACCCTACATCCAAGGAGATGGCAGGAACTGCCGAGACAGCCTACAACGATCTCTTCATGGATGTAAGGGGAAACAGACTGTATAGCCCCGTGCAAAACTTCAGTGATTCCACACGGGCTGTGACGGATCCTGGACTCCTGATCCGGACGTATACTCCCTGTACTTCCTGTAAATCCTGATGCTCTCGCCTGAGATCAGCCCGGTGGATCCTGCAAGCAAAATATCCACTACCAAGCCGGCAAATGACAGATCAGAAGACACGGAGAAGCCCACACCGGATGCGAATTCCAGGGCAACCCGAGCCACGAAGGATACGAGCCAGATTGCCATGATCACCGGGGACCTCCTGTAAAGAACGCGACTCCCCCGGATGTAAAAAGACACCATGCCTCCATAGAGCGTACCCGCTATAAGTCCTGCGACTCCCGCGACTATGGCCACCATTATGTCAAGCAGGGGAAGAAGGATCGATAAAAGGATTGTGAACAGTGCGTACATCATCGGAGTCCGAAATAACCTTGCCACGGAAAACACGGAGCCGTGCATGCCCCGGCTGATCCTCCTTACCACAATGAACGCAATAAGTAGCAGGAAAACCGCAGTTGACACTATGTTGCCGGCAGCACCGGAACCAAATGTCTGGGATGTTGCCTGAATGACTGGTGAAACCATCGTCTCTGTATCGGTGTCCTGATAAATAATCTGATCCGGTGGCTGAGAGAGAATAAAATGGATTTATACCCGTGAAGATCATGCGTTCCTGGCGCATGGGAATGATAAGGGACATTGAATGGGAAGACATGAAAGGGATCGTCAGGAACTATTACTCGTTCTTCGACGAACTTCAAAAGGACCCCAGCTTTGGCCTGATCCTCTCACGCGACAAACCAGGGATGGAACTGGAAGCAGCATGGTTCGCGAGCCTGTATACAGCGATCCTGAAAGGGAACGCAATTGCGGCCGTTGCCCAGGAAGGGGCGGAAATTGCCGGGATATGCGACGTACACAGGATTAGGCCGGGTACTTCAATGGATCACGTCGGATTGCTAGGGATCGCTCTTCGAAGAGAATTCAGGGGGAAGGGGATTGGAAGGCAGCTCCTGGAGTACGTGATAAAGAATACAGAAGGCCGTTTTGAGCAGCTGGAACTTTCTGTGTTCGCTACAAACAAGGCAGCGATCAGGCTGTATGAAAGCCTAGGCTTCAGGGAATACGGCAGAACTCATGGAACAATTAAAAGAGGGAAACTGTACATCGACGAAATCATGATGTACAGGATGATGAAATAAGTTATCCGGAGATCTAAATCCTTTCGATGACTGCGGCGTTCGCCATTCCGCCGCCTTCGCAAACGGCGATGAGTCCAATCCTCTTTCCGGATGACCTCAGCCCGTTGAGGAGTGTTGCAACTATTCTTCCTCCAGTTGCCCCCAAGGGATGACCCATGGCGATCGCACCGCCATATGGGTTCAGTTTTCCATAGTCGACCTTGAATTCTTTCATCCAGGCCATCGGTACAGGGGCAAAAGCCTCGTTGACCTCGAAAATATCTATGTGTTCCGGCCCGAGACCGGCTCTTTCAAGCGCCTTCCTTGTTGCAGGAATCGGGCCGGTCAGCATGGTAACCGGATCTACGCCTACCACCGAGAATGAAAGCACCTTCGCAACAGGTTTCAGGTTGTTCTCCTCAACCCCTTTGTCAGAAGCAACAAGCACTCCACTTGCACCATCGGAAATCTGGCTTGCATTTGCGGCGGTGATCAATTCCAGTCCTTTGAATGCAGGAGGAAGCCTCGCCATTTTCTCCATGGAAACGTCAGGACGGACACCCTCGTCCCTGTCAAGGATAACCTCTATAAGTTCACCATCCTGTTCCAGTGAAGTTTCGACAGGAACAATCTCGTTCCTGAAATGTTCTGCTGATGCTGATGCCCTCTTGTGGCTGTTGAAACTGAACTGGTCCAGTTCCTCCCTGCTGAATCCATACTTCTTTGCTATCAGTTCAGCACCATATGCCTGGCTGAACCAATCCCCGTTCAGGTGGTACCGATCCTCAATAGAGGTGGTAATGGGGTTTCTCTCCGCAGTGATGTTGCTTCCTATGGTCTCCCTGCTCATTGATTCGACACCGCCCGCAATGAGCATGTCATAGAACCCTGCCTGGACTCCTTGAACGGCGAACTGCAGTGCCTGGAGACTCGAACCGCACTGCCTGTCCACAGTGGTTCCGGGCACTGATTCCGGAAAACCTGCAGACAGAGAGGCATTTCTTGCTATATTGGCACCCTGCTCGCCGATCTGCGTAACGCATCCGGCGATTATGTCCTCGATCTTGCCGGAGTCTATCGCGGATCTCTTGACGATGCTTCTCAACACTTCAGAAAGAAGGTCGACCGGGTGCGTCCCTCGCAGTGTGCCATTACGTCGTCCCAATGGGGTCCTGATCGCGTCCACTATAAACGATTCTGTCAGTTCTTTTTTCACAGTTGACAAAACACCAGGGAATATTTATCACTTGAGATGATCTGAAATTCCCTGCCAGGTTCAAGCAGCAACATGCCGATGAATAGGGCATTCCGTCGGCCAAACCTTCAGAGTCAGGCAGGATAGAAAGCGTTAATAGATCAGTACCGTTGATTTCAGATAATGTCATCAGGTTTCAGCAGGGATCTGGCGGAGAGATATCGCAGGGAGGGCTGGTGGGATAACAGGACCCTTATCGGGATCTTCATGCAGAACGCAAAGAAGAATCCGGAGAGAACTGCAATCATCGATCCCCCCAACAAGGAGGAACTGGTAAGTCTACTACCGGAAAGAATAAGCTATTCCGATGCCATGAAGAGAATAGACAGGCTGGCATCTTACCTGCTTGGCAAAGGTGTCTCCAGGGGAGACATAATTGTCATCCAACTCCCAAACATCGCGGAACTTCTCATAACATACCTGTCAGCATGGAGGATTGGCGCTGCTGTTTCCCCTTTGGCAGTCCAGTGGAGAACGCATGAACTCAAGAGGGTTATGGAGGTCACGAAGAGCCAGACTTACATCTCCACCGATTTCAAGGGTTTCGATCATCTTGCTATGATCAGGGGAATGACAGAGGGAATCACTCCTGTCAGGAACGTGCTTTCACTGGCTGAGATAAGGGAAGCCATGCAGACCTATGAGGTAAGTAAAGATCTTGAGGAAGTATCTTCGAGGCTTTCGGGTGACGACATAGCCGTGATCCAGTGGACTTCCGGAACAGAGAAGGATCCCAAGGCGTGCCCAATGAGCCACAACAACTGGGGGTTCCTCAGGTATTTCTATAGGCCTGAGTTCAAGGGCGGGATACTGAAGGACGGGGATGTGGTGATGAACCCTGCCCCACTGGTGAACATGACCGGTATCGGCGTGGGCATAGTACCGTGGATCATGATCGCAGGTACATTTGTGCTGCACCAACCCTTTGATCCGACAATTTATTTCAGGCAGCTAATAGGCGAAAGGGTAAACTTTACACTTGCTGTTCCTGCCATTGCTGTAGCAATGCTCAAGCATCCAGATGTCGATAAGTTCGATCTGAGTGCCACAAAGATATTCCTGCAGGGATCGGCCCCACCACCCCCGTGGACGTTTGTTGAATTCAAGAAGAGATGGGGAATAGAGTCGATAAACGTTTGGGGACAGAACGAAGGCACTGGATTATTCTCAACAAAGGAGATCATACCGGACCTAGAGGAGAGGGCCAGGAGTTTCCCTTGGCCTGGTGAAGGCAAGTACGATGACATCCCGTTCTTCAAGCCTATCGAGACGAGGATCGTGGACGTGAATACAGGAGAGGAATTGACAGAACCGGGAAGTATCGGGGAACTCTGTTTCAGGAGCCCGATGACAGTTCCAAGTTACTATAAACAGCCGGATCTCACGAACAACGCCTATGACGACCATGGATTCTTCCACACCGGGGACCTCTTTTCAATCGTGGACAGTAACAGGATAGCGTTCTTTGACAGGGCAAAGGACATCATAATAAGGGGTGGATTCAACATAAGCTCAGCGGAGATCGAGGACATCGCCAAGAGGGACCCGAGGGTGGCAGACGCTGCCGCAGTGCCAATGCATGACGACAAGCTCGGGGAGAAGGTGTGCATGTTTGTCGTATCACGGGACGGGTCGGCCATTACCCTTGAAGACATCAAATCGATTATGAAGGAAAACGACGTGGCAATATACAAGTGGCCTGAAAGGGTTGAGATGATAGATGCCATTCCAAGGAACCCGGTGGGCAAGGCACTGAAGAATGAACTTAAAAAGAGGCTGTAGAATGATTACAGGCATTCATCCAACTGCCATGTACAGGATGTTTCGGGAACCTGCGAAGCGTGATAGGTTCAAGTTGGTACATGCAGGCCTTGTCTGAACCTCGTGACCCAACGAAGCAAAGTGTGCCTTATAGACGGTTCTCAAACTCCGATATTGCCTCATCAAGAACTGTAACCTGGGCGGGAGTCACCACAAGGAAAGGGGTTTTCTCCGGATTGACTGCACGCGGAACAAGCTCGACTTTCCTGGTGACTGGATCGAATTCCAGGAGTCCGTTCTGGAGTGAGCCCTTCACCATTGAAACAATCCACAGAGACTCTCCCGCTTCTCCACTCAAGAGAGGAGAATAATTGATGATATAGCCACCATAAGTGTAAATGGTAGAAGTGTGGCGCATCGCAAGGTTCACGCTGTTGGAGGCTACCATGAGAAAATCCTCAACACTCTGAAAGACTTCATAGACGAACTTCATGAAATACCCAAGGGTAACTGTCATAAGAAGGTTGCATTTTCCCACCGGATAACTGGTGGAAACCCTCAAGAATGCATAAGAAACAGTTAAAAGATGCCAGATATTACCTGTCGACTTGAAGCACAGGAAATGCTCAAACTGCGGGGCACAGAATCTCACAAGTGACTTTTCGTGCAGGGAATGTGGGGCAATACTGGAGTTACCAGTTAGCCCTGCAGCCAATATTGGGGACACAAAAAAGGACGGAAATGAAGTGAAGTTCGCCCTTGAAGAAGGTGAATCCATGATCGCAGAATTCTCTCCCTATCAGGGGGCAAAGAAATATATCTTGAGGCGGGCGATAATCTCTTCGCTCCTTGTTGCTGCGATTGGCACATTATTCTCCCTTGTACAGCTAATAGGAAACGGGTTGAATTCGGGTACGCTGGGTTTGTTTGTCATCACGGTTTCAATTGAGTTTGCTGCACTTTTCCTCTTTCCCGCATATTCGGTTATGTCGTTTTACAAGCGCCTCTTTTCTGATACACATTACATGATCACAGACAGGAGGGTGATATTCCAGGATATTGGCAGAAGAAGGAAACTCATGGTACGTGAGATACCGGTCAGCGACATCAGAAATGTAAGAATTGTAAAGAAATCCAGACGGTCAGCAAATCATTACTCATCCGTTCTTGTGATTGGGAAGTCGTCTGTCCACGAGATCGAGGATATCATCAAAAAGAAATTCAAAACTGGCGGTGAAACGATCAGGCTTTCCCCTGACCCACTTTCAGGAGAAGGGATGTCCGGTAAGAGTAACTTCAAGGTTAAGAGAAGAGTAAAGTTGAAAAACAGGATACCTCTCGTGATGAGATTCCTGTCGGAGCAGGATTCCGAGAGAGCGAAATCACTTTTGGAATCAATGGTTTGAGGGAAGGAATGAAACCCTGCCGACAGGAGTCGGCGATCTACCGGGCCTTTGAGAAGAGCATGCTAAAGCAATATTTTCCTTTCAATGATTGAAAAGTATCTCCGAACCGAATTAATTTTTTAGACAGCAATGGCTACCCTTGCCCGGAGAAAAGGAAAGAATGGCCTTCCTCAAACAGTCTTTATTCAGGACTGCTTGCGGTTTCTTTCCTTTCTCTCTACGTTGTTCACCATGACTGTACATGCTTCACTCAGTTCCATGAGATACCTCTTGAAACTCACCTCCTCATGATAGAAAAGATACCAGATCGATTCAACAAGCTGCTAGTATGCGAAGAGAAAATACCTGACACGGATATCCTTGCTCTTCGACTTTATCCTGCACTCATCCTGGACCCTAAATATGGTCTCGGTGCGCCATCGTAACTTGTATCTCGCAATGATATGATCCAGATCGATGTCAGATGCATTTGTTGCAAAGCACTAGTCATAGTATTCCTCTGATCGATGATCGAATATCTGCTTCAGGAATGCGAGGTGGAAGGAATCAGTGACCTTCCTGCCATTTTTATACGTTGAAGATTCATGCGGGATTACCTTCTTCTGCGTCCGGTACATGGTACATGGATGAGAACTCTTCCTTCACTTGTGGGTTCTTCGGGACGAATATGAGGTAGTTTATTTTTCGGTTGTTCAGGGACATGATCAGGTCCTTCGTGTAAAATCCACGAACGAACAGCAGAAGGTCTATATGATCCAGCAGAGGCAGAATGATATCCAGGACTGCCTGAAATCTCTCATGGCATGTCGTTGCCCATTGGTGATGGTATTGATATTACGGGAAGCCTCAGGTCCCTGTTCACTATGCTTGCAGTAAGATAGGAAAACTTTCCCGTTACGCCATGATCACCCGTCCATCCATGTATCCACAGGGAGTCCCGATCGCCATAGAAACCCTCATGCGTGTAGTCGAATGCGATCATTATGGGACCTGCATTCTCAGATATGGATTTCCTGGAAAGTGCGGATATGCGTGAAAAGAGTGAATCCCTTATCTCTTTCACTGTACCGTTTACCGGATAACGCTCTATGGCGAGATGTTTTGAATCCGCCCTGTCGCCGACGTGCCCAAAGGTGAATTCGCATTCACTGCGCCGCTTCGCTGCCACCGAGCTCTTCAGGAGAGGGGCGGAATTCAGGAGGGTGCAGTTTCACCTCGGACATGCCGATCCGAAGAGCACCATGGTATACGTGAAAATGGTCGACGAAATCGAGGCCAGGAGGAATGCCGAACTGCTTCGGCCGTTCTTTCAAAAACACATTGAAAAGGAGGTGAAGTGGGTGCGAATGCCGACAGTTTCCGAACCGTATCTAACGCGGGGAGAGGGATTCGAACCCTCGCTCTCATAGAGAAACAGCTTAGCAGGCTGCCGCCGTACCACTGGGCCATCCCCGCTCAGTTTGGATATCTTTCCTGCAGGTCGTTTGCAACCTGTTCAAGCACTTCCTCGAAGTCCTCGTTTTCCAGGTTCACGACTTCACCGCTAGGTAGAATGATCTTTGCTATGTACATTTCCCCATCTTTCGAAATTTCCACTTCAGCAAGCTTGCCCTGCATTTTATCAAGCGGGAAAGGTCTCTACATATATTATTGTTTATCAAACCTATGGCGTCAAATCATCCTGACTCTGGCTTCATCACCACATACTTAGATTTTTAAGAGGTTTTCATTGCACCCAAGTTGTAAATCAAGTTCCCGAAAACTTTTTCTGGTCAGCTATTGACTTGACCCATGAGGTTTTCCCAAAACCGCCCAATTTTCAATTATTCACCGGAATGATTGTGAAATTCATGCAAGATAGCATCAAATTCACTATGGTGGGAAAAAATTCCTCCCGTTCTCACTTTATTTTTCCCTAATGTCGATGGCTTACGCTGTCCTGTCAAGAAACATTGCCCTTACAAGGTTGTAGCATATTGCGGTGAAGTATGTCATCACCCTTACTCTCTGCGTTATTGTCACCATCACGTGGGCGAAGTGAAACATCCACCTTCGTTAGAGTCTGGAACTTAAATCCGATAATAACGGAAACGAAATCCAGTGCTTTGTAAGGAAAGTGACGTGACTGCATAATCCAGAATTCAGGGAAGGATCAGCGTGCAGTTCTGTGCGTGTTTATTTTATACAGCTTACGGTTGGCTCTGATCGCATGGTTTCAGGTTCCGGCATATCACTTTCGACACTGATTGGCGAGATTCCATTCCAGTACTCAATTTACACCTTCTTGGCAGTAATACTGCTGATCTACCTGATAAGGCTGCTGAGGGCAGCTATAGGCGAGAAATTCTCAGAGACTCGCGTCTTCTTTACCCCCGTTCTATATTCAATTCTTGTCACTATCTCGTTCATAAGTTCAACGCAATCCGAGATCATACTTGCCTCAATAGATGCAATTATCGGAATAGCTTTGGGTATCGTCTTCAGCAAGAAGGTGCATGTGTTCAAGAAGAAGGGGAAGCTGTATTACAGGCGCTCACTCATAGTTGTCACACTGTGGACAGCGTTCTTCTCTCTAAAGCTGATCTCGATACTGTACTACCCTCAATTCGACATCAAGGTGTTCTTCTCGGTCGGCCTCACGCTGTTTACTGGAATGGTTGTGGGAGAGGCCCTGAGAATATTCTACAAATACAGGTCCTACGAGAAGAACGGAATGACAGATTCACTCCAGGACAGGTAAATCAGGCGCATGCCCACTTCTTGAATTCCTCAAGGGTACGCATTCCCGGCAGGCAGGAGTTCTCTCCACACACAAGTATTGCGTCCTCATGTACTCCAACATGGGTGCCGTTGCTCTTCACCAGGAACCTGTGGTAATTCTTCCTCCTGATGAAATTCATTAGGTCGGCGGACATCCTGTCGTCCCGGATACTCCATTCAACGCAATCAAGCGGGCCGTTCAGCATGTCTATTGCGCACATGAGCTGCGAGAAATACATTGGGTTCCTTGAAAGGTTGTAATCGACCCTTGAAAGGGCCTTCTCTATAACACCCGGAATATCCGGGTCATCCACAAGCAACCTGAGGCGTGCCAGGTTGAATACACACATTGAATTTCCGGACGGGACGGCACCGTCTGTGTCATCCATGGTGGGAGCAGGAATCTCTGTCTCACCCTTTCTCGTGAAGTAGAAACCCCCCGCGGGATTGCCGAACTCTTCAATAATGATCCTGTTCAATCTCTTCGCGCTTTCAAGATAACTGCGGTCAAGGGTTGCCTGGTAGAGATCAATCAGGGCGCAGACAAGGAAGGAGTAATCAGGCAGGAACCCAGCACTTCCTTTCCTGCCATCTATCCAGGAATGCATGACCCTGTCCTCGGATACAAGCCTCTCCTGGATGAAGTTGATGGTTCTCTCTGCCATTTCGAGAGCCTGCCCGTTTCCAGTCGCAATGTATGCAACGGCAAGCCCGGATGCCACAAGGCTGTTGATGTCCGTGAGTACCTTGTTGTCTACCCCAGGTCTCTTCCTTGACGATCTTGCTTCCAGGAGCACTTTCCTGAACCTTTCAATCGCCTGCTGCAATCGGGCAGTATCCATGCCAACAGATTCCGCGATCTTGTCAATACTTCCCGCCATCCTCAGCACATTTTTCCCTGTAGGCCTTCCAGTGGCTTCATCATGGTAATTGCCGGAATCAGTGACAGGATAGACCCTGGAAAAGAGTTCGTAATCATTCCCAAGTAAGACCCTGAGTTCTGTCGTGGACCATGTATAATATTTTCCCTCTTCTCCTTCCGAGTCTGCGTCAAGGGCTGAATAGAAAGCCCCATCAGGACTCTGCAATTCCTTTGCCATGAACTGCACGATTTCGGAAGCAACATCAGCGTAGAACTCATTGTCTGTCACCATGTATGCCTCGGAGTAAGTCCGGAGGAGGAGTGCCTGATCATAAAGCATTTTCTCGAAATGCGGAACAGTCCATGAAACGTCTGTGGAATACCTGTGGAAACCAAAACCGACCTGGTCAAAGATCCCTCCTTCACGCATTGACCGAAGTGTGTGTTCTGCCATTTCAAGGGACTTCTTTTCCCCCGATCTCAGGTAGTGTCTCAGCAGGAAAGAGAGGTTGTGCGGGGTCGGAAACTTGGGCCTTGTCCCGAATCCACCGAAGTCAGGTTCATAATTCCTGCTGAGCGCATCGAACGCAGAACCCAGCAGGGAACGGTATTCAGTGGATTCAGAAGCCGAGGGGGCCTGCTGTCCAACGGATTCCACAATCTTTCCAGCCTGTTCAACGAGATCGGACCTGCGGTCTTTCCAGAGTTCCTTCACCGAGTCGCATAACTCCATGATTCCCATCTGGCCCTGGCGCGAAACCTTTGGTATGTAAGTGAGTGCAAATATCGGCTGCCTGTCTGGCGTAAGTATGACATTCAATGGCCACCCGCCAGATCCGTTAAGCATCTGGATCACGTTCATGTAAAAGTGGTCGATATCGGGCCTCTCCTCCCTGTCAACCTTGATCGAGACAAAGACCTCCTTCATCTTCTCGGCGACGGCAGGGTCCTCGAAACTCTCCCTTTCCATCACATGACACCAGTGACATGTCGAGTATCCAATGCTCAGGAAAACTGGTTTGTCCTCCTTCCTGGCCTTCTCAAACGCCTCATCAGACCATGGGTACCAGTCAACGGGATTACCCGCATGCTGCAGGAGATAGGGACTCTTTTCATTCGCAAGCCGGTTCCTGTATTCACTCATCTCTGGTTTCATGGCTTTATCAATTAAAATGCTGATGTCAGGCAAGCAGTGAAATGCTGTGCGCGTTTCGGTTTAGGGGGATGGTTTCAAAGTGCCCAAACCGGCGAAGATAATTATCCCGGCCGAAGATCACCATGCAGTCTTGAGTTTGCTGATTCTTGTCAGGCATGGGGAAAGCGAAGCGAATGTGAACTATGTGTTCACTCACGATCTTGAAGGTTTTCCACTGACAGAGAAGGGAAGGGGAGAGGCAGGGAACGCAGCGAGGATCATTTCGGGTCTCGGCATATCCAGGATATTCTGCAGCCCGGTCCTGAGGACACGCCAGACAGCGGAGTACATCTCGAAGGAAACCGGGAAGAAAGTCATTATTGATCAGCTGCTCACCGAGACCTATATGGGCAAGATGAATGGCGTAGCCCTGAAGCTGAAACTTTCAGACATGCCCGTAGGCAAGAGGGAAGAAATGCAGATTGAGGCATGGGAATCACATGTGGAGAGAGCCGCGAGATTCATGGCGAAGCTTGACCATGATGGCAGAGAAAGGATCGTGGCAGTTACCCATGGTTTTATCATAAAATCCTTTGTCGGTGCCTTCCTGGGACTGCCTGAGGAGAGCATTTACGGAGTGAACATCGCGACCGGGAGCATCACCGTGCTGGATCTGGGGAACCGAAGGATCCATGCAATAGGGACTTACGACCTGAGAAGATTCTGAGATTGTTATTTCGGGGTGCCCCCGACTATTCCTCGAATCTCGAGAATACTTTCTCCCCTATCATGGAAGAGACCTTCTCCAGAAAATTTTCGTCCTCGCGGGTGAAGGCA
>JAJYUI010000086.1 GCA_021792595.1 Thermoplasmata archaeon | reverse complement strand
TGTGCTTTTTCAATTTGCGTTAGCGTGCTGGTGCCAAACAGTACATTTCCTGTGGAGACAAGCACGGAATGCAGGTTGAAGCTGTCCCTCTCACCCCTCTCCAGCAAGTCCTCAATGCTGGGAGAGCCGCCAAGGTAAGTTCCGACTGCCTCCAGTTTCTCGCGCACCCAGTCGACGTAGAATTGGGAGGAAAGCACCGCTGAGTGGGCGTTGTCCGTCCTGAAGGAGCTCCTTGCCGGAATGGCAACAAATCTGAGCCGGCTGTGGTCAATGTCCAGTGGGTGTGCGCATGAAGCGCGTTCATCAATACCTGCGTAAGAGTCCCATACAGAAACACCGTTGAAGACTGCCCTTGTGCCTGAACCCGACACAAGTCTTGCCAGCGTCGATGCAAACTCCAGATCATTTGTAGCACGGCTCTCGAACATGCAGGAAACAAGTGACTTTGCTACGGCGCCCGCAATAGCAGCGGATTCACTGAATCCCTTTGCTTCCCGGTATCTCCTTTTGATGGTGATCCTGAATTGGAAATGACCATCCACGCCGTAAGTCTTCCTGAAAATATCAAGTGCGGGGGATGCTCTCCTATAATACCTCCCGGATTCCACTCCGTTCAGGAAGACCCTGTCTCTTCCTTCTCCCTTCAGGTACCTGCAGAAGGAGCTAACCCTTGAGAAGTCTGTGGTGAAAGAAACCGAGGGGTTGAAAGCTATGTGACTTGCAGCGTTATAGTAACCCAGGAACTTCTCCGTTGCCTTCATGGGATATGCCTCTCCAAACCCTGTCTTCCCATCCTCCTGAAGCGGTTCATATGTACCGGGCTTCCTGTAGCTCTGGAGATTCTCAATGACTCCATGGACCTTCTTTCCAAGCCTGCCCAGTTCCTCAAGCTCCCTGTTATCCAAGGTGTTCCTCCGCATATTTCAGTGCTTTCTCCCTGGCCCCTTCGTAGTCCATTGTATCCAGCGTGAGTATCTGCATTCGGTCTGCGCTCTCAATGCTCCTTTCCATCATGAGCCTGTATTCATAAAGATGGGAGGCCAGCCTTTCACCCGAAGAGTTCACGTGCGTGAAGTTTGTTCGATCGATTAGCCTGTTTCTGTGCACATCCCTATCCGAGATGTAGAGGTACAGTGATGCACACTCCTTCAGTGTGTCCTGCGGGATCATTTCCGGGATGAAGTAAAGTGTCTCAATTATCAGCTTCTCCCCGTTTGTGAAGGCCCTGTCAATTATCCTGGAGAAGCCATCCATAAGAGCTTCACTCTGGTCAGTAAAACCCCTTATGATATTTTCCCTGTTCATTTCCCCATACTTCTTCCAAGATTCATAGACACTGCTGTTCAGCGTCTCAAGCTTGTCTCCGGTGACGGTGCCCCTTGCAAACTCACGCAGGTAATCACCGGAAAGAACAATGTCAATTGCCAGTTTCCTGGCTATATATCCAGATATGCTCGACTTCCCTACGCCCGGCACCCCACCAATAAGCAGCACAAATTTTCCAGACATTCACTCACCAAAGAAGAAAATGGACATCTCCCTGCTGTCAACTATCTCGGAGAAATTGGACAGGATTTCAAGTGCAGAGAAATGAAGCCTCTCGCTTGGTGATGATACACCATCACTCACCACTACAGGCATGATGCCTCTGGAAAGAGTTCCGGATGCAGTCACTATAACCTCTGCATCAGTATCAAAGCCCGTGATAAACACCCTGTCAATGTGCAGGCTTTCAAGGGTGGCACTTAACTCAACGGAATTGAACGCATTCTCGTTTCGCGAGGTCACCGTCATCAACGGGGAAAGCGATGACATGTTATTCAAGAAATCTCTCCTTAGATCCGAATACTGCCCGGATATGGAACTCGTCCTTCCGGTCCTCGATTTCCTCTTTCCCGACAAACCATCATAAGCTTCGCTGTCAGGCGAATTACTGTAATTGAAATTGACTGCTATGGCAGGAATCCTGCGGGCGGCCCTCAACCTGTTAATAACTTTCAGCGAATTGTTGATCTCAAGTTTTCCGAAAGTCCTGGAAAAGTGGTCCTCATCACCGTTCAGCACTATAAATGCACTATGTTCCATGACCAGCAGTTCTGAAAGTTTCTCCTGGTCTATCTCGTAGTTCACAGATTCATATTCCAAGACCCTATTTAATTGGTATCTCAGATAGATCAGTTATGGAGGACTCTTCCTCTCCAGTGGTTACTTGGGATCAGCAGCCAGATGTTCCACAAACGTAAACATTCCCTATGAGGTGGGTGTCACAGGAGGTGGAACTTCCTGATTCCACTGGAATTGGTTTCCCTGTATTGATTTGGACTGCCTGGCATCAGAACACGTTGGGGTGAAACTAACACAGCCATTAGTTAATTCTGCCAGTGCTAAATGGACCGCAATTGAACTTTTGAATATGGATCTATGAAAAAGCACTGCGCAAAAGATACATTCCAGAATTAATGATAGTGTATTGAATCTGCTGAAAAATGAAACAGAAGTGATTTCATTAACATTACATCACTAATCAGTCTTTTGAGCCAATAACAAGGTGGAAATCAAGAATAAGATGTTTCGAAAAATTTTCCAGTATTTTTCATATATTGCGGGTTAATCCCTCATTGATTTGCGGAGGTTGTCGAGCTA
>JAJYUI010000085.1 GCA_021792595.1 Thermoplasmata archaeon | reverse complement strand
ACTCGCCACCGACGCCTGGACAACCGGCCTCCTCGATCCACTTGGTGTAGACAGTCACATCCGGCCAAAGAAACGCCAGATTTTTTCCCTGTCAGGACCGGAAATAGAGGATACCGTGATGCGTTCCGGCATAAACCAGAACGGCATACTCCCGTTCACCATCCTGCCGTCTCATGGAATATACATCAGGCCGGCCCCCAGGGAACGATCCATGTGGGTTGGCCTTGCCGACGACATTGGAAGGGATTTCTCCTTCACGGAAGACCCTCAGCCGGAGCCTGACTTTTATAATTACAGCCTGGGCCAGGTGCTTTCTGCTTATTTTCCATCCACTGCAAGGGCAAAGATTGCCTCAAGCTGGGCAGGTTACTATTCATACAGCACCGCGGACATGAACCCTTTCATATTCAGGGAGCTAAACATGGTCATAAGCACAGGAACAAGCGGCAGCGGGATACTGAAGGGAGACGCAATAGGAAGATATACTGCGGCGGTTTATTTTGGTCACAGCAATGCAAAGTTGTATGGCGGTCCAGAAGCAAGCACGGCCCTCCTCGGAGTAGCTGAAAGAAATGTGGAGAGAGAAAGGTTCGTCCTTTGACTGAAGGTCATTGCCTAAGATCCAAAGTATTTGCGTGCCCTGGAAAGTCGATCGGCGCAGGGTGTGCGGTCCCATTCAGTGATAATGTTGCCCTCCAGCAATTCCACCCCTGAGTACTCGGAAAATTCTTTCAACATTGACCGATCGCTGGACATAAGGACAAGGGAAGGGCCGGTATCGGAAGTAAAATAGATGCCGCTGTTCTTCTTCCTGTATTCATGTAGTTTCTCGATCAGGGAGAGCGATGAATGATTCTGTATTATTGACCCGGAGGACATCAGCACCGCGTTTATTCTGTAAAAATCCTTCTCTGCCAGCCCCATTATTTCATCGGTGCTGGCGTTTCCTCTGGCGATATTCTCGCAAGATGTGAACTTCCCCTGCCCCCACCTGTCGTAAAAAGGGGAATCCAGAGCCAGGCTGTGAGCATCCTCCGTTCTCATGGAAGATGCCGAAGGAACTGCAGCAATATAGATCTTGTCCATATCTTTCCTGATCCTGAAGCCGACTGACAATGTTTCCCTTATTGAAGGGTATGACACCCACATTGACATGCCACCCGCTGTGGACCTTGTCCCTGAACCTGACACGAGCCTCGCGAACCGGCTCACAAACGGATCGTCGCTGACCGCCTTTTCCCCGAATACGTTGGAGACAAGAGCCCTGGCCACAGCACTTGCGATTGCAGCGGATTCACCGAGTCCCTTCGCTTCACCATACCTTCTTTCCCGCTCGATGAAGAATCTGAATGAGCCGGTGATGCCATAAAGAGACTTGAAATAATTTATTGCCCTCTCAGACCTCCGGGTATAGCGATCATCCGAATGCCCGTCAAGAATAACTGAGTCCTTCCCCCCTTCCCCCAGGCTCTGGCAAAACGCATGAGCCCTTGAGAAATCCGTGGTGATTGAAACAGATGGAAAATTTGCTATGTTGATGACCCTGTCAGAATACCCGAGAAATTTCTCTATCCCCGTGATGGGGTAACCAAGTCCGTAGGTGATTCTTCCAGGTTCATAGGATGGTTCATAACTCCCTATTTCCGGAAATATGCCATCACGCTCAAGGCCATGAAGCAAAGTTTCGCCCATATCATTGAAGCTCGTCATTTATCCCACGCACCTCCGATTCAACGAATGTCAGGACGTCTTTCAGTGTTTTCCTGTAGTCGCTGCTCTCAAAGATTCTTATGCCATAACTCCTTGATTCCTCAAGTGAGTAATCCATCATAAACCTGTAAGTATCAAGCTGATCCGCAAGCCTTTCCCCCGGGGAGTTGGCATGCGTGAAGTTCACTCGTTCCCTGAGTCGATCACGGTGAATGTCAATATCATGAATGTACAGGTAAATCGGTAAAATTTTGTTGATCAGATCTCTTCACCGCTGTGAGGGGACGAAGTGAAGCTGCTCAATCACCATATCTTCCCCGTTCCCCACAGCCCTTCTTATTATGGCGCTGATACCGGCATTCATAATCTCGGACTGTGCCAGAAACCCTGAGACTATGTTCTCCCTGTTCCTTTCTCCAAAGGATGTCCATGCATCGTATACGCTTCTGGACATAACCGAGAATTTCGCGTAATCGCCAAAGGGTCTTATGAATTCACGAAGGTAATCTCCGGAGAGAACGATATCTATGTCGAGGGCCTTGGCTATCTCTCCGGCGATACTGGTTTTTCCAACGCCGGGAATCCCGCCGATCAGCACTATTTTCGGATGGTTCATGCCAGTTCAATATCTCCCCATAGCTTAATTAAATCTCTGGTGTCTATGACCTCAACAACCTGCGACATGCTATCCAGGGCAGAATAGAAAGATCGTTCCGAGAAAGTCGAGGTAGCATCTGAAACTACAACAGGGAAATAACCATTGGAAAGGCATGAAAGGGCAGTCATGTGAACCTCAACCTCCGTGCGGAAGCCGCAGATATAGACAGCCCTTCTTCCATAATTCTTCAGGGCCATCCTGACATCGTCGCTTTTGAAAGCATCCTCACTGGCAACCCTGATGACTTTGTCCCTGGAAGGGAGATACCTGATGAACCCTTCCCTGAATCTCTCGTCATAGGCAGACATAGTGGGCAGGAAACGCGTTCTTTCCTCAAGTTTCTCGTTTATGTAACTTCTCAGAGGAGAGGTTTCTGAAACCTCCTTATTGACATA
>JAJYUI010000045.1 GCA_021792595.1 Thermoplasmata archaeon | reverse complement strand
CCGATCTTTGAGATCAAACCAGTTGGAAAGGTATGATCTCTGCAAATTCATTATTGAAAAAATCCCAGAACTGAAAATTGAAAGAGTGAGCGGAACAATCAGAAAGTGCAAAAAGGTCGCGGATTCCCTGAGGAAAAATTCTCAGAACTGATCAAGTTCTGACTCCTGCAGGTTCAGCCTTGTTGAAACCTCCCTGAAAAGATCCGGCCTGTGCTTCCTCATGGTAGAAAAAAACCACATGGTTTCCCTCGTTTTCACCGGGCTCGCATGAATGTACCTGGAGATCTTCGCCTCCACTCCTCGTCTTGCATATCCTCCGGACCTTATCCTGGAGAGATTCCTTATATGCCTTGGAAACTGGAACTTCACGTAGTGCGTGTTTGGTGCCCTCATCACATGCCTCACTCCGCATGAGACCTCCTGTGAGTACCCCTTGAACGCATAGTGCTGCTTCTTCCTAATCCTTCCAATGAAAATATCGCATTTCGAGAGCAGGTCGTAGGCAGTTGCCTTATCTTCCTCTGAGAGTGCCACCTGGCCAGTATTCTCATCAAGCCACATCAGGAGGTCTTCGGGAGTGAAATCACCATCTCTTGACATGAATATGCCTTTCTCCATATTTCCACGGAAGAGAATTTCCTCAACGGTCTTGTAAATACTTTCCCTGGAATCCCTGATCCCTGACATGCTTCCGTCTGAACCCATCATTGATTCCAGGTCATTCATCGCAGCCCTGATATCGGTACCGTTCCTTTCTATAATCTGATCTATAATCTGTCCTGTTACAGAAAGCCCCTCGGCTTCGGCAATGCTCTTCATCCTCTGCTTCAGTCTTTCCCTGAAGTCTCTGAAGTCCCGTTCGTTCCTCCTTGTGTATGGGACCATCTCGATCTCTACGGAATTTTCAATGATATCCTTGGCATAGTTCTTCCTCTTGAACTCGTAATAGTCGTTCATCGTTACTATAACTGGGTTCTGCGTGGTCCCAGCGATCTCGGCAAGGGCTTTCATGCCACCCGTATCGCTTCCCTCCACGCGACCTTCAAAGAGGTTGTCCGCCTCGTCTATGAGCACAATCTTGTCTGGCCCTGATACTTCTGGGGTAAAATCTGTAAGATCCCTGTATAGTCCAGCCATCTTTCCAATCATACGGAGATTTTCTCCGTTCCGTCTCTCCGAAGAGTTCATCTCCACTATCTTCAGTCCCATTTCCTTAGAAAGAACGTGGGCCATGGTGGTCTTGCCTGTGCCTGGGGGGCCATGAAGCAGGAGGACGTTTTTGGCTGGTTTTCCCAGCCTCCACTGGTTGAGCCAGCTGACAATCTTCTTCAGACTATCCGGCTTTATGATAGTGTTGGCGAAATCCGAAGGTCTGTAGCGATCTGCCCAACTCATCGATTGGGAAATTAGTCTTAGTCTTATTAACAGTATGTCAGCGAAATTATAATGACCGATTCACATCACGGACTCAGTTGTTCTCTAGCAAGTCCCCAATCCTGATTGCACAGAATGCCATAAACGCAGCGGCAGGCCTAGTTGGGATCTACATGCTCGCCAGGTTTTTCCCTGTTTCCTGGGGTATGCTTGCTTTTGGGATGGGATTTGTAGGCCTCTTTACCCTGGTTGGTGATCTTGGATTCTCCACTGCTTACATCAAGAATGCGTCTGCAAAGGAAGACCTTCCAAGCCTGAACTCGACCTTCCTGTTGATAAAACTGGCTTTGAGTTCAGTCTTTGTTGTGATTACTCTTCTTTCAGTACTCGTCTGGGTTATACTGCTGGGACACGGTTTCCAGTACCGGGAAGAATTGTATGTTATTGTGGGGCTCATCCCCTACTACTTCTTCACCAACATGATCTCCTTCACTCAGGCTCATTTCACGTCCAAGTTTTCATCCGCAAGAATGAGCCTCCCTGCAATAGCAGAAGCGCTTCTCAGAAATGGGCTCGTTGTGATTATCGTTTCACTGTACCTTTTCGGGAAACTGCAGATAGGAACCTATGAAATGGCATTAATACTGCCAATCATTTACGGAATTACCTTCACCCTGTTCTTCGCGCTTTCCTACAATCTTGGAAAACCGTGGAAATTTTCAAGGCCGAATTTTACCCTGTTCAAGAAGATGGTCTCGATTGCCCTCCCCCTGACCTTTGCATCCTCGATGGGCGTTGTCAAGACCAACCTTGACAAGGTCCTGATCCAGTACTACTGGCACACTATTGCCACAGGAGCGTTTTACCTGAACCAGAGACTGATTTCATTCCTCATGAATATTTCGGCCGCAATATCTGTCTTTTTCATACCTCTGCTGGTCCGTGCCACTGGAAAGGAAAAGGGAAGCATCGGGGAGAGCATAAGGAAGTATGAAAGGGTAATTTTCCTTTTTATCTCCCCATTCGTGGTAGCTTTCGTTTTTCTGGGACAATTCCTCCTCAACCTCTTTGGAGGGTTTTACAAGCCCTACGCGCTCCTGCTCCCGATCCTATCCCTCAATGTCCTGTTCTGGAATTCGTCACTTGTGTTCAGTGCTGCCCTTATATCAAGGGACAGAGCAAAACTGGTCGGCATGGTCAATGTAGTCTCCATATTACTAAACATTGGACTAGATCTCATTCTGATCCCACAGGAAATTTTTGGCTTCAGCGGTATTTCGCTGGGAGTGATTGGGGCTGGAGTGGGGACCCTGGCTTCATCCATATTTTCGAATGTGGTTTACAGGCTTATGTTCAGGAAGGAGGGGGGAGTGGCCATAGGGGCAAGGGTGCCACGCGTCGTGGTCCCAATTCTTGTAGAGGCAGTGTTTGACTACATTGTCCTTGCGTTTGTGCAACCATATCCGGCATACATCCTGCTTCCATTGCTGGTAGCTTCTATAGCCCTTTTCGTGGCCGTGGCTATCGCAGTGAGGGAGTTATCGTTTGAAGAATTGCGGGAAATCTTGGGCAACTTTAACCCCCTGAAATTCCCCGATCAGTTGAGCAAAGAACGAGAAAATTAGTTGTGGGAATCACCGGTGCATGCCCTGCATGTACCCTTCAGCAAAACTGAAGCAGTCCTTACATGAATCCCGTATTCAGCGGAGAGCCTGTCAGGAAGAACATTGGCAGGGAGTTCGAAATCTTCGAATTTGTGGCACTTTTCACAGTAGAGGTTGGCGTGTGGCTGAGTGTTGCTCTCAAACCACGTGGTTCCATTGATCTCGAACGAGTCCAGTATTCCAGATCTGATCATTGCCCTGAAAATGTTATAAACGGTCGCAAGCGTGATCGATGGCTCATTAGCCTTTACGTGATTGTAAACATCTTCGGCCTTGAAGTGTCCGGGATGGCCTTCAAGATAATCGAGGACCCTGAGCCTCTGGGGCGTAATTTTATAATTCGCTTTTCTCAGGAGATCCACATATTGAGAGTTGATCATGTTGCTCCTATTTAGTTATACCTTATATAAATTAGTATCAAGATTATCCAAATAATGGAGATGCGATAATTAAGATTACTCTGTTATCCATTGTTAAAACGTTGGTTACCTTGCTGTTTTGCAGTTTACATTCATCCATCCTGCCTTTCTACCTCTCTGATTGTTAGGCAAGATCTATTCTGGATGGTATCATTGTCCCATGGGGACATATCTCCTGAGCTTCAAAATGAGGCTTGGAATAAGAGCCATAATCAAGAATCTGAACTTGAGTGAGAATTTGCGAGTTACATTACAAGCAGCGCCGGTTTCTTGGCATCTGTACCAGGTGTCAAATTGTACGCGTTAACAGTCGGTGACTTGAATCGCAAGATAATAATATCGCTTGATGACTTACAGACGTTTCCATGGAGAGAGTGAAGGGTTTCAGGGACTTTTACCCAGACGATATGGCTGTCAGGGAGAAGATATTCGGGGAGTGTGAGCGCTGGTCACGTATTTTTGGCTTCAGGAAGATTGACTTTCCAAGCGTGGAATACAGGGAAATCTACAAAATAAAATCTGGTGAGGAACTCGCTCAGCAGTCGTTCTCCTTCAACGACAAGAATGGAAGAGAGATAGCCCTTTTGCCGGAAGCAACTCCAACAGTGGTGCGAATGCTTACAGCCAGGAAGGATCTTCCCAGGCCTCTTAAGTGGTACAGCATAGCAAAATTCTGGAGGTATGAAGAGCCACAGGCTGGGAGGTTCAGGGAATTTTATCAACTTAACGCCGACATCTTCGGGCCGGATTCGGCTGAGTCTGATGCCGAAGTGATAATGCTGGCGATGAAGATCCTTGATTCCGTTGGCCTTGAGACCAGATATCAGATCCGGATAAACAGCCGGGAAATCATGCAGGGAATGCTGGAAAATTTGGGGTGCACTAATACCGGAAGGGCCCTTCACATCATAGATGGTATGCATAAGCAGGAACTTGACAGATTCAGAAATGAAATTCTTGAATTGCTTCCCTTGGGGGACGATAGCCGTACGTTTCTAGGATTGCTTGAAACTCCAATTGAAATTGAACAGGTTGAATCAATCATTGGCAGTTCCGGGAAGCTTTTCAATGGGCTTGAAGAACGGATTGGGAGACTGATTCAGACCGTGAAGCTCTGCAAGAAATCTTCAAGATCTTCCATAGGAATTGACTTCTCAGTTGTAAGGGGACTGGCCTACTATACCGGAGTTGTTTTCGAAGCCTTTGACGTTGATGGAGAGTACCGTGCGATCCTAGGTGGCGGAAGATATGATAGATTAGCCTCCTCATTTACCGGAGATGCGATACCTGCAGTTGGGTTTGGCATGGGAGACGCCGTCATTGAACTTGTCATGAAGAAATATGGTGAGTGGTCTCCAGGAAGGTCGAGTACAGCATTTTACCTCTGCCGTTCAGCGGACATCACCATAGAGGAGACTGTTGACCTTGTTTCAAAGTTAAGGGACAATGGCATGGAGTGCATTTACGATCTTTCCTCCAGGTCACTTGCTTCCCAGCTAAAGGATGCATCGAAGAATAACTGCAGTTTCGCGATAATTCTGGGCCTTAACGAAAGAAAAACCGGTACACTATCCGTAAAGAATCTTACAACGGGAGTGCAGGAATCTGTTTCCATCAGTAACAGTATCGACTATCTCAGAAATTTGAGAAATGCTGTTTGAAATGTGACAGCATGTCCCGAAAAAATTTATAAACGTCGAGAAATATGGAAGCCGGAGTATCCTTGTCAGTAGCGTTCATTCTTGTAAGCACTGTTCCCGGAAAGGAGCACGAAGTATACAACAAGATCTCCCAGATAAAGTACGTTGTTGAGATACATCCGCTCTTTGGGGAATACGACCTTATCGTGAAGATCGATGCCCTCGATTTCAGCGAACTTGGAAAGATAGTAATCGAGCAGGTCAGGACGATCGAAGGGGTTATAGACACTAAGACGTTGACTGGGATTAAGCTATGAGGTGTTAAGAAAATGGTATTTACTTGGGACTGGTACACATTCTTTCTGGTGATTCTATCTCTGCTTGGGATTTCCCTGGTGGTGCTTGGAATTTTAACGGCCTACTTCGGGAGTGGCAAGAGCAGGGCAGTTGGGTTTGTCCTATTGATCGTTGGTATCATAGTAGGTCTTCTGACTTACACTCTGGCTCATTTCTACATGGAACCTCCAAACGGACTCATCAAGGCCGTAATTCTGCCTACCGTGTTTTACGTGGTTGCAACCATCGTAGGAATTGGAATTGGATTGCTTGTATTTCTCGGCGCAATAATGAAGACTTGAGGGTAGCAAGGTTTGCCCTCATCCCCTTCCGATTTAGTTCCTGAACTTGAATCGTTCATTTCCGGCAGCCTGCTGGGCAAAGGTATTCTTGCTTGCTCAGGGGGCCAGGACAGTACGCTCCTTGCAGTTCTCTGCGCAAGATCTGTGAAGGACAAGGTCCTAGTTGTTTTTGTAGACACCGGGCTCATGAGGAAGAACGAATCAAAGAGGGTTGAGGAGCTGTTCAAGAAGTTTAACGTGAATTACCGCATAGTAAACTCATCTGAGCTATTCCTATCGAGACTCCGAGGTGTAACAGACCCGGAAGAAAAGAGGAAAATAATAGGAAAGACATTTATTGATGTTTTTGAGAGCATAGCCAAGGAGAGTGGAGCGGAATACCTGTTGCAGGGAACTATTGCACCGGACTGGATTGAGAGCGGAGGATCACGGAGAGAGGTCATAAAAAGCCACCACAATGTTGGTGGACTCCCTGAGAAGATGAACCTGAGGCTGGTGGAACCTCTCAGAGATCTCTACAAAGATGACATAAGGGAACTTTCTGCCCACCTGGGACTTGATACCGGAGTACAACCTTATCCCGGACCGGGGCTCGCAGTCAGAATACTTGGAGAGGTTACCGAGGAGAAGGTGCGCTTATTGCAGGAGATCACAGAGTTAACTGAGGAAGCCGTAAGAAAAGAGTATCCTGACCCGGAAAAGAGGCCGTGGCAGTACTTTGCAGTCCTCCTGCCAGTCAGGACAACAGGGGTGCATGGTGACAAGAGAAGCTACGGATACACGGTAGCACTAAGATTTTTTGATACGTTTGACGCAATGAGTGGAAGCTTTACAAAACCTTCAATGGATTTCCTCGAGAGGCTCTCCACTAGTATCACGAACCATAACCCTTCTGTGAACAGGGTGGTCTACGACATCACGAATAAGCCTCCCGGAACAATTGAGTGGGAATAACGGTACAGACCTCTTCCTCGTGCGCCAGAACAGCCCTCTGCGCTTGATTCTATCCTACGGTGCCACCAGGATTCATCCTAACACAGGAAACGAATGTTAAATATATCGATGATTCATAAACCGTCGCTTTACCGCAACAGAAAAGTGATTCAATGAGCCCCGAAGACCTCTTAATTCAGGAAGACGAATACCAGAAATCTGGCGTGCACATTGGTACCCAGGTCAAGTCCAAGGACATGGAGAAGTACATATACCGTATCAGAAACGACGGCCTTTACATCCTTGACCTCAAGAAAACCAATGATCTGCTCATAACTGCAGGAAAGATGCTTGCAAGGTACGACCCCAAAGACATTCTGGTGGTCGCTCAGAGGCAATACGCCTTCAGGCCCGTTACCAAGTTCTGTGAGGTTGTTGGTGCAAGAGGTATGCCTGGCAGGTTTATACCTGGAACGCTTACGAACCCTGAGCTTAAGGGGTATACGGAAGTCAAGGTCATACTGGTTACTGATCCACTGGCGGATACACAGGCCATGGGGGAAGCAATTAAGGTCGGAATACCGGTGGTTGCCCTCTGTGATGCAAACAACAAAACCGCTTTTGTGGATCTTGTCATTCCCACTAACAACAAAGGAAGGAGGTCCCTGGCGGTAATTTACTGGCTGCTCGCAAGGGAAGTGCTGATGAACAGGGGAGACATAAAGGACTACTCCGAGTTCAAGTTCACGATCGAGGATTTCGAAGCTCAGGTTTAGAGTTCGTTATCCCCAACTCTCCTTATTTCCAGGTAACTCACATCATCCCCGGATAGATTGCAGAATATCATCCGTTTTCTTACCGCGTGAGAAACCCTGACAGCTCTGCTTATCTTGTACCACTCCTCCGGGTCCGTGAGATCGTGTACGAGCAGTTCCGCATGACTGTTCATTCCAGTTTCGTATGCCCTGTAAGCTGCACCATACTTGAATCCTGTCTTTACGATGAACTTCCTTCTCACCAGGTCCGCGAATATACGTCCATTCCTTGAAGACCGTAATGATTTCTCGTAAACCCCTGACTCGGCAAGAAACTCAAGCTCTGCCTGTTCAAGGATCTTCAACCCGTTGAATTCCTGCCCGAACCACTCCGGCAACTCATTTCCCTCGTATATGGAACTCTCCCCCAGCGTCTTGAGTCGAACTGATTCAGGCCACCTGTGCTCCACCTTTCCTCTCGGATCCACGGCGAACGCGGAGAATAGCGTAACATCCCCCTGCCCGTCAAGGAGAGCCACAAATCCAGAAGGTAAACTTGACAGATCGTTGAAGTTACATTTTCCCTTCTCGGTCCACACGGTCACTCTTATCCTGCTTGAAGGCCTTCCTTTCTTCACAAGGACAAGATCGTTCCCATTCCGGATGACCCGAAACCCCTTTTCCCTGAAATGCGAATAGACCCGTAGAAGATCAAGTTCCCGGTCATCCCCTATGAGGGAGTCGCACAATTTTCCGAAATCATCGATCAGGGGGTTTTCTGGCTTTATGATAGCTTTTCGGTAGAGAAACAGTAATTCAAACTCGTTCAAAAAGAGGGTACTGCCCTCCAGCCTGCCCATGCCATAACGTGAATGAATTGTTGACACGCCTCTTCCGCCAGCCGGTTTGAAAACCAGTGCGCGGCAGACTATTCTGCCTTCACTTTTTCTTTCCGGCATGAAACCTATCCAACAATTCTGTCTTCAATTCTCCGAAAAACTGATCGAATCCATCGCCTGTTTTCGAGCTTATTTTCGCATGCGCCACATTATATCTACCAGAGAGTTCATCCAGTTCCTCGTCCCAGAACTTGGCTTCGTATTTCCTGTCAAGTTTTGTTGCAATAAGTTTCACAATCTTTCCTGATTTCTGGCTTTCCACAAACTTGAGGAAACGGTCAGCGGATTTCAGGGACAGCAGGTTCGTGAGGTCAGCAAGTACAAGTACTGCATTGGAGCCAGTCATCAACCTTTCCTCATTCTTTCCCGGGTCTATTTCCTGAAGAAGAATATCCACGGTCAGGGGTCCGTTTGATCCATCCAGCCTTAAGGTCTTTTTTTGAAGTGATCTCTGGCTGATCTGGACCTTGTCTGTATTATAGATAATCCTGGATATCAGCGCACTCTTCCCAACGCCGGTCGTTCCGGCTACGCTTATTTTCCAGGCTAATCTGCCCCTCTCCATGGCTGGCCTATCTTCCCGGTAATAAAATATTTTCTTATGTGCACAGATGCTTGCAGATTGGCTGTGTCAACACTTACACAATACTGCGTTTTTCCCAGGGGCCAAAGCATGGCGCTTCTGCGTACTGCCTAACATGGCATGGCAATCTTTCTTCAAGATACTTATATCCCTCTTTGAAATCATCATCGGATAAATATGACTTACAGGTTTTCCAGTTTAATTGAGGGATTAAAACCTTCTGAGATAAGAGAACTGTTGAAATATACCTCGGTTCCCGGAATGATTTCATTTGGAGGAGGGATGCCAAATCCCAAGTCATTTGCAATTGACGAGATCAGGGATATCATAGACCATGTTCTTAAGACAAACGGGGATCTTGCACTCCAGTACGGAAGTACGTCCGGCATGCTCGGATTAAGACAGGAAATTGCAAAGATGGTCAAGGATACAGAAGGAATCGACACTAAGCCTGAAAACATAATTGTAACCTCCGGGTCCCAACAGGCACTTTACGCGCTGCCCAAGGTTCTGGCGAACCCTGGAGAAACAGTCATAACCGAGGCTCCAACCTACATTGGCGCGATATCAGCCTTCAATGCAAATTCTGTGAAAATGCTGGGAATCCCTCTCGACGAGCATGGTATGAAAACAGATGTTCTTCAATCAGAACTCGAGAGACTGAAGAAAAGCGGCTCACTCCCAAAGTACATTTACACCATACCCACGTTCCAGAATCCTGCAGGCTACACTATGACACTGGAAAGGAGGAAACACCTGCTTGACCTCTCAGAGGACTATGGAGTACCCGTTGTTGAAGACAACCCATACGGACAGTTGAGGTTCTCTGGAAAGAAAGTGCCCTCTCTGGCAAGCATGGATCAGTCAGGAGAGGTAACGTATCTTGGAACTTTTTCCAAGGTCATGACACCGGGCCTGAGGATTGGCTTCATCATCTCAAACGAGAAAGTGGTAAGCAAGGTCAATCTGCTCAAGCAGGCTCTCGACCTGGCCACAAATTCCCTTTCCGGATACATAGCGCTGGAGTATCTAAGGAGAGACGTGATGGCGAAGCAGATACCAAAGATAATTGAGCTCTACAGGGGAAAGAGGGACCTTATGATCTCATCGCTTAAGGAACACTTCCCTGAAGGCAGCACATGGTCAAACCCTGACGGTGGAATGTTCCTCTGGACAGAAGTTGATCCCTCCATAGACACTACTGCCCTGATAAAGAAGGCCCTTGAAAAGAAGGTAGCATATGTCAGCGGTGCTGCATTCTTCCCGCATGGCGAAAAGAGAAACAACATGAGGCTGAATTTTACTTACTCTGATGATGAAGAGATAAGGGAAGGAATAAGCAGGCTGGGAGAAGTGGTATCCCAGGAACTTCAGTCTGTAAGAGTGGCTTAACCGAAATGACAGTGATCCTTGGAGGAACATTTTCGGTACTCCACAAGGGACACAGGGCCATGCTGTCAGAAGCAGCCTCGACCGGAGAGCCTGTGATAATAGGCCTTACTACTGACGAGTTCCTTGGAGCAAGAAAGGGTTACAGCACCCCTCCATATCCACTCCGTGAAAAGAACCTGAGTACCTTCCTCAGGACTATTTCAAGCAACTTCACGATATTGCCGCTGAATAGTGATCTGGGGAATGCATTTTCTTCTCAACAATATGATTCCATAGTAGTCTCCCCTGAGACATACCCGAATGCTTTGAAGATCAATGAGAAGAGAATTTCAGGCAACATGGCCCCGCTTGCGATAAGGCTCGTTCCTCATGTTCTTGCTGATGACCTGTTTCCAATAAGTTCCAGCAGGATACTTTCCGGGGAGATAGATGCAGAGGGAAAACGGATGAGTCCACTCAGGGTGTCAGTCTCCACCGGCAACGACCTGAAGGAACGTGCAGTACACGAGTTCTTCTCTAGACGGGGTGTTGATGTCCTTGTCAGAAGAAACCGGGAATATGATCTCGCCACCAACCAGCCTCTTCAGGAAGATACGCTGGAACTTGCGAAGTTGAGGGCATCAAGCGTCACTGGAGGATATGACTATTCCATAGGCATTGAGTCAGGAATATTCAAGATCAACAGAGAGCCCTATGATTTCCACGCATGTGCTGTTCTTGACAGATTTGGTGCTGTATCGAGTGGGTTCAGCAGCGGTTTCAGGATTCCTGACTCAATTATTGATCTCACCAAGAGAGGGATGGACATCTCACAGGCTTTCACGTCCCTTCATGGAGAAGCAGACATAGGGTCCAAAGGCGGTATCGCAGGAATCCTTTCGCGTAATTCGCTGAATAGATATGACCTGATCATGGAATCCGTCAGGAATGCATTTATTCCAAGAATCAGGCCGGATCTTTACTTGGCCAAAAAGTAATGCCACATCGAAAATTTTGCTGGAGAGTAAGGCGGTTTGCCTATCTCTCCTCCAGGATCTTGGTCTTCTGCTTCTCAAAATCATCGTCGTTTATCAGGCCCTCGTCCTTCATCTTCTTAAGTTCTGCAAGCCTGTCATAGGTTGTTGCACTCCTGGCTGGTTTCTTTGCTGATGCAGAAGTACCCTTTGGAGTCGCCGATGTTGAGAATAAATCCTTCGGCATTACATCCATGAGAAGAGTCACAAGCAACAGCGCAGCGCCGACCATTATCAGTATCCCGCCGATGATCATGACCCAGCCTGAAGTATAACCCACAGCCTGGTTGGCCTTCAAAAGAGAAACTGCAGATGACTTATAACTGAAGATCGTTCCCGTGAAGAAAGAAAGATCGTTGAAGAACTTCAGAGACACAATCATAGCTCCCGTGATCACGGATCCTATTGCGTAAATGATTACAGGAACCATGGTAATCGCTTCCACGGTCTTCTTTACACTCCCTTCCGACAGGAAATGAGCAACAATTAGGATTACGATTGCCGCAATTGCAGCTATGAGCGCCATGATTCCATACGAACCCATTATTCCAAAGATAAAGTAATTGAATGGGATGTATGAAGAATCAACATAATACAAGTAACTGGTCCCAGTGTTGCCTCCCGTTAACGTACTTATCGAAAACCCGATAATTGAGGAATAAGCGTCTATCCAGCTGAATGACATCCCAAGGTAAACGAAAATCGCCGAGATCAACCCGAGTATTCCTGCCGTAATCCTTGCTCCGGTACTCTTGCTAGATGCCAGGATTGATGATATGAGCACAAAGACCCCTCCGATCAGTAGGAGCGTTGAATACAGAGTTATGTCGCCCGTAAATTGACCTGCTTCGCCATTGGGCAGGCCAGAGCCAGAACCAGACAATAGCGCTGACCAAAGTGAAGCATACAGGTATCCCCCCACAGCGAGGAATACAAAAAAGAGGAACAGGAACAGCCCAATCCCAATGTATCTTTCCGGGAGGTGCATCTTTATTCCCAGAACTACGACCCATACTGCAATGATTATGAGAATGAGTCCTGCAAGTATTCCCATCACTATCATTGCAGTGAGCGTTGCCGACTCACTGCTCGTTGATCCTGTGCCATTTCCCTGAACAAGGTAAGCATTTCCCTGAACAAGGTCAGCTGAAAAACCAAGGATCACGGAAATCGCGGAAAGGATTAGCGCAATCGCAATCGCCAGAATGCCTGCCATCATTAGGGGCCTATAGGGAAGACTGGAAGTGCCTGACTTCTTATTTACAGAACCATCGGGTTTATCAACCTTATCCATGAGATGGGTACAAGTAGTTTATATAAAAATATTTCTTGGAGGTGTTTTGGGAGAGATTCTTGGATACCGAGTGATGATTAAACGAGCTCGATACTTTTAATCCTGCTTCTCTTGAATGTCCTCACTGCATTCCTGAGGTGGCAGTATGCAGTGATGTATTTTC
>JAJYUI010000044.1 GCA_021792595.1 Thermoplasmata archaeon | reverse complement strand
ATGTGGTACTTCTCAATCCTGCTGTTCTTCATAATAATCTACCTGTTAAAGCCGTTCTTTCAAATGTTCAGGATCAGGATGCCCAAGAAGGGGTCGCATAAGTTCTTCCTCTTCGCAGAGTTCTTCTTCACCTGGCTAGTATTCTGGGTTATCCTGCTGAACCCGCCTTTTGCCACTATTGCAGGGCCTCAGTTTTCAACACCTCAGGCACAGGTGAACAGCAACTTCGCCTCTCTAAGTGGACCTGGAGGGAATGAGTTTTACGTAAATACAAGCAACACTCACCTGAGGGTGGGCATATCATATATTGACCCGATGAGCGGTTATTCAATCACAGAAACTATAGGTTCTGGGGGTCCGACAACATTGCACGGAACTTACTCCGGTGGATATTTTTACTTCAATATCACTGCCATAAAATCGGGTGTGACTGCAACATTTGATCTTTCGTTGCAGAGTAATGGCAGAACATACTCAGACGTATTTCAGCTTCACAATAACCAATAACGTGTGAGTGGATAGGCAATCATCCAGCAAATGGGTCTAACCGAATAGCCTAAAAAATAAATACATACGATGTGTATCCGGCTGATTTAACAAGGCAGGTGTAGTGTAGTCTGGTCTAGCACGGAAGCCTTCCAAGCTTTCGACCCGGGTCCAAATCCCGGCACCTGCATCAAGGCAGTACGGCAGTATTTCACCTTATAGGGAATCTAACAGAATGCATGTCTGTAAGATGCTTCAACAAGGTTTCTGGTTGAAGGCGTTCAATGCACTAAACCACATTTGACCCGGAAATATCCGGTTGGAACTAAGTTTCAGACACTCCATGCATATTGTGGGCTGGCCACTGTTTGAACTTCAAATAACCTATTTATATCTGATAAGATTGTTGAGGAAATAGATATCGATATCGATATCAGGTGATCTTATGGAAATAATTCACACTGAAAACCTTACAAAGGTTTACAAGGGAGGACTGAAGGCTGTTGACAATCTCAACCTTTCAATCGACGAAGGTCAGATCTTCGGGCTGCTAGGGCCGAATGGAGCGGGCAAGACAACCACCATCAAAATGCTGACAACGCAGATTAAGCCAACCTCTGGCAACGCGACAGTCGCAGGGATCAACATAATCACCGAATCACTTGCGGTGAGGAAGGTAATCGGTGTGGTGCCTCAGGATCTCACCATGGATGAGGACCTCAGGGGTATAGAAAATCTCCTTATGGTTGCCAGGTTTTATGACATCCCTCGTGGAGAATCGCTCAGAAGGGCGAAGGAACTGCTTGACCTTGTGGATCTTACGGAATTTGCCAACAAGAATGTTGGAACATATTCAGGAGGAATGAGGAAGAGACTTGAACTAGTCGCTGGGCTCATTAATGAGCCAAAAGTCCTCTTCCTGGATGAACCAACGATCGGGCTGGATGTTCAGACGAGGACAAGGATGTGGGAATATATACGGGAAGTGAAGAAGAAACTGAACATTACAATAATCCTGACTTCGCACTATCTGGAGGAACTTGATGAGCTCGCCGACACCATCTCCATAATGGACTATGGGAAGGTCAAGGTAACAGGAACCCCGGAGTCGCTGAAGTCGGCCCTCAACGGTGACATCATAATTCTGGGAATCAATGGAAATGAGGAAGCTGAGAAGATCAAGAAATTCCCGGATGCGATTTCAGTCCAGTTGGTTGATGAAAAGACGGTCAGGGTAAAGGTAGCGAGCGTTGATTCTGAGTTACCAGGGTTTTTCGAGTTTCTGCTTGCAAACGGCGTAAAACCACAGACCATGTCAGTGGAGCGTCCATCCCTCGATCAGGTCTTCATGGAATACACAGGAAGAAGAATCCGGGATTCTGAGGGCGGAGAAGACGTAATGAAGCAGAGGATAAACATGAGGAGGATGAGGGCATGAGCGGACTTATGCCTCTATTCCAGCGCGAAATCAAGAAATGGTACAAGGATCCAATATTCTTCTTCGTAGGTATGCTTCAGCCCCTGTTCTGGATTGCGCTCTTTGGCAGTGCGCTTGACTTTTCAAAGTTTGTACCATCGGGGCAGTCAACATTCGGCGTATCGCAGATACTGGACGGGGCTCCAAACTATATTACTTTCGTGATTGCGGGCGTTCTTACAACCACTGCGCTTTTCACGGGGATATTTGCCGGCACCAATATAATATGGGACAGGAGACTCGGAACATTGTCGAGGTTCCTGATTTCACCCATCAGGAGGAGTTCGATAGTCTTCACGAAGATCTTTGCTTCCATAGTGAGAATACTTGTACAGGCAGTGATTCTCATCGCGGCCGCCCTCATAATCCCGAACGGGCTGGTTTTCCAGAATGGTTTTAATGTGTTTGACGCGCTGGTAGTTATCGCGTCAATCACGATGATTGCGTTCATATTTTCCAGTATTTTCAGTCTGATCGCTATCAGGATGACCAAGATGAACTCCATTTTCGGTATCATCAACCTGATCAACCTCCCTCTTATGTTTGCCAGTTACGCAATGTTTTCCAAATCGATGATGGCCTCATGGCTTGGAAACATCGCGCAGTACAACCCTGTTTCATGGTCTGCACAGGCAATCAGGATGGTAATAGTCAATGGGTCACTTACTGCTTCCCAGATGGGCACTCTTGGGCTGTACCTTCTTGGTCTCTTCGTTCTGACTGTGATATTGACAATAGCCTGTATAATAGCTTCAGAAAAGGAGATAAGAGAGTAAAATGCCCGTATCTTGAGGCAGTGGTGAAGATACGAGCCACCTGCCGCACATCTAAAGCAAGGCGCTTTTAACGAATAGTACTGATGAAAGCGTATGTATTCGGTGTATTTGCGTGTTCTCTTATCAGTATCAAGTTCAGTTTAATTTTCCCTGGCCGGCATGCTATCTGGTTTGTTACCACGAATTACCGGCGAAAATGCACAAAAATCAACTGACGTTTACAAGAAGGCAGGATAGTGTAAATGGCAAGTGAATTCTGTCCAATTATGGCAAACAAAAAGTATCCAGTTCTGGCAATCGGAAAATAGCCAGTCCATCATGCTGAACCTAGGTTCAGTGGATTGCTTGAACAGGAGGGATGGTACATGATAAGGAGCATGAAGGACCAGGGACTTTCCATAAGTGAGATATCAGGGAGACTTGGAATAAGCAAGACAACAGTCAGGAAATATCTCAAATCAGGCAAGGTGCCACAGTACCACAGGGACCCTGCAGGCTCAATGATTGATCAGCACAATCTCTCTGCTGTCAGGATATATGAGGAGTTGAGGAAGAAAGGTTTCAAGGGATTATATTCCCTCGTGAAACAGTACAGATAGAGAGATATTATCCATAATGTTTCGAAAAATATAGTGCAGGAAGCAAAACAGAATGGAATGGAAATCAGGCACGAATTTCTCAAAGGGATAAGAGAAGCAAGTTCGGGCAGGGATTTCAGGTATTCCCTGAATTGCCGGTCATTCTATCAGCTTGAGCAGATGATAGAATACAATGCCAGACTACCTGGAATACTCGTTGCGTATGTTGAACCATACCACACTTCAAAGGAGTGTTCAAGGCGTGAGCAGATAGGCAACCGTTCCGGGAAGGGTTTCAAGTGCTAGTGCGGGCACGTTGATCATGCCGATGCCAACGCTTCATTCAACATAGCGTTGCGTCCTCCTTTAGTGGAAAGCATAGATCGATTGCATGCAGACAGAGATGCATGGAAAGGGAACACTGATATCCCCAAAGAGGCAACGTTATAGGCGATAGCGACCCCAGAACCCCACAAGCTTTAGCTGTGGGAGTATGTCAGACATCATACGGTATCATATCTGCAAATGGTATTACAATACTTCCCTTGCTTAATCGCTGTCCACGCAATTGCCGAAAAGAGGAAAATTCGCTGGACTGTTTCTCACAGTTCTGGGCCGATGCATGCAATGAAGCCATTAAGCGTTTGGCAACAGAGGCTCTCAGGATAGAAAAAATACTGGCTGCTGATACCCATGAACTACATCCTCAACCACCACAAGAGTTGTCATGGTAAGTTCAGTATATCGTCCAGAGGCAGTTAGCCAAGGTGGGACAACAAATCCACTAGTTTCCCCTCCTGGAGTAAAATAAATTCTGTACCACGTCCATTTCTGGATTTAGCGGTTTCAGCTTTCTACCTTTGAAGGATAGTTCATAATCCAGGTCGGTCAGTAAGGCGTGGCACTTCTTCTTGAGCAATTTGCTATGGGTCTCGATAATAATCCGTGGTGAAGTTCGTCTTAATGTCTCTTTCGCACCAGACAGTACTTCGTATTCGAATCCTTCTACGTCAATCTTCAAAATGTCTATTCTATCCATTCCAAGACTATCTAGAGTCACGGACTTGAAACTCATCTGCCCGCTTGTCTCACTGGAAACGAACATGCTTCCGCTGAGATGCCCGGAGAGGTTTTTCCCATCACCAAGAGCAGTGTTATGTAATTCAACCTGCAATTCATTTAGCTTCACGTTTTCCTTAAGAATTTCAAAGACGCCTTCCAGTGGTTCAAACGCAATGACACTTGCTCCATGCCTCTTTCCCCACCAGACTGTAGTGTCCCCATAATTCGCCCCCACATCGACAACCACATCATCTCTTCCTGGAATGAATCCGGGAACATCATAGATCCTCTTGAGAAATACTTCTATCAAACTAGTGGGCGGAGTCTTTTCTGAGAAAAGGCATCCTTCCTCAATCGCCAATTTCACAGAAATGTTATTCCATTCAGAAAACGATCTATCTCTGTATTCCTTTGAAACAAGATCTTTCAGGAGACTATGATGCCCCAGTACGTTGGCAAGGTCATGGTGTTTCTCTAATTTCCATTTTATGGAGCGGGTAATTCCGTCCCTCGGTTTGGTTTTCCTCAATTCAAATTACCTTTGTTGATTTATCACACTTTCTCAGGCAATCCGTAAGCCCCGCCTCCAGTTGGTCAAACTTCTGTCCATGGATTGAACGAGAATAAGTAAGATACATGATGCTTTAGCTCCAATTCCTGCAGTGTGTAACCTCGCATTTGACTCCGCCTACATTAATGTTTGTGTTGATTTTCTTTTCCGGGTACATATATAGTCTCATACAGGTTTAATGATGCCATGGATACGACGCTTGCAAAAACGATACACTGGGTACACACTCATACAGGTCATTCTGGAGTAGAATCAACATCGAGAGCCGATCTCGATGGATTTAAGAAATCGGTTACAGAATGAAAAAGGCAATTCTCTGTCTACTTGGGTTTATCTGACACAGTGAATTCGTGTCTCAAGAGAAAGCAAGATTGAAGCTGCTTGCAAAAGGGATGGATGCAACTCCAGGAAGAAACTTGAAATCAGGATATCGCTAGGCCAATGAGATTTGGATAACGATATATATCTCCAGCATATTGCCCGCCATGGATTCCAAGTTGAGGGTAGTATCAAAGGAGAAAGATCAGATGACCCTCGAAATGACAAACTACGATAACACGATTCTCAAACCTCTCGTGGAAGAGATTCTCAAGGATGAGCAGGTTGCAGAATCCAAGTACTACCTTAAGCACCCAACCATAGACAATCCGCTGATATATGTCCGCGTGAAAACAGGAAAACCCCAGGCAGCGGTGAAGAGGGCTATACGCAAGATGAGCAAGGTGTATGAGACGCTTTCCGCAGATCTTGCCAGGGAGCTTAAGAAGTCTAAGAATGTCGAGTAGCCAATGTTCCCCCAAGCGGGTAACTTTCTTCTTGATCTGAGCCAGGAAAGCCCTGAAGCCTGTGAAGCGGAGATAAGGTTCCTTAACTTTCAGGGTAACTATGAAGTTCTCAGAAAATCAAGACACACATGCGAGATTACGGGAAACCCTTCAACACTCTACAATGCAGCTTTCATAAGAGAGATACTTGGGGTCATTTATTCCGGAGAATCCCTCGACGGCATTAGACAATGTCAATTGCCTGATGGAAAGTTCCATGTGAGGTTCAGGGACGCAGACAGGTGTGGCATCACTGCGGACGAGGCTGAGATCGGAAGCATTATCGGTGGCGATGGAAAAGTTTCTTTCGGGAATCCCGATTTCGTCATCAAAGTCATCCACGATTCAAAGTGGTACCTGACAAAACTTGAACACCGGCGTGACCTGAGCGACATGGAATCTAGGAGGCCTCCTGTGAAACCATTTTTTTCTCCGGTATCGATGCATCCAAAGTTTGCGAGGTTCATGGTCAATGTTTCAAGAACAACGCCAGGTGATACAATCATTGATCCATTCTGCGGTACAGGTGGGATACTTGTTGAAGCAGCAATAATGGGCAGGCACATCATAGGTAACGACTTTTCAAGTGACATGATAAGGGGAACGGGGCAGAATATTGACTTTTATGGACTTTCCGCTGAGTCACTGACGTCAGTGGACATAAGGGATTTGGCAGTTAACAAAACGGTGGATGCCGTTATCACAGACCTTCCGTATGGACGAAACTCGAGGGTTACGGGGCATGGGATAAGGGGGCTTTATCAATTGGCATTCGAAAAATTTCACGAATTGCTGAGAGAAAGAGGAACGGCGGTAGTTGCCGTTTCAGACAGGGGCATGCTGGAAATGTCCGGTGAACTGTTCGATACACTCTCGATTGTTCCAGTGAGGCAGCACAAGTCTCTCACAAGGTATTATGCAGTTCTTGAAAGGAAGTGAAAACAAATTTTCCGAGATATTGCTTAATAGTATGGAATTTATCAGCCCACTGTGATTTCTGGCCTCGCAATCTACCTGTCAATCTCACTCATTGCCCTCTTCCACATGATGGCCCCAGACCACTGGATACCCCTTACCGTGGTTTCAGATGCCAGGAATTACTCCAGTGGCAAAAAGTACCTCATGTCGGGATACATCGGTATAGGGCATGCGATAACCTCTGCAATTCTGGGGCTTGCTGTTCTCTATCTTGGGGTACTGTTTTTCTCTGGAATTTACCTCTACGCAGAGTACATCGGGGCATCCTTGCTGTTCATTTCAGCCGTTTACTTTCTTGCAACAGGTTTACTGGAAGGAAAGGGCAAACACGATATCTCCGTTTCTTCAATACTTGCCAGCGTAATGCCGGATCCATCAGTAACACCTTTTCTGATACTTGCCTCCTCTTACTCAGCTGCATACATGCTCAGCGTACTTCTTGACTTCATTCTGGTGACTGTAGTTTCTCTTGTTGTGATAGTATTCCTGGCATCCAGAGGGATGAAGAAGATACTTGAAAGAGTAAGCCCACGGAATTATGATTACCTCATTGCAACGGTACTCGCTGTCACTGGTCTCTTTGTCCTGTACATGGCCTGAATGTTACATCCTGATCCACTAGAAACGCAGAGCAATGGTTTTAACCGACAGTACGTTTAGCCGTTAGATGAAAAACTGGAGCGCCCACTTCACCTTTGATCCATCATTTCAGTGGAAGGACCTGGAGAAAGCATTTCCTTCAATCTGGGAAATCATCGAGAACGAATCCGGTGGAAACCAGGAGGAAGTGCAGATGGACCAGATAAGCATGGAACTGAACATGGAGGAGATCAGGAAGAACCAGAAACCGTTCGGTTTTATACGGGATGGAGCAAGACTCAGACTGGTATTTCCTCAGGAAAGGAAGGAGATGATAGTTTTCCGAGGGATACCATCAGAGACTATCAGGGAGATTTCCGAGCGCATTGGGAAGGTTCTAAAAACCAAGAAAATCAAGTTTGGACTTGGATATGACAAGATGCTCCTGTCAACAATAAAGAGCAGGAAGAGGTAGTTCACAGCAGCTTGCCCAAGATTTCAGAAGACTCCCTTTCCCATTGTAGTGATGGAAAAAGTCAGCAAATTAAATTTCAAGGTAATAATTAAATTAGAAGAAACCATGTCGGACAGATGGTCTCCAGGATTAAAGTTGTAAATGACGTGGGAGAGCTTGTAACCATTTTTCACGCTGCCGATACTGAGGTGAAGAGGCGTCTATTGATAGACCTGTCCACCGGATGGATTACAATACCCAAGATAGAGGAGAAGTACGGCATCGAGGGAAGGAGGGCTCTGCTCTACCTGGAGAAGATCAAGATGGTAGAGAGCCAGTGGCTCACCGGGGAACAGGGTCCCGAGAAAGCCTATCATACTTATTACACAAATGTTCAGATAAATCTGATGGGTGGAATGGACGAACTTGCGGATATTGTGTTTGCCACGACCCTCACAGAAGACAAGCTGGAGGAATACGAGAACAGGATTATCGACATGATTGCCGAAAGCGAAGGCGTATTTGTTGGAGAGGTGGCGGAGTCACTGGATATATCACAGACTCTCCTGCGCGGAATTATAAGGCGTTCTGCATTGCTTCAAATCAAGGGTTACAAGATAGAGAAAGTTAGCGACCTCTAGGTGCTGGCGATTGGGAATCTATATCCTGAGGGTCGGGCACAGGCCATTCAGAGACCAGAGGCTTACAACGCATGTGGCTCTGGCTGCCAGAGCGCTCGGGGGTTCCGGCATTTACATTGACGAAAAGGATGACGAGCTCGAGGAAAGAATAAGGAGGATTTCCCTGGAATTTGGCGGAAATTTCTCGGTTGAAAGCGGGCTTAAGCCGGAAAGGGTGATATCAAGATTCACCGGGCCCGTGGTGCACCTTACAATGTATGGCCTGCCATTCCAGGATAAAATCGATGAAGTAAGGAAAGAAAGCGAGGGAAAAGACATCCTCATTGTTGTGGGTTCACAGAAGGTACCATTTTCAATATACGAGAAGTCCAAGTACAATCTATCTGTGACAAACCAGCCGCATAGCGAGGTGTCCGCCCTTGCAGTTTTCCTTGACAGGTTTTATGGGGGGAAGGAACTGGAAACTCAGCCACGTGGGCACAAGATCGTTGTGCCCATGGAGAGAGGAAAATCAGTTTACCTGATCCCGAACGAGCGTGAGTGTCTGGAGATACTTCGTGAAGAGGGAGCTGACAGCAAACTGGTTGAGCATTCTCTGGCAGTCGGAAAGATTGCAATGGAGCTTGCGCTGAGATGCCACGCTGACATAGACGTGGTCAGGGCAGGCGCACTGCTCCATGATGTGGGTAGGACAAAGTCGCATGGAATAAATCACGCGGTTGAGGGGGGGGCAATCCTGAATCGCAGGGAGATCGCACCAGTTGTTGTTTCCATAGTCGAGAGGCACATTGGAGCAGGAATAGACGAGAAAGAAGCCTTGGAACTGGGCCTTCCGCCTAGGGACTACACTCCGAGGACACTGGAAGAAAAAATCGTGGCACAGGCAGATAACCTTGTGGCTGGAAAGATCAAGATACCTCTTGAGAAGACCCTGCAAAACTATTCAAGGAAGGGGCTCTTAGCTCAGGAAGACAGGATTATGAGGCTTCAGGAGGAGATAAAGACGATTTGCGGAATAGATCCGGACTCAATCAGTATTTCGGATGACTACTCAACCATTGATAGTGACCGGAATTGAAGCACAAGAGCATCTGATTCAATAATGTCGCGAAAAGAATTAAGTGTAAGCCGTAATTCCCGTAAACGTTGCCGCTATAGCTCAGTTGGTAGAGCACTCGGCTGTTAACCGAGCGGTCGTCGGTTCGAGCCCGACTGGCGGCGTAAAATCAATCCAACTAGGCAATTGGTTCATGATGTATTCGGATGGCATTTTCCAGTTCATTCTTCAATGAGGATTGCCCTAGCTGGAGATGCATCGCACTTTATCCTCAATGGGAAAGCTATGAATGTATAGGATCCAGGTGACACTTCCACGAGGTTGAGGCCTTCGTAAACGGTCATGTTGGAGATGAGAAGTTCATGGACATCATTGTCAGCGTTGAATTTCTTGACGCTAAGGTAGTCTATCCCAATAGTTCTTATGCCGCACTCTACTAGAAACTCTGCACCGCTTCTTGCAACATGGGCAAAATCGTTCCTGAAAGTTTCATACTGCTTCAGGGAGTTTTCCGTCTTCAGGAGAATTATCTCTCCCTTCTTTATATCTAAAGATTTCAGGTGTTCCCTTTCAATTTCAGAACCTGCCCGGGTAAGGTCAAGGACCCTGCAGCGACCATACATGTTTTCCAACGGTATCATGCCGGAATCATATCCATCCCTGAGAACGTGCAGGCCAGCATCGACATGTGTGCCAGTGTGGCTTCCTATGCTTATTGTGGATTCATTGGTGGCCTGTTCCGGAATCCTTGCGTACTGGTGAATAACGGGGGATGGGTTTCCCGGATAGGTGATTATGGAACTGCTGATTTCCATGCTTATATCGATTATCTTCATGTTTCTTCATTGTACTGAGAGGCAAACGATTACATAAACGTTAGACAGGATTTTGCTTATGTGGGAGTCTGACGGCATTCATTAGGATCGATTAATAAACCAACTTGCTATGGGTAAGGTTGTCATGAAGGTCTTTGATAGCATCCTTGATACGATTGGGAACACCCCCATGGTAAGAATCAACAGGATGGGTGACGGAAGAAACAACATCTTTGCAAAGCTTGAATTCTTCAATCCAGGTGGAAGTGTAAAGGATCGAATGGCCAAGTATATTCTTGAGAAGGCAGAAAGGGAAGGAAAGAAGGTTGACACAATTGTGGAGAATTCCTCAGGAAACACTGGGTCCGCTATGGCGATGATATCTGCGGCGAAAGGGTACAGATGCCTCATAACCATACCAGACAAGATGAGCGATGAGAAGATCAACCTGATGAAGGCATTTGGAACCGAGGTTGTGGTAACCAGAACCGATGTCCCGTTCGATTCTCCGGAGAGCTATTACAGTACTGCCAGAAGAATAGCGGAAGAAAGGAATGCGTTCTATCCGGACCAGTATAACAACCCAGACAACATTGACGCTCATTTCCATTCGACCGGGCCGGAGATATACGAACAGATGGACGGGAAAGTGGACGTTATCGTTGCAGGTATTGGGACAGGAGGAACGATTTCCGGAATTGGTCGTTTCATGAAGTCAAGGAACCCGGGTGTGAAGATCATCGGTGTGGATCCAGAAGGGTCCGTTTTTTACAACTATTTCAAGACCGGGAATACCGGGGAAACACACCTGTACAAAGTTGAGGGAATCGGAGAGGATTATCTAGTGAAGGCGGTTGATTTCTCAGTGATCGACGACATTATCCAGGTTAATGACAGAAACAGTTTCGAAATGGCAAGGAAGCTGGCAAGTGAAGAAGGAATTTTCGCAGGCGGTTCATCAGGATCGGCAATGTATGCTGCACTTGAAATTTCAAAGGAAATGGAGGGTAAGAACATAGTGGTGATATTTCCCGATTCCGGCTACAGGTACCTCAGCAAGATTTACAACGATAAGTGGATGCGCGAAAACGGGTTCATGGAGTGATTAAAGTGAAATTCTCGACGCGATCGATTCATGTGGGGGAAGAACCGGATATTGTGAATGGAACAGGAGATGTCGTCAGGGAGATCCATCTTTCAACCACGTTTGCCAGGAAGGACCCGCTTGAGCCCACACGCGGATATGAGTACACAAGGACTGGAAACCCAACGAGACAGGCACTAGAGGAAAAGATTGCTTCACTTGAAGGCGGGAAGCACGGTCTGGCATTTTCCTCCGGGCTGTCCGCAGAAACTGTACTGTTCCTTTCTCTGCTTAGCCCGGGTGATCACGTCATCGCATCAGAGGATCTATACGGAGGTACGGAGAGACTTCTAAGGACCCTTGTTTCAAGGATAGGAATTACATATGAAATGCGTGATCTTTCTGATGCCTCCAGCCTTGGCAGCATACCGCCAAACACAAAGATGGTATATTTCGAAACACCATCAAACCCACTTCTCAGGATAATAGACATTGCTGAGGTATCACGGATCGCAAAGGAACATGGAAGCATATCGGTGGTTGATAACACATTTGCATCCCCTTACTTCCAGAACCCCCTGGAAATGGGGGCCGACGTGGTAGTTCACAGCATGACCAAGTACATAAATGGACACAGTGACTCCCTGGGTGGGGCTCTCGTCACCAGCAACGATGATTTATACGAGGGGTTGAAATTCAACCAGAATGCCATTGGGGCAGTAATGTCCCCATTCGACTCTTATCTCACAATGAGGGGTTTGAAGACGCTTTCTGTAAGAATGGACAAGCACAGGGAAAATGCAGAAAAACTCGTGAGATTTCTTCAGGGGCATGAAAAGATCGGCACGGTATATTATCCCGGTCTGGAATCGCACCGGAATCACGCAATTGCCAGCAGGCAGATGCGAGGGTATGGGGGAATGATATCGTTCACGATAGACACGGATAACGCGGGGATCAGAAACTTTGCATCCTCAACCAGGTACTTTGCACTTGCGGAGAGTCTCGGGGGAGTGGAGTCACTAATGGAAATTCCATCATTGATGACCCATGCTGGCATTCCGCGGGAGATCAGGAAAAAAACGGGGATTTCCGACAATCTTGTCAGGATTTCCGTAGGAATTGAGGATTACGATGACCTGCAGGAAGACCTTGATCATGCCCTTGGCAAGGTGTGAAGGTTTGTGCATCGCTGGAATTGCACGCAAAAAGTTTAAAGATATGTGCAACGATGAGGATTTCCAGTCAATGGGGCTGTAGCTCAGCCTGGCAGAGCGCCTGGCTCATAACCAGGTGGCCGTCGGTTCAAACCCGACCAGCCCCACTTAGGACCATCATTGGGCTAAATCTCGATTTGTTTGTGTGACAAACTTTTCATGGTAGAAGCGGCAAATACAAAAATTCATAATCCAATCACTGTAAATT
>JAJYUI010000043.1 GCA_021792595.1 Thermoplasmata archaeon | reverse complement strand
TCTATCTCTTCCCTCATCACCTCTATATCCATGCTTGCGTCTGCAAGAATGGTTGGAGGGTAGTATAGACCGTACTCTGGGACAAGTGACTTCAGGTTCTTGACATATACTATCCTGGCTCCCTGCTCCACCCCGTCTGAGACCATCCGGGTTATCTTATCCAGTTGTTCATTATTTGAAATGGCACTTATATCGGTGCTCATGTCCATTGGATTTCCAGCCTTCATCTTTTCAAGCAGCGCTTCAAGCTTAGAAACAAATCTTTCCCTGATTCCTGACTGTACAATAAGCCTGCTTCCAGATTCACACAGCTGACCTGAGTTAAGGAATATGCCAAACATTACGCCCAGCGCTGCCCTGTCCAGGTCACAATCGTCAAATACTATGTTTGGGGACTTTCCCCCCAGTTCCAGAGTGACTTTCTTTATTGCACCTGAAGCGGCTTCCATCACTTTCTTTCCAGTATTCGTGGAACCAGTGAAGCTTACCATGGAAACCTTGCTGCTCCTGGCAAGAGTGTCCCCGACTACGTCTCCGTACCCGCACACAACATTGAGAACACCCCTGGGGAAGCCTACCTCCAGTGCATCCCTTGCCAGTTCCAGTGCCGTCATGGGTGTGAAGTGGGATGGCTTAAGAACTACAGTGTTTCCTGCGAGCAGAGCCGGGGCTATCTTCCAGACTGCCATCAGGAAAGGGACATTCCATGGCGCTATTGCCCCCACAACACCCATGGGAGCATTCTGGATTGTTCCCGTTGACTCCGGATACTCCGGGTGCATGATATTTCTCGAATACGCGAAGCCTGTTTCTTCGCCGAAATACCTGATATGCTCAATGCCAAGCGGGATATCCATCAGCATGCTCTGCCTGAGGGTCTTTCCGGTATTCATGGACTCGAGGTTCACGTAGTCGTCACTACGTTCAAGAATCCTGTCTGCCAGCTTGATGAGCAATTTCTTTCTCTCTGCAATAGATGTGTGAAGCCATTTCTTCTCAAAAGCTTCGCTCGCAGAATCTATGGCCTCCTTCACTTTTTCACGGGAAGCGAATGAAATTTTTGACATCACAGAACCGTCAACCGGACTCGTCAGATCATGCATTTCGCCATCAAGGTCTTCCCTGCCGTCAATTATACTTCCAAAAGTCTTATCGTCATTCAATTTCAAATCACCTCACCGAAAAATTCCTTAAGTCTCCCCTTGTCTGAATCTGCCGGGTTGGTCAGGACACCGGTTGACTCCATTGCAAGATCGGTCATTTCGTCAATCAAGAGCGCATATTCATTGCCGTCCAGTCCTGCTGACTTCACTGAAACAGCCTGCCCTATTGCGAGGAAATAACTGGTAAGCGTCCTGTCAAGGGACTCTTTCCTGAATTTCTTTGGAAAAATCATGTTAAGCCTGTCGTACCTCTCCTTCACTGCACCGTAATTAAATTTCACAACTGATGGCAGGAAAAGACCCACAGCCTTTCCATGTGCAATCCTGAACCTCGCCCCAAGGGCATGACCAAGCGCATGAGCAAGCCCGACCTGTGAGTTGGAGAATGCCATTCCTGCCATGGATGCCCCAACGTGGACATTGCCTCTGTGGAAAACGTTGGTTGGGTCCTCAATCACTTCGGTCAGAGACCCGGTGATAAGTTCAAGGCTCTTCTCGGCCATTGCATCCGAATATGGATTCCGCCAATGGCTTCCGTAGGCCTCCACAGCATGAGTGATTGCGTCCGTCGCAGTGTTTCGTGTCTGTTCAGGGGGGAGCGAGAGCACCATGGATGGATCCAGAATGGAATATCTAGGGAGTATCTCTGGTGAAGCAACCTCATTCTTCCTCTTTTCCTTGCTTCCTGAAAATACCGCTGCCCAGGAGCAATCCGATCCCGTCCCGCTGGTTGTCGGTACTGCTACAAGAATGCTCTTCTTTCCCAGGCCAATCTCCTCGAGAGGAGTTATGTCAAATGGCGTCAGGTCCTCCCTCTCATTCAACGCATAAATGATCTTTGCAGAATCTATTGCGGATCCACCCCCCATTCCTATGACCACTTCCGGGTTGAACTCCCTGATATCAGAAATACTTGAAAGTATCTCGTCCTCGTTCGGTTCTTCACCAATACCCGCAAACGTCATGAATTGCCTGTTGCTGCCTATACTTTCCTTAAGGAGGCCCGGAAGGGTTGTTGTAGCCAGGAACCTGTCTGTCACGATAAGAAATCTTTCCCTGTCGAGATTGGACAGGAATGATAGTGAGTCTTCGCCGAAGACCACTTCAGGTGATCTGAAAAACCACATGATTGCACCTAGAACTCGGTAGGGACCTTGGATACTGTGTCCACCATTACCTTTGCGGCCTTTGTGTACCTCATTATCTTCATCATGGATCCTTCCAGCTTGAACTTCCCGGTAAGAATGCCCTGGATCGGATCGATCTCCCCGTTCATGAGTTTCTTCCAGTTTCCCAGTTTTCCGATATATCGGAATTGCGTTTTCGGAGGCTCCTCCCCTGGATGCACGTATCTTGAGCTACGGCACTCCCCGTGGTGGAGATCAAGATAAATGTAATTCGGTTCTCCTTCACCCGAGTCAGGCTTGACCACAAAAAGGATGTCCCCTTCCCATGTTTTTCCGGCCTCCTTGTAAGATTCACTCTGGTTGATCATTCTTTCATATTCTGAAACCCATTCATCACTAGGGAACTTGGCCATGAATGAAAATAGCATTCGGTGCTATTTATTGTTTCCACCCTTTATAGAGCATAAGGTCAGAGGAAGAGTTTTGGAACCTCACTGTCAACGTTTGCAATAAGGACCTTTGGAGTATTCCCCTCCCTGAGCCACTTAAGGTCATTTAACTCCCTGTCTGCTGTCCTTGTTTCTACGCCAAACCCTTCGACCATCTTCTGTAGCCCTATGCCCAGCCTGAGGAAATCCTTGTTTTCCACGGCCGGATAAAAGCTCCTGGAATAACTTTTCAGGATGTTGTAGGAGCCGTTATTCAATACGAGTACCTTGACCGGAAGGGAATACCTGGCCGCAGTCCATAGGGCCTGGATGGAATACATGAGTGAACCGTCTCCAATCACGACAAGTATTTTCTTCCGCATGGTGGACGCCCCGAGTGCGGCAGGAAGTGCCCAACCCAGCTGGCCTCCCTTTGCCGTGAAATATGATTCCTTTTTGTAGCCGAATGCCTCTCTCACGGTAAGCGTGGCGGATATCGACTCATCAAACAGCACGTGATCTCCGAATTCCCTTGCTGCTCTCCTTATCACGTAAAAATCACTGAACTTCTTGCTTTCCCTTAGCATCCTGCTCTTGTCTGGTGAAGGCCGGGGTCTATGGTATTCTCCTTTTTTTTTCACGAGCGGGATTAGCTCCTTCAGGAACGACCTGGGGTTCATTACATAACTATCGCCAATTCTTCTGGAAGCTCCGGTGGAGACAAATATGAGCTTCTTGTCCTCGAGAAGAGGACTCGGGAGATAAGGATATAGAGTTATATCACCGCCAACGAATAGCAAAAGATCGTTACTGAGAAGCCTAAGGTTAATCAGTGTCGATGCAGGCGGGAGGTCCCCTGAAAACTGAGGGGAATCTGAATCGCATGGAGCCCTTGACGAAAGTGGTTCAGCATACATGGGGCATCCAATCTTACGCACAAGTTCCGAGACAAGGTCCTGCCCACCAAATGCGTCAAGCTCTGAACCTGCCACCACACATGGGTTCTCTGACCTGTTGACTGCATCCGCAATTTCCTTCACGGCCCCTGGGTCCACCAGGTTTACGTTAATCCTGTCCGGGTCCAGCGGGAGAGCATCCGTTTCTTCCTCCATTATGTCCATCGGAAAGGATACAAAAACCGGGCCCATTGGTGGAGTTTCCGCGATGGCCTTTGCCCTCCTGAGCACATGTGAAATTTCGGAAGCATGCTTTATCTCATACTTGAACTTGGCTACGTCGCCTATCAGGGACATAAGGTCGTGATACAGCAGAGGTTCCAGGTATGCGTGTCTCGTGTCCTGCTGTCCCGCTGTGACAACCACTGGGGACCTGTTTGCTTTGGCAGTATGTATGAATGAGATCGAGTTCCCCACTCCGGGCAGGGTGTGCAGGTTCACCACAGAGGCTTTCCTGCTCACCTGGGCAAGTCCGTCTGCCATTCCCACAGATAAGCCGTCATGCAATGTGAGGAAGTAGCTCTCTATCCCCCTCAACATTGGAAGTTCCGTGGACCCGGGATTACCGAATACTGGATCAAGACCTAGCTTGTTCAGCGATGATGAGAAGAGTTCCCAACCTTTCACTCACTCACCCTGTAAAGCGGTTCAAGTCCCTGAACATACCTTAGAACGTTGGAAACTGTCTCAGTGATGAACCTCTGCTGGCTTTCCATGGTCACTCCCGCAATGTGGGGAGAAAAGAGAAAGTTGTCCATTGAGAACATCTCCGAAGAGAATTCCGGTGGTTCCCTGGAAAACACATCAAGTCCTGCCCTGATGTTCTTCTTTTTTGCAGCATCTATCAGTGCGGATTCATCGATAACCTCCCCCCTTGAAGTGTTGATTATTATTGCATTGTCCTTCATTAATGCCAGATTCTCCCTTGAAATAAGGTTCTTGGTGTCCTTTGTCAGCGGCACATGAAGTGATATCACGTCGGATGATCCAAGGAGGTCTTCAAGGCTCGCATATGTTACTCCAAGTGATGTTTCCTCGCTCTCCTTTAGCCTGTTTACGTCATTGTACAGTATCTCCACCTCAAACGGGATTAGGCGCTCTGAGAGCCGTTTTCCAATTGCGCCCATGCCTATAATACCGAAAACCTTGCCCTTCAGTTCCATTGAACCGGACAATGTTGGCCACCTACCTTCCCTTATTTCAGAGTCCATGAACCTTATCTCCTTGAGGAAGGAAAGCACCATTGCTATCACATGTTCAGCCACGCTCTCCTTGTTTGCCGTAGGGATATTGCAGACGATAATGCCACGGTCGGTGCAGTCTTTCATTGAAACGTTATCGTAACCCGTGCTCGCAACCTGAACCAGTTTAAGGCCCCGTATCCTGTCGAGCACTTCACCGTCCAACCTCGTGAAGGTAGTCACGATAAGTACTGATGCTTCTGCTTCCCTGAAATCGGTGTCAGTTCTCACATCTACGTCCGGAAGTATCTTCTTTACTGTCTCTGTGATCGTATCGATGGCAAGAAAGGGCGGGAGCACTGCAAGAACTTTCATAACAGAGTATAACGCATTTGCCTATTAGTGAATTTTCCCTTTAGTGCTCACAGCGGTAAAGAAATCTACATATCCGATACGGATATGCAGAAACGTGCAGGATTATGCCCTGGCCATCGCAGTAGCGCTTTTCATGACCATTGCCATTGCCTTCTATTTAAGATACATTGCACGTACCCATGAAATAACTCTGAAGAATTACGCTGTTTCAATTGTTTTCCTCACGATGATGGCAAGCACCTTCAATTCTCTCAGCTACTTTCTTGCCACTCCCTACTCGTTTCTCAACACCGTTATTGCTGTGAACTTTTCCATGGGAGCAATGACATCGGTTATTGTGTATCTTCTGTGGCATGTATCTGTTCCAGGTAAGAGAGAATATGGTTCCTGGAGCACCCTGTTTCTTTCCATGCTTCTTGTCTGGAATGAATTCTCCATGGGAGTATTCCTCTACCAGATAACGGCGCCTTCTCTCAACATGAATGACCCAAATTACTTTATTGAAATTGTAACGGGAGGCATCACTTCCCCATTCTTCGTGATTCCGATGTTTGTGGAGATGATGGTTTCAGTATATCTCTTTGCCGCACGTGGCATTCAGCGGGCATCACTCCTGTCCATTGCATTCATGTCCCTCTTCACCATTCCCATGGCAATCAGTTACTGGAAATTCCTGATCATTGGCCAGACCGTCGCAATGATAGCATTCATGATATGGATTCTTGAGTTAGTTTCCTCAAAGAAGGCCACAATCAGACAGGGTGAGAAGAGGGTTGCATCACTGGCTTTCTTCACGAGTTCCATCATGATGCTGGCCAACTTCCTTGGTTTCACCTCCTCATCTTCCTTTGCGTTTTCATGGCTGCCATATTCTGTTGCAATGCTCGCAGGAATGTTCATCTATTTCAGCCGTGTCCTAAGGAAGGTGGAATACAGAGGAAAAATTGGTTGGGCAAAGGAACGTTGGTTTATCTTCTCCCTCCTATTCCTGTCTTTCGTTGCTGAGTGGTTCATCTCCGCTTCAATCATCTTCAAGACGTCAGGCATAACTTCAAGTGGCGTCGGAGCAATGTATGATTTCTCAGCATATCTTGGAGGTGTCAATACCTATAACCCCTTATCCGTGTTCCTGGACTCGTTATATATTATCGGTCAAGTGACTAGCGGTTTCTGGTTCCTTACCATCATGGGGATAGAGATGGGTTCCCTTGTCGTGTTCCGGATCAGGTCGACCGCCTGGAGAGAGAAGAGAGTAAATCTTATCCTTGCCCTGATTGCGTTTGCGGGGTATACCATTTACATACCGACGATTGCACCGTCTGGGTTATACAGTTGGCTTCCGTTATGGGCAAACGTTGGAGCCCTGGGCCCATTCTACCCATACCTGATTGTGGCTGTAGTGGCGAGTTACATCCTGTATGCACTGCTTGCCATTCTCTTTGGGAGACGCAGTTACTGTGGAACTTTATGCCCTTCTGCTGTAATGTATGGAGGAACCCTAGGACAGCAGATGATTTCATACAACTATGAATCCTCGTTCAGCAGGAAGAACATCGGAAGCAAGTACAAGGCCCCTGTCCTTACGGTAGTGTACAATTCCTGGATAGTTCTTTTTGTGGTATCTGCAATTTCATTCTATTCAAGGAATCTCCAGTCACTGACAATATATGGCATTGACGCAACAGAATTTTACTCAGTGTTTGTCTGGAACTTTATGTGGTATCTTTTCTTCTTCTCGATACCTTTCGTTGGGATGAGCCCATGCAGAAGGTATGGATGGTGCTCAACGGGCAATTTCGTTGGATTCTTCAGCCTGATTGGCCTTTTCAGGTTGAAGGTTAAGAGCCCTCAAACGTGCGTCACATGCAAGACGAAAGATTGCGTGGCGGCGTGTGAGGTGGGGTTGGGAGACTTGCCTGGCCAGTTCATAAGTAAAGGGTTTTTCAAGAGTTCCAAGTGCGTTGGCTCTGGTTCTTGTATTGAAGCATGCCCATATGAAAACATCTTCTTCTATGACGTAAGAAACTATTTAAGAGACTGGAAGAAGAATAGGGAAGGAAAGTCTAATCGACTTCCCTGACCGGTTCCTTCAGCTTCTCTTTATTTATGTGGTCTTCTATGGGCGTGAATCGCCCCTCAAGATTTGACAGTACCTTCGGAAGCGTGGTATATTCCATCTCCGACTCCGGCAACCTGTGTGGTTCAAACGGCCCCATTCTCCTAAGGTGGTCAGTCATTTCTATCGCTTTCCTCCTGGCATCTGCGAATGCAATGTCATCAAAGAGATCCACGGGCCCTGCAAGACGTCCTTCCTTCAGGGTGAATCCAAGTCCCACTACACGTGGTGGGCCGTCGAACCTCGTCATCTTTGAATCCTTCATTCCTACCGGCATCATTGGGCCGTTGAATGATCCCCTCATCCAACCAGATACAAGGAAAGGATGAGAGAATGCTTCCAGAGACTCTCCCGACGCTGGCAAGCCTGACTGTATCCTCACTATCGCTGCAGGGTCGTCCTTTCCGACATATTCGCCTGCGATCAGTGATAGTTTGTCTGTTGTTACCACGGCCACGTTTTCATCCGGGAGCTTTTCATGGCTTTCCTTGGTAAAAACCCTCTTTATAACGTATCTGCTCTTTGAGCCTATCATTGCTAGTATATCATACATCTGATCCGGGCTTGAAAGCTCAATCTTCTTGCCTTCCATGACGTCCCATATCTCGAATCTGAAACCTTCATGCATGTTCGGATCAATGACTAACCCCGGCGTGTTGAAGGGGTCAGCAAACATCTTGAATATAGGAAAGTTGAATGCACCTGGCTCTGTCTTGTCCATCATGTAGACGATGAATGGTTCGGATTTCCTCTCGGTTATCTCCATTTCTGCTATTCCTGGGCCCATTCCCTTGATGTTTCCTGAAAATGCGTCCTTGAGGAGATCCTGCCCTGCTCCGTAGAGTCCTGCCTTCTTTGCAACTTTGGTCCCAGCCTTGAAAGCTTCCCATGCAAGTCCGTGGATCTCCGCGTTATCTATTCCACGGTTATGTACCATGGTAATCTGAAGGTCGTCTCCTATATGCGAAATGTGGAAGTCATCCAGAAGATCTCTTGAATGTTCGGTGACATATTTCCTGAGTTCCTCTTCTACGGGACCATAAACTGTAGTGTGTCCCGGAAGACTTCCAATATCAGCTTTGATATGTGAAATTGTGGTTTTCATATGCCATAGTCATTATCAATTAGCTAAAAATACTTACCCAATCAATCCTCATGTAATGGAGAATCTTATGCCGAATCTCGGTATGACGCGCTCAATAGTTTTGAGCATTAAATAAACTATTTTAATTCAGTAACAATCCCTACCGCAATGCCAGAAACAGACATCAGTATCGTCATAGGAGGACCACAGGGAGGCGGGATCGATGCGTCCGCCAACATGATCGGGAGAGCTTTTGCATATTCTGGTCTTAATGTAATCTCTGTGAGGGAGTTCCATTCTAACATCAAGGGGAGGCATAGCTATGTCCACCTGAGAGTGAGGGAGAGTGTACCCAGGTCTTTGAAGTATCCAGCAGACGTGCTTGTCGCACTGGATCCAGACACGATTTTCGAGCACTTTGAGGATGTTGGTCCAGGAACGAAGATAGTTTATGATTCGGGGTTTGAGAAATCTGATCTTACTCAGGCGAGGATGATAATGAGAGATACCTCAAAGAGGATCAGGGAACGATTGGAGAAGACAGGACATCCTCTGACTGTGAAAGGTATGCTTGAAGCAATGAAGGAAAAAGGGGGGCGACCGGTTGGAATTTCCTTCGATGAAATAATATCTGCGGTGATCAAGGATTCAACCGTATCGAGATACTATAACACCCTTGGTGCCGCCATAACTCTGAGCCTGATTGGGATACCTCAGGATTACATCATAGAGGCCATAAAGTACGTTTTTGGCAGCAAGGAGAATGTTATTGCCCCAAACGTGGAGGTAGTTAAGGCAGCATATAATTTATTGATTCCGGATGTGAATATAGACGACCCTCCAGTCAAGCCAAACAAGGTTCCAAAACTGATGCTGACTGGAAATGACGCTGCAGCCCTTGGAAAACTTATGGGCGGCTTAAGATTCCAGACATATTACCCGATAACCCCTGCAAGTGATGAAAGCGCAATCATGGAAGAGCACGAGGACATAAAGTGGCTGGAAGGAGAATCTTCCACCCTGGCGAAAGGCGGAGTGACAGTGATACAGGCAGAAGACGAACTTTCAGCAATAACAATGGCCTCGGGAGGAGCCTTGACCGGGGCAAGGAGTTCAACTGCCACAAGTGGTCCTGGATTCTCGCTCATGGCAGAGGCGATCTCGTTTGCAGGGATGGACGAAATTCCAGTAGTTATAACTTTGTACCAGAGGGGCGGCCCGAGCACAGGGCTCCCGACAAGAAACGGGCAATCTGACCTGCTCTTTGCGTTGAATACTGGACATGGAGAATTCCCGAGGATAGTGATATCCTCTGGGGATGTTGAAGAGTGCCTTTATGACGCAGTACATTCATTGAACTATGCCCAGAGATACCAGATGCCGGTGATCCACCTGATTGACAAGAACCTTGCCAATACAACCCAGTTGGTTGAAAAAGTGGACACTGAGAACATGAAACTGGACAAGCCTGATGTTTACACTGGGGGGCCGGGCTTCAAGAGATACGATCTTGAAACAGAGAATGGTATCTCAAAGATAGGTTACTTTGGGAAGGAAATTTTCTGGATGACCGGGGACGAACATGATGAGCTCGGGCACGTCACCGAAGACCCAGACATAAGAGACAGACAGATGGAGAAAAGGTTCAGGAAGCTTGAGACTGCGGCAAAGGAAATTCCAATTGAAGACAGGGTGCAACTTCTGGGAGCCAAGGACGCAGAGGTCACACTGGTCACCTGGGGAAGTCAGAAGGGGATAGCATTGGACGTGGCTGAAAAGTTCACCGCGGGCGGAACAAAGGTCAGGATCCTTTATCTCAAGATGTTTGAGCCGTTCCCCTCCGAATTCGTGATCAAGGTACTGAATGAGTCAAAGCTTGTAATTGATATCGAAAGCAACATGCTTTCACAGGCGGCCAAGGTGATAAGGATGAATACCGGTTACGAGATTGAAAACCACATAATCAAGTACAATGGCAGGCACATAACAGAGGACGAGCTTTACGAAGGTGTTGAGAAGATAATGAAGGGCAGTGTAAAGAAGGTGGTGTTGAAGAATGGCGCATAATTTCAGAAGCGATGTTCCAATAGACTGGTGCCCCGGATGCGGGGATTTTGGGATCGTCACCGGGATCACGCAGGCGCTTACGGAACTTGATTTAGATCCAAATGAGGTTGCGGTTGTTTCCGGTATTGGGTGCTCTGGCAAGACGCCCCATTACCTCAATATTGCAGGCGTTCACACCCTGCACGGAAGATCAATCCCGTATGCTGCCGGAGTCAAGCTATCAAACCCTGGGCTGAAGGTTCTGGTTACGGGTGGAGATGGTGACCTGCTCAGCATAGGAGCTGGACATTTTGTTGCTGAGGGAAGGAGAAACGCTGGCCTCAAGATCATACTGTACGATAACGAAGTCTATGGGCTCACAAAGGGACAGGCTGCTCCTACCATGGCCCTGGGGATGAAGACAAAGAGTCTTGCAAGGCCCAACATACTTAGCAAAATCAATCCCATTGCACTGGCCCTTGCGGCGGGTTACACCTTCGTTGCCAGGGGATTTTCCTTTGATACAAAGCAACTCAAGGAGATCATAAAGAAGGCGATCGCTCACGAAGGATCAGCTCTGATAGATGTCCTGCAGCCCTGCCCCACGTACAATAACATCAACAGTATGGACTGGTACAGGCAGAGAGTTTACAAGCTTGATGAGGACAAATCCTGGGACCCTGTAATCAGTACAAATGACGAGAAAGCTGCATTGGAAAAATACCAGAAGGCGTACGCAAAATCCCTTGAATGGGAAGAGAGGATACCAACTGGAATCTTCTACCAGAACCTGACCATCCCCAGCTTCACCAAGAGACTCGACAAGGTAGTTCCAAACTACCTGAAGAACCCCCCTGCCAAGCAACAGATTGCAGATTCCACGGGACACACGATTGTCGATCCGTTCAACACGTTCTCTGAAAAAGTGGTAGAAGCACTCTAAATCGCCAAGGGAAGATTGATCTTCCCATTTTTCCATTTTAGCACGCTAAAAAGATTAATAACTGATCGCTATGGAACATCCATGCCTGAGACAAAGATAACATGGCATGGTCATGCATGCTTTGAGATAGATAATGGAAAGAAGATCCTCATAGATCCTTTCATCACTGAAAACCCTTCTTCCGATCTGGACAAGAACGCGGTTTTTCCCGATATAATCGTGGTAACTCACGGGCATTCAGACCACCTAGGCGACGCCGTGGAGATTGCCCTGAGAGCACAAGTCCCGCTTGTAACTATGGTTGAGCTCGCCTGGACCCTTAAGAGCGAATTCCCTGATCTGAAGGTAGAGGGAATTAATTACAGTGGAAGCGTGACGGTATCCGGGATTAGGATTACTTCAGTAATGGCGGCACACAGTTCAAGCTACAAAGATAAGAACGTTGGCCCACCGATGGGTGTTGTTATGGGAAACGGGTTCAAGATTTACCATGCAGGAGACACAGGGGTATTCAGGGACATGAAGACAATACGTGACCTCTACCATCCTGCAGTTTCGCTCCTCCCCATCGGGGGTTACTACACTATGTCGGCTACTGAGGCAGCCTATGCCGTATCCATGTTGAAGTCAAGATATACGATCCCGATGCATTACAACACTTTTGATCTGGTGAGGAGCGACCCTGAAGAATTCAGGAATATGGTGAATGAGCATGGGGGATCAGAGGTACTGATAGCCCAGGTGGGCAAGGGGATTTCTTTTGGTGAAGATGGAAAGCTTCTGGCATGACCTTCTAGAGCATTTCCAGATAGATCCTGATGCAATGGAGGGAGTAAAAGCCGAGGCAGATAATGCCGTGAGGGAGATTTCTTCCAGGGTGGGCCAAAGAAATTTCTGGCAGGTTTCGCAGGATGAGTTGCGCTTTATATACACCGTATCCTCACTCTTGAGGCCCGAGATAGTGGTTGAGACGGGAGTTGGCCCTGGCACTACAAGCTCAGCTTTCCTTCAGGCCATTCGCAACCATGGTGGAAGACTCTACAGTTTTGATCTCGGGGTAGGGTATGGGGAAGAGAAGGAGAAAATGCCTGTAGGGTTTACCGTACCGGATGAGCTAAGATCCAACTGGGCTCTCACTTTGGGTGATTCCAAGAAAACTTTGCCTGACAAGCTCAGGGAGATTGGAAAGGTGAATATTTTTTTCCATGATTCCGAGCACACCTATGAGCATGTCACATTTGAACTGAACACGGTGAAGCCATATCTTACCGGGAAGTGGCTAATCATCATTGACAACTACGATTGGACGGAAGCGCCTGGAGATTTCGCCGATAAGAATGGGTTGACTTTGCTTAAGGTTGTGGACGACCTCTGTTTCATACATTCATGACCCTTAATCATGAACTGTCTTCCCCAAACTTCAAC
>JAJYUI010000042.1 GCA_021792595.1 Thermoplasmata archaeon | reverse complement strand
TCACTGGACCCGTGCCTGGGCTTCCCGGCAGCCATGATAACTGTAAACGCAGATTGGATATAAACATTATTATAGAATACTAGTCATTATAGGCATTAATCATTCCAAAGAGCAGTAAGTGGCTTATGAACACCTATGGTATCCATATGAGATACCAGCCAGGTGGTGACTTCCCCAAAACCGAACCGCCCAACAACATTGGGCCTTGAAACCTTGTGCCTGTCATTCCCGGTTATAACCTTGATGTCCTTTACCCCGATTTCCTTAAGTATCGAGAGGATAACATCTGCCCTCCTCTTTTCCCCTTCACCGCCCTGCCTTGGTGTAACAGCCCTGGTTTCCAGGATCCTTGGAGCCCATTCGTTTACAAGCTTGCGTATCTCAGACTCTTGAAACTGATCCATGATAGAACTTAACGGTATTGCGTATAGTATGTTTTCCCATTGCCCTTATAAAGAGTTGCTCCAGCAGTGCCAGAATCTATGCCTGGGACATCTGCCGCGTCTTGAATTCAAGGTATGCCTCCTGATATCCGTCTGCGACTTCGTCAAAACCAACCGTCCCGCATATCTTTCCACCCTTTCGATCAAGAACGATTATGGCACCCTGCGTGTCGTCCGGGAGTATGGAGAGGACCTTATCCATAGGAGTTGTCCTGCTTATACTAGCAGTTTCAGGTATTCCTATGTCCCTCAATCTCCTTCGTGGAAATTTGTACTCCAGCTCCACCTGCCCCATTGTGATATATCCTTGTGGTCCTTCGGTGCTCTCAACAACAATGCCACGCGCCCTATGCGCTTTCATCCTGAACAGGACCTCCTCAATGGTCGAATCCTTTGAGCAGGTGATAAAGTTCCTGTTCATGATATCACCCACGGGAATACCGTGCATAATGTCCTGTCGGTATTCATACAGGTGAGCAGGGGAATGCAGCTTGTTCATTACCTGGGCCCCGTACAAGGAGTCTCTTCCTCCAGAGAGGAAATATGCGATGGTGATAGCTATTGTCAATGGAAGAAACATGTCGAGGCCACCCACCATCTCCGTACCCATCACGAGCATTGAGATTGGTGTCTTTGCGGAGGCAGCAAAGAATGCCAGCATTGTCACTATGATTATTTCCTGCTCCGGGCTGAATGGAAGGTAATGCCCGAGAGTGCCTGCAAGAAATGCCCCGAGAAATGCCCCGGTAACTATGCTTGGTGCAAACACTCCACCTGCTCCTCCTGATCCTACGCTGAAGGATGTCGCCAGAATCTTTGCAAAGAACAAGAGGAGAAGAGCGAAGAGAGTTAAGGTCAGGGTACCGCTCAATATCAACTGTACAAATCCATATCCAAGCCCCAGCACCTCCGGATAGAACATTGCGATGACCCCAACGAGAAGGCCCCCAATGGCAGGTTTAACCCATATCGGAATGTGCCTCATCCGAAGAAATGCCAGGTGGATGAGGTCGTACAGCCTGACATAGAACTTGCTTGCGGCTCCGGCCACAACACCGATGGAAGCATAAACGATGATGGAAAGAGGATTACTGAAAAGGAAATCATTAGTAGGAACGGAAAAAAGAGTAACATAATGGAATTGAAACCCGAAGATCGCATACCCTACAAGAGAAGCCACGGTTGCAGGTATCAGGGCTTCCACTTCAAAGTCCTTCCTGTAGAGGATTTCAGTGCTCATGATTGCCCCGCCTATGGGGGCCATGAATATGCTTCCGATTCCGGCCCCGATTCCAGAAGCCATCACGATCCTTCTGTCATGGTCGTTAAGGTGGAACAGATTTGCAAGGAAGGATCCAAAAACGGCTGATATCAGGGCTACTGGTCCATCCCGGCCCGCACTTCCGCCAGAACCGATCACCAGAGCCGAGGAGACAAGCTTAACGGCGGGTGTCCTGTTCCTGATTCTCGCTTTCAGGTTATGGAATGCATTGATGGCACTGTTGATCCCAAGACCTTCGGTTCCCGGCGCAAGCTTGTAGACAAGTATGCCTGCCATGAGCCCGCCGGCCGTCGTGGATACGGGAATAAGATATCTCACATAATTCCCAGCGCTGTAAGTCAGTGATCCACCTTCACCGGCAGGAAGGGGTACTGCATAGCCAGAAACGCCGGTCAACATGAGTATCCTATCAGATTTATCAGATTATAGAGGATAAGTGAACCAACCCCTGCGGCTATGCCTATGAGCACCCCCAGGACAACCCACATACCTGCCTGGCTCGAGAGTGCCTTCCTGTGGAAGGCATGATATGCGGCTGAGAATGAACGCATTTGTCAACAGTCTCTTATGCAATTACAATGCACGGGCAATTTAAGTGTTTGTGGTTGCCACTCCAGCATGGATACGGGAGCGGTTGAGTGGATACTGGATACCCACTGCCGGACTCCAGCCATAGCCAATTTACCGGGATATGGAGACTAGTTCAGCAGGCCCAGAAATCATGGGCCGGTGGACAGTGCTCATCACCCTTAGGGGACTCCAGGACTCGGGAAGGCATTTTTCCTCGTCGACCGAAATTCCACGGCTTTTTCCATGAAGATAATGCAGCCACACTTTACGCCACCTATTGCGCCTGACAAGGCGATGCTCTCTCTGGCAAGTCTGATCGTCCATGGTGTTGATTTTGGCAGGAACCATTTTCTGTTCCGTCCCACAACATAATTGCCGAAAAGATCAAGGGTTCCTGCAGGCAGTGGAATGCCATAAACTAATGCATCAAGCGCGCCAAAATCATGCGTGAGTTCCATGCTATCCTGTGGTTCGCTGGCACAAATGAGCCAAGCTAATGCGGGAACCGGGATTTGAACCCGGGTTAAGGGCTTATTCCTCATTCAGATTGGGAAGCCCCTGTGATAACCGCTACACTACTCCCGCATGGAATTACCGGATAATGAAGTTGAAAAAATAACTTTGCTCAGGGGTTAATACCAGCCCCTGAGCTTCATCGCATCTGCAACACGCTTTATAGATATGGTGTATGCAGCTGTCCTTGGATCCACCTTGTACTTCTCAGAGGCTGCCAGAACCTCCTTTGCGGACTCCGTCAGTATCTGATCCAGCCTGGAATAGACCTCTTCCTCTGTCCAATAGTAACCGGACACGTTCTGGGTCCACTCAAAGTAGGAAACGGTCACGCCGCCAGAGTTCGACAGAAAGTCCGGAAGCAGGAGTATCTTCCTCTTGTGGAATATCTCGTCCGCCTCTGGGGTTGTGGGGCCATTTGCAAGTTCAAGAATCACCTTCGCCTTTATCTTGTCGGCGTTGGAAGCAGTCAACTGGTTCTCGATTGCTGCCGGAATGAGAACGTCCACGTCGAGCTCAAGAAGTTCTTCGTTGCTTATGTTCTTCGACCCGGGAAAGTCCTCAACGGTACCGTGCGACTTCTTGTGAGCTAGAAGCTTGTTGAAGTCTATGCCATCCTTTGCATAAATTCCACCCTTGGTGTCAGAAACAGCAACGACCTTTGAGCCAAACAGTTCCTTGATAAGCTTGACAGCGAACTGGCCGGCATTCCCGAAACCCTGTATCGCTACAGTTGCCTTTGACAGGTCCAGGCCCAACTTCTTCGATCCCTCTCTCAGCACGTACATGCCTCCCCTCGCTGTGGCATCTCCTCTTCCAAGTGATCCCCCTATTTCAAGTGGCTTTCCGGTGATTACCCCTGGCGCAGATCTCCTCACAATGTTCTCGTATTCGTCCATCATCCATGCCATTATCTGCGGCGTGGTGTAAACATCAGGTGCAGGCACGTCAATCTCTGGGCCAATGAACTCACCTATTGCCCGGACGTATCCCCTGCTCAGTCTCTCAAGTTCCCCTGCGCTCATCTTCTTAGGATCGCAAATAATGCCACCCTTCGCTCCACCAAGCGGAATTCCCACTATTGCAGTCTTCCATGTCATCCAGGCTGAAAGTGCCTTAACCGTGGAAAGACTCTCCTCTGGGTGGAACCTGATACCGCCTTTAGTCGGCCCCCTCGCGTTGTTGTAATGGACCCTGAAACCTGTAAAAACCTCAGTTTTTCCATTGTCCATACGAACCGGGATCCTGACCTGGAGGATCTGCATTGGTTCCCTTAAAATAGCTAGCGCCTGCTTGTCAAGATTAATCACCTTGGCTGCCTTATCGAGTTGCCTCTGGGCAATATCGAAAGGGTCCAAATCTTCTTTTAGACTTGCTGACATTAGTTCACCTGTGCCTAAAAAGGCCAACTGGTAATCGCAGGACAATATTTAACCTTCATATCCGCACACATCAGGGCTAGAGGCTTATTTTCATGGTCACAGAGAAGTGGACATGATGGGCACAATTCAGCGGATACTCCTCATGACTACCAGGGGAATTGGCTAAGTAGCGGGAAATGCAAGGAATGTTTTTTCAACAACCGCCCATGTTGCATCTCATGCAGATTCTCCGTAACTTTCGTTTCCTCTGGGAAGGGAAGAACCATGTTCGCACAGGTATACAGTTGCCCACAGAAGCCGGAGAAACAGAACAACCGTATGTAGCAGATCCATTTTCCATCAGATCAGTAAGAATTAACATTGGCCCTACGGGAGAGAGTGAACTTGAATCCTTGATAGATTCCCATGTGCTTACCTTGTCACGGAGGAGTTTGACATTTACGGAGAATGGAAAGGATCTCTCAGTTGAATACCATGCGCTTGTCTTTCCAGGAGAATTCCCGCATAATGATTCGGGCAGACCAGCAACGATGGCGAGGAAGGGAATGACCAGGAAACAGGCATTCAACTTACTCCTGTATATGTACGTATCAAACAGAAATGGGCATGAAGCACCTGTACCGGTTGATGAGGCTATCTTCACGATCAAGAATGAAATGGAAATTCCGGATGACTTCATGCCGCCGCACATGATGGAAATGGTTGAGGGAAGGAAGATTGTGGACCCGGAATCAATCGCAAGGGAATTGAATGACATTCCACTCAGCGTCTCCGGAAAGCATCTTTATGCCGTTGTGAGGGAAGGCGTTCCAGGGATTCTTGGCATTGATTCGCTCTTGTGCAGCCAGTTTGATGGAGACGCCAAAAAATTCCTTGTGAGCCTTAAAGAAAGCCTGTTGATTGATTTCAGCGACCTGGAGCAATCTGCTGCATATGATCCATTCACCCTGAGCAGAATGCTTAAGCAGATAATATTCCTTCATTCAAGAGGGAGAATCGTGGATCTTGGGGGAAGCGCCTATGATGACAGAAAGAGTGAAATTCTCGTCAGGAACGGGATTGCAGTGCTTTCCGATGGCATGGTGGCCCTACGACCCGGCATCAGCCACGAAGAACTTGAAACCATAAGGAAGAACTCTCTGGGCGAGGCTGCTAAACTTGCCTCAGCGTGGCTTTGCGGCCTGCTTTCCAGTGACGAGTGAACAGTAAATGTACGATCTGCTCTCATTTCCAGTCTATGTTCTCTCAGGGATTCTTGCCACAGGTTTTGCCGTGCTTTCAGTGTCTGGTGGGGGAAAGAAGAATTTTGCAGCCGTAATTCTTGCTGCTGTGACAGGATTGGCTTCAGCATACTTTCTTGCAGATCCCCTTGCGCCGATGTTTGCGGAACTTGGGGTCTCCGCAGTTGCCACCCTGTACAGGAGGATTGGCTTCTTCCCATCCGTGGGCGGGTTCATCATCGTTCTTGCGTGCATATTCCTTGGCCTTTCCGCAGCAATATGGACCGTGAACATCATCACTTTCGCATCACTTGCAGCTGCTGCCATGCTCGTTGATCCAAAGGTTGCAGAGAACGAGATCACAAACCTGAAGATGAAGGGAAAGGACAGGAATAAGGAGGTCAGGAGAGACTATTTCCAGGTGGCACTCGGAGTTGCAGTCATCGCGGCAAGCATGGTGCTTGGTTTGTCCCTATCAAGGTACGGGATGTTTCTCTCAGTGCTGGCCATGCTATTCACGGGAAACCTGATCTCAATGTACCCGAAATCCTATGCCTCAAGGAAGTTCTTCTCCATGGAACGGGATTCAGTGATGCTTGGGCTTGGTGCCATATGGATAGCGATCGCTTCACTCCTTGCAGTTGCACTCTCCCCCAATATACAGTCGTTCGAGCTCTGCATCACGGTAATCTTCATTTCTGACGCGGTTGCAACAATAGTGGGAGTGAAGTATGGGAAAACCAGCCTGATCGCGGGTGGAAGAAAATCCGTTGAAGGGTTCCTGTCTCACGTTGCATTATCCTCTGTGGCTGGTTTGATTCTTCTGGGATACGCGGGAGCAATCCTCGGGGTACTGTCTGCTGTGATCGAGAGCTTGTCACAGGGAAGACTTGACGATAACCTGACCGCTGGAGGCTTTATCGCAATAGGGGTTTACCTGGCTTCCCTGCTCTGACTCCTTCACTTTATCGCCAGGAACTCTTCAGGTTTCTCGTCCCTAACAAATCCGAGCTTCTTGTAAATCTCGAGTGCAGGGTTCTTCAGGTTTACAGTAAGGGTCATTTCCCTGAACCCCGCCTGGGTGCAGGCATCTACGGCATTGCCTATCAGGACTCTGGAAAGACCCTTTCCCCTGTGATCCTGGGACAGGAATACGCTTGCAAGGAAGCACTTCTCTGCGCTTGAGATTCCGGGCATCCCCTTGGTCACAAGGATCCCCCCGCAGGGCTCTTCACCACTGTAAATAAGGCGTGAGGCGGCGTAAACCAGGCTTCCATAGGGCTCATTGAGAAATATGTCTGTAGTGAAATTCACCCTGTCCTCCCTCTTGGTGCTGAACATGGGTTCATCGCTTGTATTGCGGTAGCACTGGTACTCCAGGTCGGAGTACTGCTCAACAGATATGTCTGAAATTGGCCTGAGTGAATACCCGCTTGGCAGCTCAAGACTGCCGATTCTGCTATCCAGATGCCTGGTCATTCCTACCCGTTTCACTATACGGTACCCGCCCGACTCAAGGATTTCCGCCTGGGAATCCGGGGCGTTGAATATCTTGTCCAGGTATACCTTGATATCATTACCAGGGGATGATTCAGAAACCCAGGAAAGCATTGCCTTCAGCCTCTCTTCACTGTAATCCCCGGGTGATCTGAATCCTGCTGAAACGTAAACCCGATCCGTGAAGATTCCGGCATCTACAAGGAAAGCATAGGCGGCAGGCTTCCCTTCGGAGAATATTGCCATCGATTTTGTGGAGTTTGTATTCAGCGCATCGATGATTGGTTCAAGCCTGGTCTCAATCATTTCGATTGCATATGTTTTCGAAAGGTGCTCAATGTAGGGTTTCAGGATGTCGTGCCAGTCCAGCTTGACATTCTCTATTCTCATCGGCTTCTGTCCTCCATCAGTTACGTACCTTATCCGTTTCCGATTAAGTATATTACCGCTCAATGAATGCTGTTCCGATCCTCTTGGAACAGGAAACATCCGCAACGGAGACATACAACAGGGATTCCGTGACTGCCGCAGAATTTTACAAGGGGAAGATTAGGTCAGTGCCAAAGGTCCCCATCAAGACGCTGGCAGACTTCTCGATCTGGTATACCCCGGGGATTGCAGAGGTTTCAAGGCGAATAAGCAAGGACACAAGCCTGTCATTTGAAATGACTGGCAGGTGGAACTCAGTCGCTATTCTCACAGATGGGACCCGTGTGCTTGGCATTGGAAACGTGGGTCCTGAAGCAGCAATGCCGGTAATGGAGGGAAAGGCACTCCTGTTCAACTACCTTGGAGGAGTGAATGCTGTGCCAATTCCCATAAGGGTACAGGACAGGGAAGCATTCTTCGATGTGGCCAAGGCGCTTGAGCCGTCCTTTGGCGGGTTCAACCTTGAGGACATAGAGTCTCCAAAGTGCTTCTTCCTGCTGGAAAAGCTTCAGAAGGAGCTAGAGATTCCCGTATGGCATGACGACCAGCTTGGAACAGCATCCATCATACTTGCGGGGCTCTACAATGCTCTCAAGATAACTGGAAAGCAACTGAAGGACGTCCGCCTGGTTCTCCTTGGCTCCGGTGCCGCAAACGTTGCAACAGCCCACCTGCTTAAGGCAGCAGGATTCAACATGGGCAATATAACCCTTGTGGACAGCAAAGGGATCCTGAACCCTTCAAGGGAGGACATGGACTCGCTCATGATCAATAACCCGTGGAAATATGACCTTGCAATGATGACGAACTCGGACAGGCTCACCGGAGGGCCTGCTGAGGCCATCCGTGGTGCAGACGTGGTGGTTTCCGCATCCAGGTCAGATCCAGGTTTCATGAAGCAGGACTGGATAAGGTTAATGCAGGACGACCCGATCATTTTCGCCCTTGCGAATCCGTTTCCAGAGATATGGCCGTCAAAGGCAAAGGAGGCAGGAGCAAGAATTGTTGCCACCGGCCGGGGGGATTTTCCAAACCAGATAAACAATAGCCTGGTATTTCCTGCAGTGTTCAGGGGCGTACTTGACGCAAGGGCAAAAGGGGTCAATTTTGACGTAATGGTCACGGCTTCCAGGGAAATTGCAGAATTCATCAAGGATCCACATGAAGACCGGATAGTCCCAAACATGGGCGACTGGGAAATGTATCCGCAGGTGGCATCTGCTGTGGCCGCGAAGACAAGCGAGCTCGGGCTGTCCAGGGTCAGGGGTAGCAGGAACCAGTTCCTGTCGACTGCAACGGAGATAATCGAGGAAAACAGGAGGTTCTACCAGAAATCAGTAGAATCAGGAATGGTTAGAGAACTGAAGGAGGCTGGAATAATTGGCAAGGAATATTGAAATAAGGAGTGCAGAGGAAAAAGACATCCCAGGTATACTGGAGATGCTCAGGAGGCTTAAGAAACTGAACGAGGAGTTCGACACAAGGTTTACTGTTTCAGACGACATGGAAGGGAGGGCCGCTGGCTTGCTGAAGAAGGTAATCCATGACAGGGACGGGTACCTTGTGCTGGTTGCCTTCAGCTCAAAGAAGATCGCCGGCCTTATCATGATAGATGTCATTGACAGGATATTTTACTCGCCTCCAGGAGAGGGCAGAATTACGGAGTTCTACATAATGCCGGAGTTCCGCAGGAGTGGCCTCGGGAAGGTCATGCTCGAGAGGGCATACTCTGCAATGAAGGAGAGGAAGATTGGCCTCCTTACGGCTGAGTTCCCCTCTCTTAACGTGATCGCCAGGAACTTCTACACGAAGGATGGTTTCAGGGAACTGATGAGCATATTCGGCAAGAGAATGGGGGAAGTAGCGGAATAGGTTGTCCGCTCACTCTTTCTCTACCATGGCCCTTACGCTTTCGTTCTTCCCCTGAAACTGCTCCTCCTCGGTTGACCCTGCAAGTGCGGTGGTAGATGACGAGTTTCCCGACAGGACCCTGGAGACCTCGTCGAAATAACCGGTTCCAACAAAGTACTGGTGCCTGACAGCGTCAAAGCCATGTTCAGCATCAGTGAATTCATTTTCCTGCAGGGAAACGTAGGCACTCATTCCTCCTGTTGAATAGTCCCTCGCAAGCCTGAACATTGAGTGGTTAAGAGCGTGGAACCCGGCAAGGGTGATGAACTGGAATTTGTAGCCAAGTTTCCCCAGTTCATCCTGAAATGTTGCAATCTCTTCCCCAGAAAGGTTCCTCTTCCAGTTGAACGATGGGGAGCAGTTGTACGCAAGCTTCTTGCCCGGATATTTGTCCCTGATGGTTCTTGCAAAGTACCTTGCCTCATCCATGTCAGGCTTTGAGGTCTCGAACCAGAGCATGTCAGCGTAGGGGGCAAAGTCAAGTCCGCGCCTTGCCGAGGCCTCGATGCCTCCTTCGTAGCGATAGTACCCTTCTGAGGTCCTGGCACCCGATATGAATTCAGCATCCCTTTCATCTATGTTGCTCGTGAGGAGCCTGGCTCCATTCGAGTCTGTCCTGGCTATCAGAATGGTATCCACGCCCATGCAATCCGCGGCCAGCCTGGCCGAAGTGAGGCTACGGATGAATGACGAGGTCGGCACGAGCACCTTCCCGCCAAGGTGACCGCACTTCTTCTCGGAAGACAGCTGGTCCTCGTAGTGCACAGCCGCCGCTCCAGCCTCTATCATCTGCTTTGTCAACTCGAATACGTTGAGGGGGCCGCCGAAGCCAGCTTCGCCGTCCGCAACCAGAGGAACGTAGAATGGGGTGGTAGAGCCTGACATTCTGTTCTTCATGTCCTCCCTCATGAAGGCACGGTTGATCCTTCTCACCAGGGCTGGCACACTGTTGCTCGGGTACAGGCTCTGGTCTGGATAGGTCTCTCCGGACAGGTTCGCATCGGCTGCAACCTGCCATCCGCTTATGTAGATGGCATTGAGTCCTCCTCTCACCATCTGCACCGCCTGGTTGCCGGTCAATGCGCCCAGGGCCCTTACAAAAGGCTTTTCCTCCATTAGGCTCCAGAGCCTGGAGGACATATTTTCCGCAATGGTATGGGAAATCCTCATGTTGCCGGAGAGCCTGAGGACTTCACCAGGGCCGTAATTCCTGACGATCCCGTTCCATCTGCTGCCGCTCCATCTCTCCTTCATGCCGGCTTCACCCTCACCAGGACCGATCATTCAACCGCCTCCAGCTCCATGAGCCTTTCATACGCCTTCAGGGTGAGAAAATCTGCAAATTCCCTGTCTGCCGTTATTTCCCTGAACAGCCTGACTGCATCTTTAAGGTGGCCTGCATCATGCAGTTTTCCGGCCTCCTCGTCAATTACCCTGTTGACAAGATCAAGCGTCACCGTCCTTCCGTCTTCCAGCCTGGAACCATGCCGGATCCATTGCCATACCTGAGACCTGGAGATTTCAGCCGTTGCGGCATCCTCCATCAGGTTGTACAGGGGAACAGCGCCTCTGCCTCCGAGCCAGGCATCCATGTATTGAATGCCCACTCTCACGTTGTGCTTCAGCCCTTCCTCAGTAATGCTACCTGCAATGGGCGACAGCAGTTCCCCTGCCTTAACCGTGGGCCAGTCCGGGCTCCTTTCGAGCTGGTTCCTCCCCTTCATGTTCCTGTCAAAAACATCCTTTGCCGGGTAGACAAGCGCAGGGTGCGCAACCCAGGTTCCGTCATGCCCCAGGTAAACCTCCCTTTCCTTGTCCTCCCGCACCTTTTCTATGGCAAGTCTGTTTAGGGCCTCATCCCCCTTTACTGGAATGAAGGCGGACATTCCGCCCATTGCATGCGCTCCCCTCTTGTGGCATGTGCCAACAAGCAGCCTTGTATAGGCGAGCAGGAATCCCTTATCCATCGTAACAGACGACCTGTCTGGCAGAACGAATCCGGGGTTGTTCCTGAACTTCTTTATGTAGCTGAAGATGTAGTCCCACCTGCCGCAGTTGAGTCCAGCGGAGTGGTCCCTCGTTTCGTAGAGTATCTCATCCATCTCGAAGGCAGCAAGAATTGTCTCAATCAGGAAAGTGGCCTTGACGGTTCCCTTCTCCAGGCCGAGATAGTTCTCGGCATAGGAGAACATGTCGTTCCACAGCTTCGCCTCGAACCTGCTTTCGGTCTTGGGGATGTACAGGCAGGGCGCAAGACCGTCCTCAACCAGTTTCCTTGCATTGCTGAACATGAACACTGCAAAGTCGAAGAATGAACCAGGCACTGGGGTTCCCCTGTACTTTACATGAACCTCGTCCAGATGCAGGCCCCTTGGCCTTACGAAAAGTGTTGCCGTGGACTCTGCCATGGTGTATTCCTTACCATCTTCGGTCGTATACGACAGGTTCTTCCTCACTGCATCATATATATTCTTCTGACCCTGGAGGATCCCCTCCCAGGTTGGAGACTGTGCGTCCTCAAAGTCTGTCATGTACACGTTGGCACCGGAGTTGAGGGCGTTTATGAACATCTTCCGGTCACCTGATGGACCGGTAATCTCGACCCTCCTGTCCTGAAGAAACTCAGGAACAGGCGAAATCTTCCATTCAGACTTCCTTATGCCTTCAGTTTCCTCTGGAAAATCGGGGAGAACCCCGGCGTCAATTTTCTCCTGGACCGCCTTTCTCTGCTCAAGGAGCCGGTTCCTGGTGTCCATGAAAGTCTCACATAGGTCTCCAACGAACTGGAGGCACTCTGCCGTCAGCAGTTCGCTTCCGGACAATCCTTCATTTCCAGCTGTCTCAATGACTACGGTTCCGTATTTCTGCTTCATAAGGTTCGTTTATCAATAAGTGTGATACATAAATAGTTAATCGAATATGTTTTTACAATGGTAAATATATGGCATATACATTATATACATATATTCTGTAACTATACTGGAACTACCCATGAAGGAAATAAGAAAGTTACAAGTATCTGCTGGTGGCACTTACATCGTCACGGTACCCAAGCAGTGGATTGAGGAGATCGGGCTGGCCAAGGGCAATCCCGTGATCATGTCAATGGAAAACGGCGAGATCATCATTTCTCCTGCGGAGAGGAAACCCCCGCAGGAGTCCAGGTCAATCAACGCCGGGACTTTTGAGCACAGGAAACTACTGGAACTGGCACTCACAGCCTCCTACATCCAGGGTTATGACGTCACCCAGATATTCTCCGAAAATCCAGAGAATCATGTATGGAAGGAGTGGGCACGCTCGGCACTGGAAGGTCTGGTAGGTGTGGAAGTGCTGGAAGACTACTCTGACAGGATGCTCCTGCAGAACCTGGTTGACCCTTTCAAGTTTGATTTCATGAGGATGCTCGAGAAATTCTCGCGGAATGCCTCGGCGGTTCTTGCAGATGCCGTTCAGGCGATTGTGACAGGAGATGGAGATCTCGCGTCGGATGCCTTCTACCGGGGATCAGAACTCACCAAGAGTTACCGGCTCCTCATGCGACTTGCCATGCTTTCTGCCAGGGACAAGGAAGTCAGGAGGCAGTTTGGTATAGAATCTATTTCAGGGGTTATCGTGAATGTGATTGCCACCAGAGAGATGGGGCGAATAGCATATTACGCCATGCGGACATCGGAACATGTTCTCGAATTCCATGAAAGGTTACCGGAAAGAATCTCTGAATTGCTGGTCAGCATGGAGAAGCAGGCCCGTGATCTCGA
>JAJYUI010000041.1 GCA_021792595.1 Thermoplasmata archaeon | reverse complement strand
AAGATGGCATATGGTTACAGGAACCTTGAACATCTGAAGACAGCCATATATTTTCACTGCGGGAATCTTGATATGAAGTTCTAAAATATGGGAATTAATATACATCCCCAAAAAAGTGTGATGAACCGATTTTCAAGAAGCGGGTAAACTTCATCTTCATGGCAATCGAGGGGAACAGACTTATTGGACTTCAGGATTCCGACCTCAAGCTCCACACAGAATTCGCGATTGAGGATGGCAGAGGGATCGTGGAATCTGTTTCCTATGATGCAGGCCTCATGAAGCTCAGGGTTCCCGATATCATCAGCCAGATTTACTTCATGGTGATCAGGATCCCGGGAGCTCGCGTATCGCAGAACCTCCTGAAGATTGGGGCAGACCTGAAGATGTCCATTGAGTACGGGGACTCGAATGGCTACGAGATCTCCCAGATAATTGATTTCGCCATGAGTGTGCCCGAGGAATCAAGGCCCGAAGTTGCCTACATGGGAGAATACAGCGGCAATCTCCCGATTCTCTTGAAGGAGTATCTTTCCATGCCCCAGTCGGATGATACATTCAGGTTCGTAAGAACTGTATGGAAGTTTACGGAAACTGAGAGAGAGAAAGATGCGATGGGGATCTTTCTCAACAGAGGGACGCTGGTCCCGCAATCTTACACTGAAAGCACCGACTGCACCATCCACATGGAGATCAAGGAAGACGCTGTGAAGGGGAATTTCGAGTACCAGGTCATTTCGCGCGATCCCCTGAGAATCAGCGTGAAGGTGAAGACATCCTTCTTTTCTGATTTCTACAGGGAGGTAATCTGCAACTACTCGGAACCTCTCTATTACAATGCCAGAGTAGGCTCCAGCCAGCTGACTTCTTATTTCCTGGTCCAGAAGGAAAAACTCAACCAGTTTCTGAATGGACTTTACAAGCACTGGGATAGACCCAGCAGGGAAGATCATGACAACACAGTTCATGAAATTCGTGAACTGGGCAGGGTTAACTGGGACGACATAGACTCGGGCTTTTCCGGGAACCGATGCAATACCCTTTGATATGATATGCAGCGGCAAACCTTTCCAGGTTTTTGCGGCATCTATACATATCGATATATGTTTATATGTCAATGTGTATTCCAGGCATGGGATGAATGCGTTTACTCCCCCAGGTGCAACAGATGCTTGAAGAGATGCAGAAGTCCGTCCAGAACCTTGTCAGCGAAGGGGTTTGTTCCGCATCGGACATTGCTGCTGCAATTGACAGGGGCCGGATACTTATGACGGGGGAATCCTGCAGGAAGATTGATGCGCTGTCCAGGTCACTGGGAGTGCTTGGTGACCCTACACGTGTCAGGATACTTCTCCTTCTCCTTGGAGGAGAGATGTGCGTATGCGAGATAGAGGCTGCACTGAATGTCCGACAGGCAAACGCATCGCACCACCTGAGGGTGATGGAACAGGCAGGACTCCTGAAGAGGACCAAGAAATCGCGCAGGGCATTTTACAGTGCAGTATCCGGCGAACTGACGGAGCTTGTCGGGAGAGCAGTCGAAGGAGCATGAAAACAGGATGGTGATGAAATGAAATTTCTCTTTGTTTGTGTGGAAAACGCCGGCAGGAGCAAGATGGCGGAAGCGTTTGCATTGGGCATGGGGCTGGATGCAACCAGTGCTGGGACCATGCCTTCTGCGCAGGTGAATCCTGAGGTCGTGAGAGCAATGGAGGAAGTGGGCGTTCCAATAAGTGAGGCAAAGCCGAGACTGATGACCATGGAAATGATAGATGAAGCCGATGTGGTCGTTACCATGGGATGTTCAGTAGAGGAAGTGTGTCCGAGGCCGATGCTTTCAAAGATGCAGAAGAAACTCATTGACTGGAACCTGGAGGATCCCAAGGGGAAACCGGTGGAAAAGGTCAGGGAAATCCGTGACGAAATAAGAAAGAAAGTGTCTGAACTCCGTTCATATGTAGCATGAGCTCTCTCCGGAAACCTATTCAAATGGATTCCTGCGAGATCGTGATCCCCTGGAGATATATGGGCGCATCCCAGTGCATGTAGAATGCCCTGAATTCCACGCTGGAAAGGAAGAACTGGCTCGCGAAGCTGAATGTGATCTCTGAAATGCCGGTGGAACTGAGGTTGCTGCCATAGACATTGTGCTGATATATCACGGTTTGCGTGTGACCCACGACGCTCGTGTTTGCCACCTGCAGCGTGAACCAGCTGCTAGGGCTCACACCCGGCGATTTGAGGAAGAGATGAAGGCTGTACTGGCCCGGGACAAGCCAGGTGTAAGGGCCGTACCAGCCACCAGATCCGGTGTCTATTGCAGGCAGGATGGTGAGGTTTCCCGTCTCTGTTACTTTGACGGGGTAGTCCAGTGATGATGGCTCTATTGCTTGAAACAGCGGCACGAATGGTAGCGTGCTTTTCATATGCAAGTCAGACATGAGAACGATTCCATCCTGTTCAGAGACAACCTTGAAGTTATGGAACTTCATGAGCCAGTTATCCTGCAGGATGGATACATTTGACAAGTTAGAGCCATATTCTGAAGGGCTGGTGTAAAAACTGGAATATGGATCGACGACTGAGTAATTGGGTACGTTGTGATTATTCATGTTCTCCGGTAATGTCCAGTTGTACCTGTAGAGGAAGTTGGGCATGTTTCCCTGCAGCATCACGGACGATCCGTACGGGATTTCATTCAGTGCGTTGGTTATGTACTTGTCATACGGGTGGATCGCGATATCTTCCATTGTACTGTATGAATAGCCAGTCCCGAGGAGCAGTCCACTCACCTGTGCATCATAAGGCGATGTCATGACATTTCCTACCGGGGTGAGAAACGCAAAAAAGAGAACATTAAGGAAAAGAACTGCAGAAACCAGCGGTTTCAGTGTTCTGGAGAGCCTGGGAATTCTCTTTATCCTCGAGGCGCCGACAAACGCGGAAACAAATACTATGGGGGTTATCAGCACCGGATACTGGTAGAACATGAGGCTCATGTAGGGAAAATAGTTGCTTGAATATACAAAGGCGAAGAACGGCGCTCCTATGAGGAGAAACTCAGGCGCCAGGAATGACAGGAAGAGGAGCGGCAGGAAAAGCATGATCGGGTACATGTAGCGTATTGCCGGATTTGGAATACTGAACACTGGTGGCAATCCGATATATACTGTCTCGGATCTCAGGCCTATGGCCAGGTTAACATACAGGTAGATCGCAATCGAGGTGGCTATGATTGTGAACGGAAGCAGGTTCCTGTATTTCTTTTCCCGGTAGTCCCTGAGGAATATCACAACGGCAGCGATAAACATCATTGATGGAACCAGGTAGTTCATCATGCTTGCCATGAATGCAAAAATTATGGCAAGATTCCTCCTTTCTGCAAAATAAGCCCAGGCGAACAGGAAGAAGAAAGTGGGAAATAACGACATGTAGTGAAAATCAAACCAGTAAACCCCGCCCAGGGGGAAATAGAGCAAATAGGATAGCGACAGGGCAAAGGTTGCAAACCCATTGAGCCCAAGTCTCTTGCCAAGAAAGTAAAGGGGAATCGCACCGCATGCAATCCATATGTCCTGGAAAACAAGGAGTTCTGGAATTGCAGGGAATATGCCAAAGAATGGTGCAAAGATGATGTATGAAAACACCTGCGGCAGGATTACGCCATAGTATCCTTGAATCAGGTTTCCGTGGAATTCATTATACATGGGCATGTAGGCAACACCGAGATCCAATATCCCGGCATGGTAACTGTAGAATCTGAGAAGAGAAAGAACAGAATAGGTCGTTCCCACAGCCGCTGTTGATAGTATCAGCAGGAACAGGTACAGATCGCCTATCTTGTTCGGTTTTTTCATGGCAGAGCACTATTATGTTTATGATCCTAAATAAGGTCTTTGCGGCATGAGAATTCATGATGAACAGGGCATACTGCGCCGGGAGCTTTCTGTCCTTGTTTGTAACGGAGGAGTATCCCAAAGGCGAACAAAAGATCGTACGCTACTTCGTTCTTGTGGTTATCTTCTGTGCTCTGGCTGGCTTCACAAACAACCCAGGAGACCAGAAACACTGCTGTGGTGCATCATGCAGCGTACATGATGGTGCTTCCGGTTTTACCTGGAATACTCATCATCAATGAAAGTGATTAGGAAGAAGAACCTGTTCCTCTTTTTACATACATGATATCGGCCTGCCGTCTTTCGTTCGGTGTCTTTGCTTGATCTGGTCCTGTTGATTTCCATACGGGATGCTTCCATGGCGTAATCAGATTGCGCTTCTTCAGTATCCCGTAAGCCTCAGATGGAAGACGGCATGGAAGATCAGGAAGCTTGTGGAAGAGGGGTGGAAACGTGGCCGTGAATATGGGAAAAGATGGACGGTGGAGGCATATTTCTCAGGCCCAAAGGGAGAGACCATCAGGGCCAAAAGAACGGATTACATGGCCAAGGAAGTTGGTTTGATGGTGCACTATTACAACAGTTCTCTTCAGTTCATTGTCTGTAAACCGATGATATCCTGATGTAATCATAGAGACATACGCAAATTTCGTCAGTCATTTAGGGGGCCAGTACATTTTCCAATTTCATCTATAACCATCGCATAATACACCACACAAGGTTCATTGGCCGCCCATTAATTCCACAATTCCATCACGCAGGCCATAACTTGGAACCCATCCGACTTCCTTCGTTATTTTCGTCAGGTTTGCAAGCGTAAATTTCTGATAATTCTTCAATGGGTTCACAGCGTGAACTATTGAAGAGTTTGTCTCGGTAACATCACTTACCAGTCGCGCTATCTCGTTGAAAGTATATGATTTTCCAGATCCAATGTTGTAGCTCTGCCCAGCATTACCTTTATCGAAAACACTTATCGAAGCGTCAACGGTGTCCTTTACGTATATGAAATCCCTCGATTGAGTACCATCTCCGTATATCACGATATCCTCATTCTTCATCGCCGCTTTGACGAACCGCCAGACTACGCTGGCATAAGCGCTCTTTGTGTTCTCGTCTTTTCCATATGTATTGAAATACCTAACCGAAACCACTTCCGCCTCATTCCGGTTTGTAAAATATTTCCCCAACAGCTCCCCAAACACCTTCGTCAGCGGATACATATTCCTGTGGCTGTACGAAAGATCGTCCTCTGTCGCCATACGTGTAAGGTCGCCATAAGTCGAGGACGAGGATGCGATAAGCACTCTCCTGACATTGGCGTCTGAAGCTGCTTTCAGCACATTCAGCGTCCCTATCACATTGGTATCGAATCCCTGAAATAGATCCTCCTCGAATTGAGGTGGGGACGTGATGGCGCCCAGGTGGAATACTCCATCAACACCTTTGCAAGCAGTTTTCACGATTTCTCTGTCGCAGATGCTTCCCTTGAAATCCGGATTACCCTCAATGTCCAGGGAAACAACTTCGTTTCCCATGCTTTCCAGGCGATTGATCAGGTTCCTGCCTATGAATCCTTCTCCGCCAGTAACTAAATATTTTGACATTTTCACTTCACATCTATTTCTCTTGAGGTTCAGCCCAATTATTCTCTTGAATGAGAACTCTCCTTGAGGTCGCTGTCCACCATAATCTTGACGAGCTCGCCGAACTTGGTCCTTGGTTTCCAGCCCAGTTCTCTCTCCGCCTTTCCGTAGTCCGCCAGATAGTTGTCGGACTCAAGTGGCCTGAAGAACGCCTTATTCACCTTCACGAGCACCCTGCCATCCTCGGATATCCCCACTTCATCCACTCCGGAGCCCTTCCAGGTAATCCTGAATCCTGCCCTTTCAAATGCAAACTGTGCAAATTCTCTCACTGTGTGCAGTTCACCTGTTCCAAGAACAAAGTCGTCGGGCGTTTCATGGTTCAACATCTTCCACATCCCCTCCACATAATCCCCTGCATACCCCCAGTCTTTCCTGGCATCAAGGTTTCCCAACTCTATTGGATCACTTGATCCGTTTGCTATCCTTGCCACGCCAAGGGAGATCTTCCTGGTGACAAATTCCGGTCCCCTTACCTCGCTCTCATGGTTGAATAATATCCCGTTACAGATGAACAGGTCATACGCCTCCCTGTAAGTCTTCATTGTCCAGAATCCTGCCAGTTTTGAAACTGCATATGGACTCCTAGGCTTAAAGGCGGTTTCCTCGTTCTGAGGTGTTGTCTCTGGCTGACCAAACATTTCAGAAGTTGCTGCAAAATACAGTTTTGTACCTGGAGAATAATCCTTCACGGCATTTGCAATGTTAAGGGTTCCGGAGATGTTCACATCATACGTTGAAGACGGGTTCTGGAAACTGTACCCGACAAAACTCTGGGCAGCAAGATGATACATTTCGTCCGGTTTTTCCTCGCTCAATAGCTTTGAAAAAAAATTAGCATCCGTGAGGTCTCCATAATGAATCGTAATGTTGTCACGAACGTCCTTTGTGTGAAGGCTTACAGTTCCCTGGCTCATTGAGCTGTTCCTCCTTATCACACCGTGAATCTCATATCCTTTCTCTGTAAGGAACCTGGAAAGGAAATAGCCGTCCTGACCGCTTATCCCGGTTAACAGTGCCTTCATTTTATTCCGGGACGTATGACTTGAATGATAAATTAATATTGGATCGTTTCGGGAACTGTTGACCACATCTCCTGCATGTTCAGGTAAAGGCCCCAGTTTGACGTAAGGATGAAGATGTACTAAATAACTGAAGAACAGCAGGAAAAGGAAGTATGCGAGCGTATGGATAATGGCAAGGTTTCTTACCCTTGAAATCGGCTCATCAAGGCTTTGAAACCTCGACTCTCCCAACCAGGTCACCATAGTAATCCCTGCCATGTATGGATCCAGACCTGTCGGATCAGGCTGCTTTCAAGTCGTGAAAATATTGTATTCTCCATTGTGGAAGACCAGGCGGTATCCGGAAAAATACGAGGTTACCGACGTTGGGATCACCACGTATGACACGCCATACTTCGCGATGTAAGTGGTTACATTTGAATGTATTACTGAGGACTGGTATATCATAACGTAAGCTGCGTGGCTCTCTTCCCATTCCACGGGCTGCGTTAACAGGTTGTAGTTCTCGTAAGTCAGAACAGGGTTTCCTGCATACCCTGCGATGAAGAAGCCTATGTCTCCTGCGGCCACCACCGTCTTTCCATGTGCAGTTGCATTGTTGAGGAAGAACTGTGCAACCTCCACCGCATCATGGTTGCCGATGCTGCTCTGTGAATAATACGAGTGTGAATTCATGTCAAATTCAAGGGCAAAGGCTGAGTTGATTACCAGAACAATGATTATGATCGAGGGAAGGTACTTCAGCACTGTCATGGTCTGTCCAGGCTTCCTCTCAGCATGTCCCGAAAGGTCCCTGGAGACTGTTGCAAAGACAAGGTAGGACACAACAGGGAAAACAAAGAATGCGGCAAAGTACGCAACCCTCGTGAATAATACGCTGTCATAGAACTCAACGATCATTATGGCAAGCGGGAGGCAGATGAAGGTGAGCATGATCCTGTGCTTCTCCGAGCTTCCCCTCCCCTTCCATAGGTATAAGATTGCAATTGGAACAAGAACAAGGGTTATGATCAGGATGGCGAGGTTTATGGAGATGCCGTTTATGGCCTGCGATATTGAGAGCAGATCTGCTTTTATCGCAGACAGTACCGTCTGGGAATGATGTGCATTCCCGGCATACTCGAGGAAAACAGGCGAGGTTGTCGGGGCAGCCGAATCGATGACCCACCACAACCGTGGAAGGTACCAGGCGATGCTTGGGATGAGGGCTATGAGGACCGAACCGAGAGAAAAGGTGATGTTCCTCCGTTTTGCATCCGTTCCACCAAAAACAATGCTCCTGGCAACGTTGATCAGGAACATGATGATCAGGATCGCCAACATCATGACGCCGCTGAGGTCATGGGAGAGTATCAGCACAGACAGTGTTATGCCTCCAAGGACTGTGATCCTGAGTATTGATGCGTCCCCGTCCTGTGCCCTCAATGAAAGATACAGGAGCCAACCCATCAGGAAGAAGCCGAGCAGCTGGGGGTATCCCCCCCAGGTCATGGCGTAGAGGGATGGCGAGAAGAATGAGTAAAACAGCGAAGTGAAACGGGCAGGCTTCTCGGAAAAGAAGTTTCTCGAGACAAAGTAAACAGGGATTGACGTTATTGAGAAGAGGAATGCCCCAAGTATGGCAAAGCTGAGATACATCTCCTGACCGGATTCAGAAAACAGCACAGTGACGGCAAAGATATAGGGTACCACAGGAGGGTACACCCACGCGCTGCCCGGATAATGTATCGCGTTTGTCGCCGGTATCAGGAATCCGTTGGCGACGATCTCCCTGCCGAGCGAAGCATAGGTGGATACATCTCCCGATGCGAGCAGGAAAGGGGAAGATGCCATAACAGAAATTGACGTTGTGAAGGAAAGAATGAAACTCAGGATCAGAAAATCCCTAGTCTTCATGCTGTTCATGAGAAATATTGCAAACTCACTGAGCTTACCTGAATTTCCCCCGGTTGGCATAAGACAACCTTAAGTTATGTGAACTCGCCTAAAATAACTTTCAGCAGGGTATCCAGCCTGAAGTAACAGGGCAAACCATGGTGCATGAAAGTGCTTGCACTTCAGAAGTACCGGAATGTGGATCTGTCCAGGACATCCAGGAACTCTGTCGCCGCTTTCCTGTCAATGTCTCCTGCGAAGTCAGCATGGTCCCATGCAAACTCAACCTTCACCTCTCCAGGAAATGTTTCCGAAGTAACCAGGAGGTTGATGCGGGATATCCTCTCTGCGGATCCCCTTTCAGGGAAATCCGTGACTGCGAGGTTCCCGGATTCAGCATAGCTGAAAGACCCAAAGTCAATCCTGTACCTGTCGACAGTTATGGATGGAACTCTCTTGATGGAAAAAAGGTTGCAGAGATAAACGAGAACATCACTGTAGTCATCCTCAACCCTGACCGCCATTGCGGAATAATTTACGCGTGCAACATAACTCTTTCCTGAATTTCATGGTGACAGAATCGTTATACCAGCCCATAACAGGAAATTATTATTAGCGCCGCAAACTTATCAAACAATGGTAAAACTTTCCACATTAAAGGTAGAAAGCCAGTCCCTTGCGGGAAATGCCATGGGGGACCCTGCGGAAAGGGAAGTAACTATCGTATCGCCCGATGAAACGGGCCCCAATCCTCCGCTTTTCATATATCTTGCCCCGTTTGGCAGCAACAGCAAGACTCTCTTCAATTCATCACCATTTGGTGAAGATTTTCTCGCCAGGATACAGAAAATGCATGAGAACAACTCCCTTAGGGGTGCAGTCATTGCAGTTCCGGACACGTACACCAAGCTGGGAGGGAACCTCTACCTTAACTCGCCTGCCGTTGGGAATTATGAGGACTTCATCACCCAGGAACTGATACCAAATCTCAGGAACGAGATTGGCGCAGACAATGTCGGCCTGTTTGGCAAGTCCTCCGGAGGGTTTGGAGCATACACGCTCTCCGTGAGAAATCCTGGACTGGTACAGGGTTTCTGTGCCCACTCCATGGACTGCGGGTTTGAGTACGCATACTTCAGGGACATGGTCCTGGTGATGGATGAATTCAGGAAAGCAGGGGGACCACAGAAATGGTTCCAGAGATTCCAGGGGAACAAGAACAAGACCAGCATCACCAATCTCAGGGTACTTAACATGATAGCAAGTTCCGCTTTCTACAGTCCCAACGAACTTTCCGCCGAGATGGGAATTGACTTTCCGTTCGACTGGGACAGCGGAGAGTTCAGGAGGGATGTGTGGGCGAAGTGGCAGTCAAACGATCCTGCAAACAACGTCAAGGATTACCTCAGGCAGCTTGAGACACTTAACTTCGTCTACATGGACTGCGGCACGATGGACGAGTTCAACCTTATCTGGGGAAACAGGTTTGTCAACAGCGTGCTCATAAACGGAAACATCAAGCACTATTATGAAGAGTATGAGGACGGGCACTTCGGGATCCAGTACAGGTTTGAAAAGTCGCTGTCCCTCATGGCAGCGAGTCTCTGATCACCTGAACCTGTAACCGCCATCTACCGGTATGACTGCGCCGTTCACCCATTCTGATTCTGGCCTGAACAGCCAGGTGATGACGGAAGCAATGTCCTCCGGAGGGGTCTCAAGGTCTCCGAGTTTTCTCATGGACCTGTAATTCCTTCCGGTCTCGAAGTTTTTCAGGATGGAGCTTGGTGCGACCGCATTAACCCTTATGCCTGACTTCAGAAGGCTTGCCGCAAGCACCTCCGTCGCCTTGTTCAGGGCATATTTTGAAACGGAATACGAGAGATCGGTAGTAGTTCTTGTCAGGAATGTCTGCGTACTGCTCACCAGCACAATGCTTGAACCGCTTTTCATCCTTTTGACAGATTTCTCCACGAATTTCAGGGTCGTCCTCACGTGGCTTTCAAGCATCGAGTCGAGCGAATTCATGTCGGAAATTGTATCCTGCGAATATCCGCCGATAAGGACTGCAAGGTTGTCTATTGCGCCTATCTCCCTGGCAAAGTAATCAAGAAGGATATCAGTCTCCCTGGTGAGATCGGACGGGTAAAACTTCACTCCAGTCTTTTCTGCTATCTTCTCCAGCTTCTCCCCGTTCCTTGCAGTTATGAGTACCCTTGACCCTCCCTGGGCCAGCTGGTATGCCAGTGCCTGCCCAAGTCCATAGCTGACTCCTGCAATGAGTGAATTTGATCCTGACAGTGCCTTCATCGTATATCATAGGCGGGACGCTTATTTACATCTATCACCACTGACGAGGGCTTACCGGATCAGCTAGGGATAATGGTTATCAACGATTGACCAATGCCGTATAGATTCTTATGCCGGATGATCAGGAAGTTCACAAGGGGCTTGAGGGTATTATTGTAAACGAGACAAAGATAGGGTATGTAGACGGCCAGAAGGGGAGACTTGTATACAGGGGATATGACATTGAAACCCTGGCCTCAAAAAGCAATTTTGAGGAAGTCTCCTACCTGCTCATCAATGGAAAACTTCCGTCCAGGGAACAGTTTTCTGAGTTCAACAGGAAAGCCCGTGAAAGGATGAAACTGCCTGGAAACGTTGTTGAGTTCATAGAGAAGAACTGCGGGCATTCCCACCCAATGTCAGATCTCAGAACGGTTGTATCATTCCTTGGAGCACTTGACGCCAACAGCAACAGCAGCGACTTGAATCTGCAGAAGTCAATGGGGGAGGACATCATCTTCAGGATGCCCGGCATAGTTGCGGCAATAAAGCGCAAGTGGGAAGGGAAAAGCATCATTGAGCCGCTCCCGGACCTTGGAATGGCAGCCAACTTCCTCTACATGTCCAGCGGCAGGAAACCCACGGAAGAGGAAGAGAAAGTCATGGATACCTGCCTGATCCTCCACGCTGATCATGGATCAAATGCATCCACATTCTCATCAATGGTCACGATTTCCACACTGGCAGACATGTACTCCGCCCTGACCGCCGGGATAGCAACGCTCAAGGGGCCCCTGCATGGGGGGGCTAACGAGCAGGCGCTGAAGATGATCAAGCGCGTGGGCTCACCCGAAAATGCCGAAAGGGTTATCGGAGAGATGCTAGGGAAGAAGGAGAAGGTCATGGGATTTGGGCACAGGGTGTACAAGGTCTATGATCCAAGGGCAAGAATCCTCAAGGAATTTGCAAGATCAATCTCCGCTAAGTCTGGGAAGCAGGAGTTGTTCGAAACCGCAGAGGCAATAGAGAAGGCAATGATCTCGAAGGTGGGCGGAAAGGGGATCTTCCCTAATGTTGACTTCTATTCCGGGATGGTATATGAGAGCCTCGGATTCGAGGAGAATATCTTCACGCCAATATTCGCTTTCAGCAGGTCTGCCGGCTGGGTTGCAAGAAGCCTTGAGTACGTTTCTGACAACAGGCTTTTCAGGCCAAGATCAAAGTACTCAGGAGAAATGGGACCAATCGAATACGTTCCCCTGGAAAAGAGATAGTTGGAGTACCTCATAGATCCGGCGATCAGCAGCAGGCCTTACCGGTTCCAGTCAGGTGACAGGATATACCTGGGAAAAAGCCCTGGAAACAGGGAATTTGGCCTTCCAGCCAATGATCTCCTCGGTCACATGCTCATCGTTGGAAAGAGCGGCACGGGCAAGTCAAATCTTCTTTCCGTACTATGTAGCAGGCTGCTTCAGCAGGAGGGAAACATAGTCCTTATCGACCCGCATGGCAATCTCTCTGAAACAGTGATTGGCATTAACCGCACCAAGAACCTTGTCTACATTTCCAGCAGGGTGGTAGAGTCAGATAATGGTCCCGTCATGGTGCAGGTCAACCCGCTGAGAGTCGGCAGGAATTCCGTTGAACGGACCAGCGGCTGGATGAGGGAGATTCTTGCTTCGGACACCAGCATATCGCAGGGGACATGGGGACCAAGGCTGGAGGTCATATTCAGGGCATTGCTTCCACACTACCTGAGCACAGTACAGGAACCAAGCCTCCCTGATTTCCTGGACACCCTTGTTGACAGGGTGAAGATGAAGAAGTTCACCTCGACGACCTCGGGATCAATCAGGTCAATGCTTTCCGTCCTCACGGGGGACTGGAGAAAGTGGAATGACTATGTTGCAAGTTCTCTCAACAAGGTCATACCACTGCTTGCAAATGAGAGCGTAAGCAACCTGCTTGCAAGAGGGGGCAATAGCCTGGACCTGGATTCAGCCTTGAGTTCAGGGAACAGCCTTTTTGTTGTCGATGTAAGCAAGGGAAATGTTTCCGAGGAATCAGTGAGGATCCTCTCCCTGCTGGTGTTACTCGTTCTGTGGAACAGGATATCCAGCAGTTCCGTAAGCAGGAAGGCGAGGACTTACTTCGTTGTAGACGAGGCAAAGAACATACCGGAAGGAATCATGAACACACTTCTCAGCGAGGGAAGGAAATTCGGTGTTTCAATCACCCTGGCCACACAGAGCCTCTCCCAGATGGATGCAAGCATTGTCGGCTCCATCCTTGGAAATGTCAGGAACTTCGCCTCATTCACGTCATCCGCCAGCGACGCAGAAACCTTGGCAAGGATGATCCCAGACAGAAAGATTGCAGAGCGCCTTGAAACCACCATCAAGTCGCAGTGGTACCACAGATGCGTACTCTGGAACCAGAGCAGCGAGGGGTTCTCAGGACCTGCCACCTTCCTTCCTGAACTTCTTGAGTACGATCAAGGGAAGGATATTGTGGAGGAGCGCATAGCTGATTCCATACGGAAGAACGGGGGATTGCTGCCTGATTCTCCATCTCAACAGGCACCAGCGCCACACACTGAACTCGTGGAAAAGTTTACCGCCAAGCTGGAACGCCTTGGATTCCGGATCAGGCTGCTGGAAACTGTTGAGGGATGCCTGCCGGATATCGTTGCAGAGTTTGGAAGCACCATAATCCTTGGGGAGGTGGAACTTTCAGACATGGCAAATACCAGCCAGATCATAAGGAAACTTAACTGCTACGAGAACAGGAGAGTAGTTTTCATAACAGAGGAAGGCAACGGAACAAAGCTGTACAACTACCTGCTTAATTTCACGAAGTGTGATTTCTCCACCGGCATACCGGCTGAAAGGGCGGTTAACATCAATGGCAGGCGTATTTCCGCCTCCGATCTGGGTGACTTCCTGCTGCGCACTACGGTTGTGGAGAGAAGATCAGGAAAATTCTACTCCATCAGGGGAGACAGGCTGAGCCTGCTTGTGACACATGACATGATTGAGGACTCATCCTTCAGGCACCTGCTCAGCGCGACGAAAAACCCCAGTGCAAGGATAATGCTTTACAAGAAAATGACTGCAGGCAAGTCCTCCTACCTTTCAGTAGGCGAGGCTACAAATATTTGTGATTCTGCAGGCGAACCGGCTGAATGGCTCACCGGCCTCAGCGATAATGGATTCGTGGACGTGTTTTCACTGTTCTGCAGGTGATATCGAATTCCTGTTAACGCTCCTGAACCTGAGATTTGCGTGATCAAATTAATATCAGGAAGTCATTCCCATATCTCGGGCCCGTAGTCTAGCGGTATGATGCCGCCCTTACAAGGCGGTGGTCACCGGTTCGAATCCGGTCGGGCCCATTTACAGCTATAAGTAAGTCCTA
>JAJYUI010000040.1 GCA_021792595.1 Thermoplasmata archaeon | reverse complement strand
GATCTGAAGAACTCTGCGAAGAGGAAGAACTTATGCGACCCCTTCTTGGGCATCCTGATCCTGAACATTTGAAAGAACGGCTTTAACAGGTAGATTATTATGAAGAACAGCAGGATTGAGAAGTACCACATCCCATTGATCTCAAGTATGGCAGAGAGAGTTGCAAGAAGGAGCCCGAGCACAAACATGAATACCACGGACTTTGCTCGCTCCTTCTCAGTCTTGAGAAAGTCCAGTTCGTCAAATTCAGGCTCTTCAAAAATTGGTTCACTCTTGTCCTTTGCCATCAGCAAATCGCAATTGATAGCTATCTAATGAATTTACTTATTCTGCCAACATTGCTTTGATGAATTCTCCCAACTTTTCGGCAGGACTTTCAGATAACACTATGCCAGATGCAACCAGAATCCCCGAGGCACCCAGCTCTATTGATCTTTTCACGTCCCTCTCGTTCTTGATCCCTGCTCCAACAAGAACCTTGGACCCGTGTGCAGTGCACACTCTGACCACATCGCGGATGACGGATGGACGGGCCGTGGAAACCGAAACATCTCCTCCGATCAATTCTGGAGGCTCGTAGGATATGAAGCTGGCCCCCATCCTTGAGTACTTTTCTGCCTCCTCTGCATTTTCGACGCACAGGAATATCCTTATCCCCTTCTCCTTCGCAAGTCTCAGTGTATTTTCGATTACTTCAGGGTCAAGCCTGCGCTCTGAATGGTTCAGAAGAGAGCCACGGATTCCCAATTGTGTAAGAGCATCCATGGAAATCTTTCCTGTGAACGCCCCTGCTGGTACTGGATCAACATGTTGCGCCAGAATGTTCATTCCCCTGAATTTCTCTGCCAGGCGAATATCATATGCTGGCAGGGAATATCCCACGAAAGCACCACCCTTTACCGTAATTTCCGAGAATTTCTCAAGGAGTTTTTCGCCTTGCTTCAGGGTTGAACGCTCGTACTGCTTGAAGTTGACAAGCAGGAATCTTTCTTCCATCAGCATCCAGAGACGTTCGGACTATTACAAAGTTGCCCACGCAAATCTTCAAGAGGGAACTACTGGAGTTCCCTTCTGAGCACCTTCCCTACCATTGTCTTGGGAAGCGTTTCCCTGAATTCTACGATCCTTGGGATCTTATAAGGAGCTAGATATCCGCGGCAGAACTCCGTGATCTCTTCAGGAGTCACCTTTTCACCCCCCTTTAGTACAAGGAATGCCTTGATGGTCTCGCCCCTGTATTCATCCTTGGCTCCGACTACCGCGGCGTCGCTTACGGCTGGATGCTTGAAGAGTACTTCTTCCACCTCCCTCGGATATATGTTGTATCCGCTTGCTATGATCAGGTCCTTCTTCCTGTCTACGATATATACATAACCGTCGTCATCCATCCTGGCAAGGTCCCCCGTATGAAGCCACCCATCGATTAGCACTTTTGACGTCTCGGCAGGGTTCTTCCAGTAACCTTTCATTACCTGGGGGCCGCTAATAATCAACTCACCTATTTCGCCCCTGGGAAGCTCTTTTGTACCGGTCTCCACGTCAACAATCTTCTCGTATGTTTCCGGAATCGCAACCCCCACTGATCCCAGCCTGGGTCCTCCGTTGCCTTCCTTTTCGCCTCCGATGATGTTTACGTTAGCTACTGGCGATGTTTCACTGAGACCATAGCCTTCCGTAAGCCTTGACCCTGAGATTGCACTGAACTTCTTCTGTAGTTCGTCGGGAAGGGGGGCTGCCCCGGAAAGGCAGACCTGGATGGACTGGACATTATATTTTTCAATGTGAGGATAGTTGATTACAGCGTGGTACATTGCCGGTACACCCGGAAATGCATCAGGCTTATTCCGCTTGATCGAGCCCACCACCCGCTTTATGTCTCGCGGATCCGGCACGAGATACATGGTTGAGCCCTGGAATATCGGGCCAAGCATTGCAGTCATCATCCCATACACATGGAAGAATGGTATGGCAGCCAGATAAGACAGGTTTGACCTGAACTTCTCGGGGAGCCACTCATTAACCTGGTAAATATTTGACACAAGGTTCTTGTGCGTGAGGATTGCTCCCTTTGGAACTCCTGTCGTTCCTCCGGTATACTGCAGGAGTGCAACCTGTTCGTCTGGATTGAACTCTATTGACGGAAGTTCTCCCGGCCTGGTTTTTCCATTGAAAAAACTCACGTGGGAGCCTTTTGGGACGACAGGCTTTGTCTTCTTCATGCTCCTCTGCAATGAATAAAGGGACGCAAGGAGTCCAGGCAGGTAATCTTCAACTTTCACGACAACGATCTTCTTGACTATATTTGGATAGAGGCCGTGAACCTTGTCGGCGAAATCGTCAAGCACAATCACAACTTCCGCACCAGCGTCCGATAGTTGGTACTCCAGTTCATGTTTTGTATATATTGGGTTAGTCTGAACGACGATTGCCCCAAGCCGTAGTATTGCGAAGAACATTATGACGAACTGGGGGATGTTGGGAAGCATAAGGCTGACCCTGTCCCCCTTCTTGACGCCAAGCTGGTTGAGGAAAGTCGCGGCCCCCTCGACCTGCACCTTCAGTTCCCCAAAAGAGATCTTCTTTCCCATGAAGTTGATCGCAACTTTGCTGGAATGCTTGCTGGCAGAACTTTCCAGGATACTGTACACTGAGACACTGGGTATCGAAATGTGTCTCTTCGCCCATGAAGGATAGCTCTTCTCAAGAATTTTGTCAAACTCGGAGGCATAAGTAGAATCCATATTGAAATAAAGATAACAGTTCGAGAATATCAATTTAATTGATCCCGGAATCTATTGCGAAACAGAGATTGTTTCCCGGGATTGCCTTCAACTCCTCATCAGCTTGTAAATGTCGTAGTAAAATTTGTAAAGAAGGACGAGGAATGAAATTGGTGTTAGCCTGTGAGACTTTGACCATTCTATCTCCTTCTCTATATATGTGAGATGCTTGCTTGGATCGTTTCCGGGCTCATATTCCCTACCGTTAAGATAGTTGAGAATATTTCCTGTTTGCGCTTCTGCCACCCTGTCCGAAATCATGCCCATCCTTTTCTTGAGGTCGAGCATCCTTATTCCGGCCAGATAAGTGGTCTCGACGAGCTGCTTCCTGCTCATGACCCCGTTGTCATAGTTGAGGTATTCTTCCCACGATCTTCCGGTGTCAAGAGCCGTGTAAAAGTCCTTCAACTGCCTGAAGTAAATGTTGTAGCCATACTTCTGCGGAAATTCGAACATCAGAGAGCCTGGATCGAGAAATGGAGTAAGCGGAGAGATAAAGGAATGAATGCCCATTGCTCCCTTCCCGAATTTCTGCATGAGATTTCCTGAATATTCCGCGTCAGAAAACACGTCGTCCCTGTCCTGTCCCGGAAGTCCGATGGTGAAGTATACGTCAAACTTCCTGCATCCAAGTTCCTTTGCGTCCGAGATACTCTTCTCAAGGGAACTGTTGGAATAGGACTTTCCAGTTTTCTTTCTTATGGTCTCGTTGGAAGACTCTGGTGAAATCTCTGCCGTATAGTCTGGAACATTTCTGGACAGCCTCTCCAGGTACTCCCTACCAGGTGGCACAAAGAATTCCGTCAGGAGTGGCAGGTCTAACCCATGCTCCCTCATGCTCCTGAAGAACTTCCCTGAATACGCCTCTCCAGCATCATTGATGTCTCCTGCAATGAATACCGGACCCCCGATGGTTTCCTCAACAAGTTCCATCTCACTGACCACGGTCTCGGGATCCCTGTAAAGAGGAGCGACAGAACCATACCACTTCCTGTATGCGAAGTTTGAACCCCCGCAGAATCCACAGTTAAACCCGCATCCATGTTCTATGAGTGTGAATCCCTCAGGGTTGTTGATCCAAGAATAATAGGGAAGATGCCCTCTTATGTCATGGTACTTGATGGTATTGCTGGCTAGAACCTTGTAGTCGATGAATACCCTTTTGATGACCTCCGGCCCGATCTCCTGGCCGTTTTTCCTGACCATTCCGCTGCCATCCCTGTAGATCAGCCCTGGAATGCCATCAAGGTTTCCACCGGTCTCCACCGCCCCCGTCAGTTTCATGAGCGGGTCTTCCTGATAGTCCCCGCAGAGGATGTAGTCCACCCATGGCCACTCTTTCATGATCTCGTCAGCGTAGTAGGTTGAGGAATATCCACCGAGAACCACTTTTGAATTTGGGTGCAGTTCCTTGATCATCCTGCTTATATTATATGCCCCATGCACGTGCGGCATCCAGTGCAAATCCACTCCGTACACCTCCGCATCAATGTTCCCGAGATACTTTACAGGGTCGAACCTGTTGTCGGAGAGCATTAGAACGGCGATGTTTGCAATTCGTGCCCTGTAACCGTGCTTCACCAGATATGAAAGCATGCTTACGAACCCGATTGGGTACATTTCAAAAACAGGGGTAGAGGGCACTACGTCGCTGATTGGCCCAGGCTTCAGCGGCCTTCTCCTGAAATCATAAATGCTTGGAGGATGAACAAGGAGAACGTCCACGCCTGAGGCCGGCATGCTCAATCCCCGCCGATTTCCTGGAGAAAGCTTGGCTCAGTCACATTTCCATGAAAAGAGGCAATTGTGTGTACAGAAGGCATGCAGCGAAGTCTCTCATACATCCCGTGACGACGCATGATCCTGCAGCTGTACATGAACCAGCATGCCAGGAGCAATAATAAGAATGTGCCTTTATCATTGAGTCTGAACCCGCCCTGCCATGCGAATCACTGTGGCAAACAGTTATCTATGGTGCAAAACTGACTAAAATATGAGACCAACGGTCATTACACCCATGGTGACTCCATTCAACAGAGACGGATCGATCAGTGCAGAAATGACTGAAACACTCCTTTCAAGCATGTCTTCCTGGGGGGTTGACGGAGCGTTTCCTCTTGGCACTACTGGAGTCTTTCCATGGCTCAGGATGGATGAAAGGAGGAATTTCCTTGAACTCGTATCCAGCAAGTCCGTCAAGATGAAACTCTATGCCGGGATATCCTCGCCCTGTCTTGAAGATGTCATCTCCCTTGCGGACCTGTCCCGGGATCTTGGCTACAATTACGCAGTCATACTTCCACCTTATTACATCAGGCCTGGGGAAGAGGGAGTCCGTTCCTTCTTTTCCAGGATCTTCGAGTCCACTGACATAAGGTTCATCGTGTACAATATCCCGCAATATGTGGGGTACCAGGTTCCTTTGAAGCTGCTTCACAGCCTGGCTGCAGAGTACTCCAACTTCTCCGGCATAAAGGACAGTTCCGGGGACATGAGATACCATGAGCGCCTCAACCAGATCAGGAATGATGATTTCTCCGTCTACCAGGGACAGGATGACCTGTTCACCCAGTCAGTATTGCTTGGCAGTGAAGGTGGAGTGTGCGGCACAACCAATTTCATGCCGCATGTGGTAGAAATGGCCAGACTTATCGGCGAGGGGAAGATGGACAGTGCAGCCAAACTGCAGGCTGAGAAGATTAACGTGATGATCGATGCCCTGAAGAATGATGACTACCCCTCTACCTATTACTACTCCTTTTACCACTCCGCTGGACTCAAGGGTGGATACCGCCTTCCTATGCTGGAACCGGGAAAACCTTCCAGAGATTTGCTTGACAGGCTTATTGACGGTGACAGACCATGAGCCTGATCAATCAATGTTCCTGTGCTCTTCTCTCACCCTCTTCAGGTTTTCCTTCCTCAGCTTGCTCCTCGCTTCCCCTTCCTTGAACATCTGCCTGTCCTCGTCGTTCTCAAGAAGCAGGCCTGGAATCTCCCGGGGTTTGCCGTTCTGGTCTATGGCGACATATGTCAGGTAGGCAGTGGTTGTGAATCTCGTTTCGTCTGTCTGGGGATCGTCCGTGAAAACATTCACCTCGATCTCCATGGTGGACCTTGTTACGTAGGTCACCCTTCCTTCCATCCTCACAACGTCCCCCATCCTTATCGGGGAAAGGAAGAACAGGCTGTCTATGCTACCGGTGACCGCCCGTCCATTCGCGTGCTTGACTGCCACTATTGCAGCCAGATTATCGATCCACTCAACAAGCCGGCCCCCGTAGAGGTCGATAAGGACATTGGTATCCGCTGGAAGCACAATTCTCTGCAGCTCTGCTCTTGATTTTCTCCAGCTCTTCTTTTCTGTTGTCATTTCACTGGTACAGTATGTCCGAGTCCATTACCTCTTTCTTTTTCATGGCATTGTAGTTGTTAACGACCTTGTTGACCTCGCCGTGTATGCGCTCCACCTGGCTGCGAAGGTCGGAAACTGTAACGTTAAGGTCGTAAAGCCCGTTAAGTGCATTCACTAGCGAGAGGACAGTTTCAGGGTCCGGATAACCGACAAACATCGGGGTAAGAAGACTCATGGCCTTGATCTTCCTTGTGAGGCACTCATTGATGAGTGCACCACCCATTCCCGTGACCAGCGCAGAATTGGCGATCTCTATCCCCTTGTTCTTCAGGATGGAAAGCGCCTCGGGATCGGCCACGCCGTATGTTGTCCTCTTCTGTGGTATCTGTTCCACCGGAATTCCTTCAAGGATGACCAGTTCCGATATCTTGAGTTTCTCGAGCCAGTTTATGAGGGTGTCAGATATCTCGTAAAGCCCTTCCATGTCTATGGGAATCTCGCTCGTGATTATCATTAACTTCCCGGAACTGTGTGTGTATACCCGAAATGGAGTCCTCAATTTTCCTCCGACGAAAACTGCGACAGGGGCAAGATGGGAAGATCTTACGTGAGCAACTTCATGCATCTTCAGGTTTTCAATAAGGTAGGATGCGGTAAGTGTGCCAGCTGGTGTTGAGCCGAGGAATCCGCATATGACCACCGGGTTGTTCACCTTTATTTCATTCATCTCTACAACGCGCGTCGCAAAGTGATCTGCCTGATCCATTTGAATCAATTGAACCAACACTGAGAGATATATAACGTTGACCAGTCGGTAACCATTTCCTGAAAGGATGCGACCAGTTTATCTATCAGGTACTTCTTCACAGTTCATGATCTCTGCCCTTGATGAGAAGACCGCGGCCGCCAGGGAAGCAATAAAACACGTGAAAGATGGCATGTTGCTTGGTTTGGGTACCGGTTCCACATTCGAAGTTTTTCTCGGGCTGCTTGAAAAGAAAATCAAGGCTGGACTTCATGTCAGGGGAATACCTTCCTCAAGAAGAACGGAGGAACTAGCGGCAAGGGCTGGCGTTGAGATTGCGGATGAGGTCAGGTCCGGAATCGACCTGGACATTGACGGCACAGATGAATTTGACGACCGTCTTTTCCTCATAAAGGGAGGGGGTGGTGCACTATTCAGGGAAAAAATCATTGCCTCGAGCAGCAGGAAGATCATAATAATCGCAGACAGCAGCAAATACAATCCCATAGGAATTGGAAGGTTTCCTGTACCCGTAGAGATAACACCTTTCCACCCCGAACTTACAATTGCACGATTCAGGTCGATCGGGATTGACTGTGTGCTAAGAGGTTCAGGCAACTACGTTACAGACAGTGGTAATCTCATAGCAGACTGTTCAATGGGAACCATAGAGGATCCTGTTGCCATGGAATCAGCGCTAAAGGCAATTCCAGGCGTAATTGAGGTCGGGATATTCACCGGCATGGATCCGGTGATTTACATGGGACAGGGGGAGTCCGTGAAGGTGTTCCAGAAATAGCTTACTTCTGGAATGCGTTGAGTTCTGTGATCGTCTGGTTGATCTCGCCAATCTTGTTGCTCAGATCCTGGATAATCTCCTCCAGTATCTCATTGAAATCCTTGGAGAGCTTGTATCCATGGATAGGCCTTCCCTTTCCTTCCTTCTTCATGTTACGTTTGTTGATCCACCCCTTCCTCCTGAGCCATTGCATTGCTATGGATACTTCCGGCTGACGGAGCCCGGTTTCCCGCTCTATCTCCACGCTGGTGATCTCGTCCTTTCCGCGGATGTAGACAAGGGTGTACGCCACACTCCTGGGGATATCGGATATAATGAGATACTTGGCAAGTCTTGAGTTTTCCTCTGAAATGACCATTAAACTCAATGCGTTATATATTAATTATATATATATTTAACTCTGATTATAATCCAATCAGTCCTTTCGCTCAAAATACCACTCTGGAATTGGCGGGATCAGGATTTGGCCAGTGCTTCAAGTTTGCTGATTATAGTATAGAGGAAAGTCCTTCCATGAGCCGGTACGTTGGGGTCGTTCGCGAGGTCGTCCAGCTGCGAAACGACCGTTGCACACCTTAGGTCAAGACTCTCGCTTTCCTTCTGCAACTTTGCCTTAGAATCAGCGGCATGTCTTCTCACGTTCTTCGGTACTGATGTATCCTGAGAGAGTTCGTCCATCAGATACAAAATCTCATCCATCAACTGCTTGTCCATTTTATCACCCACTCATTATTCTTCCGGAGTCCTTGACGGTAGAAAGCACCATCATGGTCTTGGAAGACTTTATTCCTGGCATCTTGCTGAGTTCTACCACTAGAAATTCATTCAGGCTGAAGAAATCCACAAACCTGACCTTTATCAGTATATCGAATTCACCCGTAACGATGTAGATGTCCTCCACATTGTTGTGACCGCACAGGCTCTTCGCCAGGCTCTCGACCTTCTTTACCTCGGTTTCCACTCCTATGATCGCAGTGACGATCTTGTCTTTGTAGAACTTACCCAATGTTTCCGAGATTTCCGTTAGTTCCATGATAACACAGCCAGTTGTTTGTTTTCCTGATAGTTTCACCCAGATTAAAACCGGTTTTACCCCATATCAGGACTAAAGATAATAATTTCTATAGCCTGAGACTTTCAATCGTGGAGCTTAGCAATTAGATGAATATGCAGGAGGCTGGGAAGGAATCTTCCCATAGAGTGATTAACGCTCTTGGCCTGGGATCATTTGTCGGCAGCATGGGCCAGTATATAATATGGGTCATAATGTCAATCTATCTCTACAGCCAGAGAGACGTTGGATACCTGGACATCGGCCTGATTTTCCTCCTGAGCGGCATCATCACGGTTCCTGTTTCCATATACGGAGGGAACCTTGTAGACAGGCTTGGCAGAAGAAAGATTACCATGGCCACACCCTGGTTATCGCTCGCGATCTATTCGGCACTCCTTTTCCTTGTTGGATTTGACATGTCCACCCTGGCAGTGATTATCTTGTTCATCATAGTATCGCCTGTACAATCTGTGCAGAATGTCGCCTTTGAATCGATAATGTCAGATGTCACACTGCCATCGGAGAGAATCGGCGGTTTCAGTCTCCTGAGGATTTCAGCAAATGTGGGGATAGGAGTGGGCCTGGTTGTGGGGGGTTTCCTCTCCGAGTTGAGTTATGCCTATGTGTTTCTTCTTCCTGTGGGTGGCTCTATCGTGGAAGGGATACTCTACTACACCTCTGTATCTGAAACATCTCCAAGGATAATGTCAGGAAGTCCGCCCCCAGTTCACGAGAAGCTTGTAATACCATACAACGACCTACTGTTCATCGGCATTTCTATCGTCATATCATTCTCCTGGTTTGTTACGGGGTTCTTTGAGAGCCCGATCACCCCGCTTTACCTTACGTCAGACCTTGGATACCCCAACCTGTATGTCACCGCCCTGTTTGCCGTGAACACTATGGTGGTCATATTTCTCCAGAGCCCGCTTAATGTTGTGCTGAAGAGAGTCAGCGACACGTCAAGGATAATGCTGGGGCTTGCTCTATTTGCAGTTGGTTATCTCTTCTTCTGGCAGTTCACGCAGTATGTGTTCCTCATCGTTGCCGTCATCATAATGACCATAGGCGAAAACATGAATGCACCCGCCTCCGTTTCATTGATAACAAAACTGGCGCCTGAAGACAGGAGGGGAGCCTACTTCGGGCTGAACAGTTCCATAAGCAGCGTAATTGTCCCATTCAGGCCCTTTGCCGGAACATTGCTTCTTGCAATTACCTTTAGTTCGCCTGCCACCTCATGGCTTGTGATTGCAATGCTCAATCTTGCCATGATTGCAGTTATTGCAGGCTTTGTGCGATCTATCAGAAGAGAGATGAACAACAGGGCGAGCCATTGATTGTTTCGCCGCATGAAATACAGACCTGATTCCCTCATTCACAACAAAGTTTATAGAAATCCTGTCATAACCCACTTTATCCCGGCTTAGCTCAGCTGGTAGAGCGGCGGACTGTAGAGGAAGTATCCAGGTTGGAATGCCGCCGTAATCCGCAGGTCTCTGGTTCGAATCCGGAAGCCGGGATACTCCAAACACAAACGACGCGAATAATATCCTCCCACCTACTCTGTTACAGAGTTTTTGTACACCACCGGGCTGACACCTGGTTCATTCCGGTACCAGAACACTGGGCATACACCTCACAAGGGCGGTTTATGCAATGAACTGGTACAACATAGCACCCGGCCTAACATTCATACAGGCTGCATACCCAGTCTCCGTTCAACAGTTTTGACTCCTGGTAGCAGTGTTCTTCGTTGGAGTGGCTGTATTCCAGATTCCGGGAGGCATCATAGGTTCGAGAATTGGAAACAGGGAAGTTGCCTCCATAGGCATGCTTGTCCTGGGTGTTTCTGGCATCCTCTCCGGGTTGTCCCCAGGTTTCGGCTTCCTCATTGCAACGAGATTTCTTGGTGCTTTGGGCCGCCCTCTTCTTTTCTCCTGCCGTGGGTTCACTGAGGTCGGTCACAACTGATGATTCCTACAGGTTCCACGTGAACGTATTCAACAGATCCTTCAATATAGGAGCTGCAATTGGGATATTCGGCTGGCAGATATCTGATGATACCGTGGGCTGGAGGAGTGAATTTCTTATTGCCAGTGCCCTCACCCTTGCAGTCTCTGCAATCTATTTTCCATCGTTGAGAGCAGTTGAGGAAGAACGTGCTCCGAGAACCTTTTCCGATCTCAGGGCTGCCGCGCTCGACCCACTCCTCTTGATATTTGCCACTGTTGGCTTTGCAAGCGTGATATCAGAAAACGTTGCAGGCCAGTTCATAGTATACTACCCGGAGAAGGAACTGGGTTATCCCAATTATCTGGCCTCATACTTCGGAACAGCATTCCTTGTCTCAGGATTTCTAGGATGGGTTATTGGCGGCCTCATTGCACGTACCTACGGAATGGGTATCAGGCCGCTTGCCCTGCTTATTGCCAGCACGGGCCTGTTACTTGTTGCCATACCGCTTGTTCACTCGCCGTACCTGATATTCACTGTCACTTGCATGATAGGTTTTGCATCCGTGGAAGGGAATTGGAAAGAGCCTGGACACGAATCTCATCGTTGCATTAAAGGGCGAGAGTGACATTTTTCCATTCCCATCACTTACACTGGCTTCCCACCGGCATTGAGGTCCATGACCGATGAAAGAGGGCTGACGAAAAAACCTCACTCACCGCTATGACAAGCGAGTTCGCACAAGCTGAGGTCAAGCGGTAAGGCCTCTGGGAAAGGGATCTTCGCGGCTACGATCTCTTCGGAACATTCCCTGTTGCTGGAAAATAATTCACCTTATACGATCAGGATGCCATCATTGATCCAGAATGTGGCGGAGGTTCGAGGGGTGAGTTTTTCGGTCATGGGGAATGCACCGCCTCAGGCTAGGCCATGTTACAGCACCTTTTTCCTGGCTTGTAAGGGAAGTGCCGTAGTTCAGGATGAGCAAGTTAAGACCGTCTCCTGGAATCACAGGGGTTCAATTCTGGAGACGGGAACCAGAGGAACAGATTCCATGGCATGCAGTTTTCACCCGGATGAAAAAAGTTGCAACCCTTGCATGCATCGTCATCCCGAAGGTGGTCTTATCCTCAATGCTGAAGATCTTTTGCGGGACATCGGCAAACCACCCGGATTCATGGAAGAAGCCTATCCATTACATGGACTGCCCGCTGGGAACCTGGACGAAATTCATTCTCCCGGATCAATTTCGCTCAAGCGCGAAGACATGGTTCAGTTTCTATCGCTCCGGGAAATATTGTATCAATGCAAATGATCTGGTAGGGTGAGACTTCCTGCTGTAGCCGTCCCAAAGTCAGGAGTGGAAAAGTATCTTAGGGATCTCCTAAGGAAAGGCATTGTCGACAAGAGGTTCCACATAAGGAAATCCGGGGACTTTATCCTGATCCCGCTTCTTCCGGGCCATTCTTCGATTGCCACTTCAATGGAGGAGTTCTCCAGAAGATCATTTCCGGATGACCCGATGATCCAGATACGAAAAGAGTTGGAATCCCTGGGTATACCGGGGCCGTTTCCAGACAAGTGGGTAAGATATGGAAACTCGATCATGTTCAATTCCAAGGGTTATATATCAGCCACAGCGGCAGAAGTCTATGCAAGGGTGCTGAACGTGAAGTCCGTGTACCAGAAGGCAGGGAATGTATCAGGCACAACTAGGAATCCGGGCGTTAAACTTCTGCACGGAGTGCGTGGGGAGATCATCCACAGGGAAAATGGTGTACGGTATGTCTTTGACCCGGAACTGGTGATGTTTTCCCCGGGAAACGTCGGAAGCAGGGGCCATACCGATCTTGAGACGGCAGGGAGAGAGGTGATTGACTTCTATTCAGGCATTGGCTATTTCTCGCTGCCCATTGCAAGATATGGAAGCCCATTGTCAGTTACATGTGTTGACATCAATCCTACCGCGATACATTTCCTTGAAAAATCTGCCAGGATCAACAAGGTCTCCAGAAAAGTGAGAACGATAGTCGGAGACAGTACAATCCTGAAGCCGGGGAAAAAATACGACATTGGAATAATGGGAAACTTTGGGGCCATAGACGCGTTGGGCTCTCTCGTGGGGAACCTGAAGGGAGGAGGTTCATTCGTGATTCATCATCTCGTGAGAACAGAAGATATGGGGCATCCCGAGAACAGAGTGCTCTCAAGGCTCGAATCTATTGGCATCAGGGGCAAGGTTCTGTACTCCAGGACAGTGAAATCGTATGCGCCGCATCAATGGCATGTTGAAACGGCTATAGAATTGTAAATCCATGGGCCCAGCCATGTTTCTGGTATCAATGGTGCTCCTGCATTCCTGAATCTAACTTACATGGTATTTTGATTCATTGCAAACTGTGGTTCGATATCGAAATCTGCAAGAGATTGTCCTGCAATGCATCATAAGTACGTACCCATGAGTAACGAAATGCCTGAACGTTTCATTGAAGCGATCAGGGCCGATCCAGAACACTGGCAGTAACTCCGCGGAGAGGTTTAACCTTTGCGTTCACTGGTTAAAAGTATGTTTTACTGGATCAGATGCAAATGGTGCATGCAGTACCCATGCCACTGAAAACACTGCATGAAATGCTGCGGTTAATCCTGGATTTCAGTGGGTAACGGGATAAAGCAGCAGGTTTCCGCAGCGTAAATATACTGCGGTCTTGAGGTGTTCTCTGTTGCTGTACCCGTATGCCATCTTCTGGCCCTTGGCAATCTATGAATTCATTCCCTTACCTCTTGCATCGGTTTGTGGGGCCTGAAACATGACAGCATGCTGTGTGGGCAGTGCTCCATCATCCTGGATGCCTTCTTGAGACGATTAAGGCGGGAATGCGAAGCCCGGCAGTGTCTTTTGATTGGGGTTCGGCGGGAAGTAGCTCCCAGTTTTTATGCGAATACCAGTGCGAAATAGGGCAATAGATCGCTGGAATGTGTCAGATTTGATGCGAGAAGTCCAGTGGCCTAGTTCCGCGAAATTTAGCGAGAACCAACCAATTTATAATTCGCTCCTATCTGTGTAGCATGGATACCATAGTTCAGGATATTTTCAACCACTCCAGTTCCATAATGAAGGGCCATCTGGAAGAAAGGGTTGCAGAAGAGATCAAGAAGAGGATTGCAGATGCAATCATTGTTGCATATGGTGCAAAGGATGCAGAACCTGTAGCAATTGAAAGGAAAGCACTGCTTCCTTCATCATCAAGCCTAAACTCCTCCGTCATGTTCTCTGGAGAAAAGGCGGCGGTTGACGTGGCATCTTTCATTAATGGATCCATGGTCAGATACATAGACTACAACGACACCTATCTTTCAAAGGAAGCACTACACCCGTCAGATAACATCCCACCTATACTTGCCGTAGCCGAAACTCTGGAATCCTCCGGTGAAGAAATCCTGAAGTCGATTGCGGTATCTTACCAGACAGTATGCTCACTTGCCGACGCTGTCTCAATAAGGAACAGGGGCTGGGATCATGTCACTTATGTCTCGGTGTCATCTGCCGCAGGATTAGCCGCACTGGCAGGAATGGACCAACAAGAGTTTGAAAACACCCTGAGCCTGGGAATTAACAACAATATCAGCATGCGCCAGACCAGGGCAGATCGGAA
>JAJYUI010000084.1 GCA_021792595.1 Thermoplasmata archaeon | reverse complement strand
TGCTGCGCATACTCAAAGTACTGCGTGAACGTTATGCTCTGTGATGAGTAGACTCCGGTTGCGTTCTTTGTCTGGTTGAGCGTGAAAAGATACTGTGCTGACCCTGCAAAGCTGCTGGCGAAATACGGAACAGCCGAGAGCTGGACATTGTGCCCGAAGTTGTCCACGGACGGCCCGTAGAGTGTCTGGTTCACCACGTAGTCAGATATTCCCTTGTCGCCGAGTGACGTGGTGCCCGTGTCGTTCACCGGGGTTCCAAAATACATGTATGCCGAACTCAGATTTGCATGTCCTCCTGTCGAACTGATGGACAGCTTGGAATAAGTGAATAGAAGGCCGTTCTGCAGAAGGTGATACACGTCCTGCGACGCGTTCTGCGTCAGTACCAGGATCCTTGTGATCTGCTGGTGCAGCGGCGTTGTGATCGTTATGCTTGATGTGCCCTTTACGAATGTCAGGTCATTCCATGTGTGTGCTGAGGTGTTATATCCCCATACAGAAGATACCTCGTTATTTATGCTATAGTTGCTGAGGTCGTACAGACCCTGGCTTGTCTTCCCTGCCGATGCAACAGAGCCGAGTATTATCACTCCAAAAACCGCTCCGAACACCACCAGCAGTGCTACAATTACTGCTCCTATGCCTTTTGTTTTCATAATGGCTTACGAGTGGCTCTCAGGAAAAACCTCTGATCGCGCCCTGGAATTTTCATCAGAACGTTTGTTTCCCGCAAGCTTTCTCCCTCCATTTTCTTCAGGCCGCAGAACAGCGAAAACCCCAAGGTTTCGGAGCTCGAGGGCTTACGCTGCTCCGAAACCTATTGAGAAGTCAAAGACATGGAGTATAGATATAGTTGATGCTTCGTATTTATTGATAATCATCTCCGGTTCACCTGGTTGAGAATTATAAGTCCCCTTGATCTCCTTTCCCACTGCAGGTCGAGATCATGCCTGACGATGTGCGCGGTCACAACCCTGAGGGATATGTTCGTTTTGCTGGCTATGGTTCTGGTCGATATTTTGCGGTGACCAGCAGAGAAGAATCTCTCGACGATCTCTTTTATGATCCGGTCAACGTCGTCCATGTTTCCTCCTGGTCACCCATGAAACTATGGAGATCTCGGCCATCGATCCGAGGTAGAAGATCAGTATGGCCACAATCGGGAAAATTTGAAAGCGTGCGTCTGCTGCTGAGTCGAAGACCGTCAGTGATGAGATGACCAGGGCGATCTTCATCTCTTCCCCCTTCCTTCATTCTGGTGTTTGGGGTCGGAATGGGACGGGTGGAAGGCCTCCCGGAGGAGAACAGCGCCAATGATGAGGAAGAGGACGAGATAGAGCCCCGGGGCGACACGCTTCATCTTCATTTCACCTCGTAAATTCTCTTTTCCTCGACCGTTTGGCGGATGAACTCGGGGCTCGGGCGGGAGTAGTATTTCAGGATTGTTGCAGCTGTGTCCCCGGTGTTCTGTATCACTATTTCCATGGGGATCCCGAGCTCCCTGGACAGAGAAATGTAAGTATGCCTGATGGCATGCCAGCTCTTCCTCTTTCCCAGGGCCTTCTCAGTCCACATCTGGATCTTCCTCTCTATGGTCTTGTGAGAGTACGGAAATATCCGTGGGTCTTTCCCCCTGGTTAGTGCGTTTATGTGTCGCCTGAGGACAGATATTACTTCCTGGGGGACATATACGTCCCTGTACCGATCCTTCTTCTCATCCCAGATATGGATCCTCGATTCGCCCTCATTGATGGAGATCTCCTCGAGGGATGAGATCTCGGAGATCCGCATCCCGGTGTACAGTCCAACCAGTACCAGCGTATGGTCGGGGATATTGTCGATGGACCTCAGGAGTACATTCGCCTCCTGGACCGTCAGAGGGTCGTTAGGGGTCCGGATTCTCTCCTTTCTGTCTGTCTTATTTTCGCTCGTTTTAGGACTTCTTTTCTTTTTTGATCCTTTCGCTTTCACCGGGCTATAAATATTCATGCCTTTTCCTCCTTCCGGTTTTGTCCTATACGTGCAAGAATAGGACATGATTTTTTGTTCATTTTCTCACCTTCCCCACGGCTTCCTCTTTTTTCTTACCTTTCGTTTTTTCAGGATGTATTCCATTCTTCACCTTCCTATTTTTATTCAAGGCTAATTTAGAATTGATTTCAGGCACGCTGCCATGAGGGGGGTTCATAGTTGCCCTGCCATCGCTTTTCATTTCGACCGAACCCTCTGATGCCAACTCAGGCACTGGCATTTCAGTTCTTTCCCAGTCGTCATCATCGATCCATTGCTCCATGACGTGCCTTGTTATCACGGGAACCCATACATTGTCTCTTTTCTCACGATATCCGTCAATGCCATGGACAAATATTGAAACGCCAACAGTCTCCGGCGCATTGATGAGCATCCTCCTTATCTCTGCCCTCTTGTGCGAGATGTGGTTCACCGTTGACGTCTGATCCATGTAAGTGTCCCATGGTGTGTAAGAGATAGTGTCGATGCATCCAAGGATGTCATTCTGCCCGAATCTTGACTTATTGACAGTCCATGCTATCCTCCCTTCCCTTGCCCTTAATCTGTGGACGTAATGCTCCCTGTCCTTGGATGTCAGGGGCTTTCTCATTATCCGTCCTGATTTCCTTTTGGTTCCGTTGTGGAGGCTCATTTCAGGGCCCCCATCACTTCCATATCTTCCATTTTGCTCTGGCTTGGTTCATTCTTGGAGAAGATAAGTAGCAGAACCTTTTCATATTTCAGGATGCGTTTCATCCAATCCTCTCGTATCTGCCCATCCAGCATCACGTCTTTTCGGAGCACCGCCTGGCTTATATCTCTGGGGTTTTTGAGTAGGACATCTCGCAGGAACGCATGGCAGATCACGTACTCCAACCTGAACGGATACACTTCCTTAGCCTTCCATATCTGAAATTCCTCTCCAGTATGCTCCTTGTAATATTCCTCTTTCTCCTTATTCCATGTCCGGATTGTGGTAAACTCAGGATCATTGAGCTTATCCCACACATAGGAAAATTTGATTTTATTCATTCGGAGCCTCCATTATGTCTGCCCTTGGAAAACTCTCATATTCAACCCCTAAACCTGCACCCCAGTTAAGCCTTTTTTAATGATATTGCAGTATTC
>JAJYUI010000039.1 GCA_021792595.1 Thermoplasmata archaeon | reverse complement strand
TATTACTGCAACCATACAAAGATTAGCTAACGGGTAATATGTATTTTAAAATAAAAATTTTAATATTAAAAAAAAAGTGTTGCAAACACCTTGAATTATGTGGTTTCTGGTAGTTAGTAACCTCCCGAGCGTTAATTGCAGCGAAGCAACGGCTGGATGCATGCTATCCGAAAGAATGGTTAAATATCTAACTCAAATCAAACCCTGTGAAACTCATAGAAAACTGGTTTTCCGAGCGATACTCAGACAATTTGGAACTCTCCTTCAGGATAAAGGACCTGCTCCTTTCAGTAAAAACCGATTACCAGAGGATTGATGTCTTTGACACTTATGATTTCGGTACACTACTGACCATTGACGGTACCGTCCAAATGACTCAGTTTGACGAGTACGTTTATCATGAAATGATCACAATGGTTCCCGCTTCATTTCTAAATGAGAATTACTCCGGGAAAGCCCTGATCATAGGTGGAGGAGACGGTGGTGCAGCGAGGAGGCTTCTTGACGTCGGATTCAAGCAGATAGTGAACGTGGAAATTGATAATCACGTTGTAGAGGTCTCAAAGCGGTTCTATCCAGACCTAGCGTCTTCATTCTCTGATCCAAGAGTCAAGCTCATAATCGGGGACGGAATAGAATATGCCAGAACTACCAGCGAGAAATTTGACATCGTGATAATTGATTCCACAGACCCAGAAGGCCCGGCAGAAGGTCTGTTTTCAGAGGAGTTTTACGCAAACGTGGAAAAATTGTTGACAGATGACGGGGTAATGGTAACTCAGTCAGGTTCACCATACTACCAGCCGCATGCTCTCAAGATGGCCGTCAGTGGAATGGGAAAGGTCTTCGGTTCAGTGCGTACATATGTTGCATTCATACCAACATATCCAAGCGGCTTCTGGTCATTCACGATGGGTTCGAGGAAGGGTCTAGGGAAAGTGAGAGAGTTGCCCACCGGGAGATACTTCAACAGCGAGGTACTGGAGGGATGCATGAAGCTCCCTGAATTCGTGAAGAAACTGATAAATGAAATTACCTGACTTTCCATTTCTCCTTGGCTGTATGTAGTTCGTCGGAAAACATTGGCCCCAGCCTTCCAGCGATCCTCTCGAGTTCTTTAAGGTTCTTCACAAAACTGTGCTTGCTGTCGCTCTTGATAAGGGAATAGAAGGATCTTGTATCCTTCAGCACCGTATATGTCTCATATCCGAAGAACAGTGAAAAAATGAAGCTCAACGCAAGGATCCAGTAGATCCAAGATCCAGTTGAATTCAGCGTTACCGATCCACGGATAAGGGCCTGGTTATGAAATACCTGATCGTTCATACTTATGATGAAGAAGAGGACGCTGACGCAGAGCAGCAACAGGTAAACAAGAAATTGATATTCTCTGATTTTTCCCAACATCTGGAGGCTGCAATGTCACAGATACTAATTTAATTTATTCTCTTCCACGTATCTTGCAAGTTTTCTGATGGCCTTTCCCCTGTGGGAGATATGATTCTTCTCATATGGGGACATTTCAGCAAGGGTTCTGTCTTCACCATCAGGGATATAAATGGGATCAAAACCAAACCCGTTTGAGCCCCTTTCAGACTCCGAGATAATCCCGGAGAGCACACCATCAAACTGTACTATCCGATCACCATGTCTCAGTGAAATAACCGTAACGAACTTCGCCTTCCTGTTCATGCCCTGAAGCATCCTTATGAGGCCGGCGTTACCAACTGTTTCCTGAACGTATTTCGCGTAGGGACCAGGGAATCCGTTGAGGGCTTCACAGTAAAGGCCTGTGTCTTCCAGAAAAAAATCACCCTCCAGTTTTTTCCCAACATCCATGCAGCTCCTGAGAGAAATACTGTAAGTGTCTTTTCCCTGCATTTCATCGTATTCCATTCTTTTCCATTCTACTGAGATTCCTGCTTTCTCCAGTTCAGAACTGATCTCCTGATACTTTCCCTGATTGCTTGTCACCAATAGTATCACTGATATCTTCTCCTCTTTTTTATCTCGGCTGCAGCATCAATCACCACGTTACCGCCGGGCCATTCTTCAAGATATGCGTTCATGAACTGATCCCATAATTGGGGAATATCTCCGTGGGCACTATTGAAGGATTCCTGGAGAGTGACCAGGTCAGAACCAAGTTCCAGTGTACTGGAATCCATGGCACCCATGCTTGGGTCTATCACGACAAGTTGCCCGGAAACAATTATGTTGCTTGTTGTAAGGTCTCCGTGAGACAAACCATTTCGATGCATCTTCGCCACCCATGCGCCCAGGCTCTTAATTTCATCGCTTATCAGGCCATTTTCCACAAGCGAATCCCTAAAGGTGTTCCCCGTTATCTTTTCCAAAGTCATGCAAGCTTTTGAAATGTCGGCATCGTATACCATTGGAACTGGAATTCCTGCAACTCTCAGTGCATTGAGCATAACAACTTCATCCCTCATCCTTTCGTATCTCAACCTGTTATCAAGGTCTTTGTGCCTGTACCCCTTTACAGGACGGGTCTTTGTAACGCAACTTCTTCCGTGATATGTACCTGTTCTGAGGGTGCTTTCAGAACCAATAAGCGACCTGCCAGTAACTGTAGAAGAATGAACCCAGGGGGAATTCACCTGGTCTATCCTGAAATCCTGCATGATGGAAGTATCCGCAAGGTTTTGCCTGAGACCAGAGGAGTACATCTTGAGTCCCGCCTCAGCGATCATGGCCCCGTTGTCCATGCAGAATTCGGGCGGGGTGTTCACGACGCGGACATCATTTTCCACCGCCATCTCCTCCACCATGTTGCGGAGTCTCCCATTCATTGCTACGCCTCCAGTGAGCAGGACTTCTTTTTTACCAAGGTGAACAAGTGCCCTTTCCAGGACTTCTACGAGCATCGCAAATGAGTGCTCCTGTACACTGAAGCATATATCTTCCTCAGCCTCACCCCTTTCAAGGTGTGACATCGCTGCGGTGAGTATGCCGGAAAACGCTGTATCCATTCCCCTGACAGAATAAGGAAGACTTAGGAGTTTCTTGCCAAACCTTGCCTTTTCTTCTATTCTCGGTCCACCGGGAAAGGGGATTCCAATCCTCCTGGCCAGCTTGTCCAGCATGTTCCCAAGGCCTATGTCGAGAGTCTCTCCGAAGACCCTGTAACGGCCATTTCCATGGGCAATTATCTGGGTGTTTCCACCTGAAACGTAAAGAACGACCGGATCGTTGGCATTACAGAGCTTCCTGCCGATCTCAATATGTCCCAGCGGGTGGTTCACGCCAATGATCGGGAGTTTATGCTGAAGTGCAAGGGTCCTGGCGGAAGTTGCGGCTATTCTCAGGCAGGGACCTAGTCCCGGACCCTGGCTGAATGCAACAAGATCAATATCGCGCATACTTAGGTCTGCTATTTCCAATGTTGTGGATATTATACTTTGAGCTCTCTCAAAGTGGTGAATCGCCGCCTCGCGCGGATGTATTCCTCCTTCATCCGGGATATAAGTATGTCTGAAATCTGAAAGCACACCGGAATCATCCACTATCCCGGCGCCAAAAGTATGGGAAGTTCCCTCAATTCCCAGAACTCTCATTGCATACTGGAAGAGTTAACGGGTTAAATAACAATGACAATTACGGGCATTACCGAAGTGTTATGAATCACTTCTGGATAATGATTATAAGGGACTGAATCATCACCGCAAGGATCATTCTTAGATCAATTGGAGCATTTACATGGCAAAAACTGTGGTAGTAGTTTCAGACCCAAAGAACGGGAAATCATACACAAGGGAGGTTACACCGGAGAACCTTAGCGCCCTCACCGGAAGAAAGGTTGGCGACGAAGTGGATGGCATATTCTTCGACTTGGCAGGATATAAAATGAAGATCACCGGAGGTTCAACCGTAGATGGTTTTCCCATGAGAAAGGACCTTCCTCTTCAGGGAAAAAGAAAGCTACTTGTGACTTACCCCTCAGGAAAGAGAAGAAAGGATGGACTGAGAAGGAGACTCACAGTAAGGGGTTCAGTTATTTCATCGGACAACACGCAGATTAACGTAAAAATCGTACAATATGGCCCTACTCCAATTGGCGAGGAAGAGAAGGATAACGAGTAATGGACCCCCAACCATCTGTAAACATAGGCATGGTCGGGCATGTTGACCATGGCAAGAGTACCCTTACACGGGCAATTACCGGGGTCAAGCCGGATATACATTCTGAAGAAATCAAGAGGGGCATCTCGATAAAGCTCGGCTACGCAGATGCTACGGTATACAGGTGCAGGGGAGAGGATGGAAGTGTTTCTTACAGCCGGGAAAGGAAAGGAGAGGAATGTGAACTCTCCAGGGTGATTTCAATCGTGGATGCGCCTGGACATGAGACTTTGATGGCTACAATGCTATCGGGATCATCAATAATGAATGGGGCCCTCCTGGTCGTTGCAGCAAATGAGAAGTGCCCGCAGCCCCAGACAAGGGAGCATCTTATCGCCCTAGAGATAATGGGCATCAAGAATATAATCGTGGTTCAGAACAAGATAGATCTCGTCACCAAGGAAGGTGCACAGAAAAATGAGAAGCAGATCAAGGATTTTCTCAAGGGAAGCATTGCAGAAAACGTCCCGATCATACCGGTCAGCGCATATCATAACATAAATGTGGATGTACTTCTCCAGGCAATGGAGGAACTTGTCCCTTCTCCAAAGTTTGACAAGACTGCAAACCCACTTATGTATGTGGCGAGGTCATTTGACATCAACAAGCCAGGCACTCCGCCTGCCAAACTCAGGGGTGGCGTGCTAGGCGGTTCCCTGATCAGCGGTTCTCTTAAAGTTGGAGACGAGATTGAAATTTCCCCGGGATTGCAGGTTACGAAGGGGAATAAGCAGGTCTGGGAAAACCTTACAACGAAGGTGGTTTCCCTTATGTCAGGCAAGTACAGCTATGACGCAATCTATCCTGGAGGACTTGCTGCTGTGGGCACTGAACTTGACCCGTTTCTCGCCAAGGGAGATTCCCTGACGGGAAGAGTCATTGGAAAAATTGGAAAGGTTCCAAAGGCAGCCTTCGAAATGACAATCGACTCGCACCTCCTTAACAGGGTAGTCGGCAGTGAAGAGGATCTCAAGGTTGAGCAGATACGGGTGAAAGAGAACATAATGCTCACCGTTGGTACCGCAAACACCGTAGGTATGGTCACCAATGCAAAGGATGGAATTATTGAGGTCTCACTCAAGTATCCGGTGGCAGCCGAGAAGGGCCAGCGGATCTCGATTGGAAGGAGGATATCTAATCGCTGGAGACTTATTGGCTACGGTACGATCTCATCTTTTCCGGAATAATCGCAGATTTTCTCCAGGGGGCAGCTTCCACATATTGGGGATTTCCTGCAGTGATTTTTTCCTACCTCCACAAACATGGCATGAAGATTCCTCAGTCTTGGCACGTCATGTTTCAGGGCCTTCTCTATAACCCCCTCCGGCAATTCCTTACGGGACTCTTCCAAATCATACCCCAGCCTGGAAATGATTCTTCCTGTATACTTGTCCATTACGAACACCGGGAAACCAAGCCCATAGAGCAGAATTGAATTCATGGTTTCCCTGCCTATCCCGTTCAAGGAGGAAAGGAATGATCTTGCATACTCAAGATCCGCAATTTTTGCCATGCTTTCGAAGTTCCCAAATTCTTCATAAACTGCCCTGCACATCGCCTTGATCCTCATGGACTTCTGGCGAAAGAAACCGGAACTCCTGATCGCTATCTCTAGCTCACTCTCCGGCATTGAGACTATTTGCCCGCAACTGAGGGCATCCAAATATCTCAAGTTGGAAAGAGACTTCTCAACGTTTTTCCACGAGGTGTTCTGTGTAAGAATTGCACCTATGGCCATCTCATCCGCTGTTTCAGACGGCCACCATTTCAGATCGCCGTACCTCCTGAACAGGAAATCCTCGATCACCAATACAGAGGGCCCGTTCAGGTTACCCTTTCTGTGCACAGGGGTAGAGTTGTACCAGGCTTTAAAATATTGGTTCCACAATTAAAGCGCTGAGAAACTGTTATAAATATTTCCAAGATTCCCTTCGGCATGTCAGACTTTGATTTTATTGTTGTTGGCGCAGGGCCCGCAGGCTCCTCTGCGGCCATAAGACTGGCCACCGCAGGATCAAGCGTTCTGCTGGTTGAGAGGGCAGACCCTCCAGGCAGCAAAGCAGTTTCGGGCGGAATACTATGGGGGCGGGACCTTGATGGCTTGATCCCGGATTGGGAAAAGAGCGCTCCAGTTGAACGCTACATAGATTTCAAATCGACATCGTTCCTGACAAGGGACTCTAAGATAAGCATAGACTTCAGGTCAAAGAAATTTGAAGAGAAGAAGACTGGATACTCTGTTCTCAGGGCAAAACTGGATCAGTTTCTTGCGCTTAAGGCAAAGGCTGCCGGAGCAACCCTAGTTACGGGTATTACGGTCGACTCACTGGCAAGGAAGGAAAACAGGATTGTGGGGGTAGTTCAGGACGGAGATACGATCACTTCCGATGCAGTGATTCTTGCTGAGGGTGCTAACCCAAGAGTAGCCATAGAGTCTGGGCTGAGGGAGCCACTCAGGGACAGGGACTGTGCAATCGGTATCAAGCAGATAGTTAAGCTGTCAGAAGCTACAGTTAATGAAAGGTTCAACCTTACCGGAAATTCAGGATATGCGGGAGAGTTCGCCCTGGGATACCTTGAAGGAGGAGTCAGGGCCGGGGGTTTTCTTTATACAAACAAAGACTCATTATCAATCGGGGTCGTCATAGCCATGGAGAACCTTAGGGCGAACGGTTCAACTTATTCCTATGATATTATGGAAAAGTTCATGGAACACCCTTATGTGAAGCCTCTCGTGGAAGGGGGAAGGGTTCAGGAGTACAGCGCACATCTTGTTCCTGAAGGCGGAATTGATTCAATGCCAAAGCTATTTGGTGACGGGTATCTCATCGCAGGAGATTCAGCCAGCATGACGTTCAGCAACGGAATGATAATACAGGGCATGAATTATGCAATTGCATCGGGTGCAATGGCTGCTGATTCGTTGCTGGAAGCTGCAAAGAAGAAGGACTTCAGTGGTGCTGCGCTGTCTTCATATCAGGACAGGTTAGAGCACAGTCAGGTCCTGATGGACCTAAGAAAGTTCAGGGGAATAGACAAGGTTACATGGAGCAGGCTGGTGCATGAGGTTGCTCCGGGGATGATGGAAAACATACTTTTCAGCATGTTCTATGAAGACGGGAATCCCAAGAAGCATCTCGCCGAAATCATTCTTGGCAGTCTGTCCAAGGCTAACATGAAGAGGTCTGAGTTGATAATGGAAACATACAGGATGTTAAGGAGGATGTGAAAATGGAAGTAGAGGAAAAACTGGCGTTACTTAATTACAAGACTGACCCTTCGTATGCCCACATTACAGTCAAACCCTCTATCTGTGACGTCTGTCCCGATCATTTCTGCACCTTTGCCTGTCCAGCAAAGTGTTATCAGTTGATTGAAGGAAAGCTGAATTTCAAGTACGAGGACTGCGTGGAGTGCGGGACTTGCATCATCGCTTGCTCTCATGATAGCGTGACCTGGACAAACCCCAAGGGGGGCCAGGGCATTAAATATAAATTTGGGTGATAGAAATGGCATTGGAAATTGTTGTTATGGTCAAACAGGTCCCAGATAGCCAGGAAGTTGTCATAGATCCTGTGACAATGAACCTCAACAGGAGCCTCACCAGGAATGTGACAAACAAGGCAGATGAGAATGCCCTGGAAGCGGCTCTCCAACTGAGAGATGAGGTCGGAGGCCATGTGACCGTTGTATCAATGGGGCCGCCACAGGCAGAATCTACCATGATTGAATGTCTTGCAAGGGGTGCGGATAGGGCAATTCTCGTTTCTGACAGGTTCTTTGGAGGGGCAGATACCTATCCGACTGGCCTGACTGTTGCCAGTGCGATAAGCAAGCTTGAGAAAGTTGACGTTATATTCGCAGGCGAGGAGTCATCAGACTCTTCAACTGGGCACGTCGGCCCTGGCGTGGCAGAGTTTCTTGGGATGGAGCAGGCCACATATGTGAGTTCGGTGAAGTATGCAGACGGATTCATAATTGCGGAAAGAGAACTGGAAGATGGCACAGAGGTCATCAAGATGCCCACTCCAGTGCTTCTAACAATTCTTCTGAATGCCAATGTGCCCCGGAGACAGACGCTTAAGAGAAAGATTGCGGCAACCAAGCAGGGATATGAAGTATGGAATCTCGAGAAGCTCGGAATGCCTCCAGAGTGGGTTGGTGTCAGAGGTTCACCAACGATCGTGAGAAAGATGAGGCCCATAAAGGAGAAAGAGAGGGCGGCAAAGAGGTTCGAAATAGACCAGATTCCCGATCTTGTACGCGAGCTGTTTGAAATCGGCGCACTTAAACTGGAGGAGATGCAATGACTGGGCTCAAGAATGCGAAAGCCGTGGAAAACACGGATGATTACAGGAACGTGTTTGTCTTCCTGGAGGTAAGAGAGGGCAAGTTCTTAAGATCGGCTCTTGAAATGATCGGCGTGGGAAGGGACATTGCAAGAAAAGTCAATGAGAAACTGGTTTGTCTTATTCTGGGAAACAATATCTCTAAACTGGCGGATGAGGCTGTGGAGTATGGTGCTGACCTGGTTCTCGGTGCTGAATCACCGGATCTTGAAGAATTCAGGACGCTCCCCTACACATCGATAGTGTCAGATTGGGTCCTGAAGGAGAAACCCAACATTTTTCTTATCCCGGCATCGCGAAACGGAAGGGACCTTGCGTCAAGGATTGCGGTAAAGTGTCAGGCGGGAGTCACGGCGGACTGCACGGAACTCGATATAGAACATGACACGAGAATCTTAAGCGCCAACCGTCCAACATATGGGGAAAGCATGCTTGCTGAAATCCTTTGCCGGAAGCACAGGCCACAGATGGCTACCGCCAGGCCTGGGATTTTCAAGGTCCCAGAGAAATCAAGATCGGAAAATCCGGAAATCAGGATATCCAAGGTCAAGGTGGACAAGTCACTTAAGACAAAGGAGATAATAGAGTTCAGGAAGAAGGAGAAAGTCGATCTGTCTGCTGCAAAGATCATTGTATCCGGAGGGCTTGGCCTTGGGAAAGCGGAAGGTTTCAAGGCACTGGAGAAACTGGCAAAGACTATAGGTGGCGAAGTGGGGGCGTCAAGGCCCGCTGCCGACCTGGGTTGGATCTCAAGGGATCACCAGGTCGGCCAGACAGGACAGACTGTAAGACCACGCCTGTACATAGCAGCCGGGATTTCTGGGAAGATCCAGCACATAATGGGTATGAAGAACAGTGAAAACATTCTCGCAATCAACATAGATCCCAACGCGGAGATAGTGACGTATTCTGACTACGTGATCGTAGGGGACGTCAAGGACGTCATTCCCAGGCTTCAGAAGGAGATAGACAGCTACAGGAAGGAACATTCCGGCAAGAAAGAATCAAAAATAGCTTCAGCAAGTTAGTCTGAAAGATTTCCGGAAGCCAACATCTCTGCAAAGTATGTTATCACTTTGTCCGCTCCTGCCCTGAATATAGAAGCAACAGCTTCTGTGATTGCGCCCTGTGGCACAATTCCTCTCCCAACGGCGTTTAGTAGCATGGAATATTCGGCACTTACGCTGTAAGCAGCTGTGGGAAACCTGAAAGTTTCCTTGGCCATCGCAAGGACATCAAGGTAAAAGAGGGCTGGTTTTACCATCACCATGTCTGCCCCTTCCTCTATGTCAAGTTCAATTTCACGCAAGGCCTGGTACATGTTAGCAGGATCCATCTGGTAGGACTTTCTGTCTCCGAATGAAGGGGTGGAATCCGCTGCCTCCCTGAAGGGAGAGTATAGCGTTGATGCATACTTGGCACTGTATGCAAGGATCGATACCTGCTCAAATCCCTCCTTGTCAAGTGCTTCTCTGATTGCCGCTACCTGGCCATCCATCATTCCGCTGGGTGCGATCATGCCTGCACCGGAAGCTGCATAACTCACTGCTATCTTTCCATAGGAATCAAGCGTCAGATCATTGTCCACAGTCTGGCCTGAGAGAATTCCACAATGCCCTGAGTCAGTATATTCGCACATGCAGAGATCAGGTATTGCCATCATGTCCTCTACCTCCGAAGCAATTCTGAGCGCCTGCTGAACAACTCCGTTACCATCATAGGCGGAAGAACCCGAGGAGTCTTTTCTCGAGGGAATCCCGAAAAGGAGGACATATTTTATGCCGACCTCAGAGAGGCCGCTGAGATATGAATGCAGTTCATCGAGACCATGCCTGTATATGCCAGGCATGGAATCAATGGGTCTCCTTCCATCCAGGTTCTCGTCCACGAACACAGGCATGATCAGGTTGTCATTCAGGATCCTGGACTCGCCGAAGAATTCCCGCATAAACCCGGTCGTTCTTGTCCTTCTCATCCGCACCCTTGGAAACATAAACCCTAAATCTTCAACACTGATTTAAGGCTGAGCAGGTTGAACGGCAAGGAATCCTACAGTTCAAGAGTCATGGGAGAAGTCATGCTCGAACCAGCCCATCTCAAGAGGGTGGAGAGCGACGGCGGAATCAGGAAATACCTGGAAAGCGTCAGGAATGAGTATCTGTGCAGGACAGATATAAGCGATGGAACGGAGATTCACTTTGACATCAACTCCAACAGGATCTCCGTAATTTGCCAGAGCACTTCAGATAACAGGCTGGGTTCCATTTCTGAGGGAATCAAGGTAGTTTCAGACATCGCAAGGAAATTGATGCTCGACAACGTTGCTTCAACCGGGAAGATTAAGTTTCCACAGGTCAAGAAAATAGGGGTTATGGAAATAAAAAACTCAAACGACTATTGACAACTTGAGGTCGGGCCATCTTTCTGGGTCTGTGGCTACAGAGCACACATAAAGGTTGGCTGTGTCAGAGTTCATCATGACATAACCGTTAACGTCATTCACATGTATGACAGATGAGGCATAATGGTAAATCTTCTTGTATTCCTCATCGTCTGCAATGATTACGATAAGCCCGGTAGGTCTCACGCTGTTGATGATCGTGGAGAGATCCCCGAAGAAAGACTCCCCGTAGGTAAATCTCAGGAAATCAGTGGAGAAAATGTACGCATACGGCTTCTTGGAATGTGTCAGGTAGTAGTCAAGGACCTCTCTTGGAAAGTCCTCCAGCATGCTCTTTCCCCCGATGTTGATGACAAACGGGCTTGTCTTGTCAGTCCTCTCCGCAGTTATGTAGTTCTTTAGCCACTCGGGATCCATTGTGCTCACAAAGATCTTAGACGATTCATAACTGCTGGAAGTGACGTCTATGACCCCTCTCCCGTTCGAGATATTGTACTTGATAAAATTGTTCTTCAGCATATTCACGTAGCTGTCCACGGTATTGGATTTAGTTTCCCTGTGTATAATGAGCACAGAGCCCAGGGGAACGCGGTCTGTATGTGACTGGAATAGCCTGCTAAGTTCCTGGGACCCAACTGAAACTTCAAACTGTCTCTCCTCAGGCTTCCTGACTGCCCGAATTCTGGAACTTGGATACAAAATCGTATCTCTCCTGAAGGACTGGAACCTTCCGTTCTCAAGGGAGTACAGATACTTGGGGCTGGAACCTATTGAAACTCCTCTCAGCTTCTTGATGGTCACTGTACGGATCAGGAAGTTATTTTCCTGCCCGTAGTTCATTTCTATCACGCCATCTGAGTGGTAGTCAAGAGGTGAATCCTGGTCAGACTCCATTATAAGTACGACATTGGCTCCAGACCTCTCCACGAGATCCTTCTGTATGATAGAGAATAGAAGTGTAGTATTCAGATCGTATTTCTCCGCAAGGGCTTCTATGGAATCGATAACGACTATGGGTCCCTTATTCACATTTTCACTAACAAATGAATAAAGGGCCTCAAGCTCTGGAAGTATCTCCTGAATATTGAGCACGAGCCCAGGTTCGGCACCAATAGCGAGGTTCTTGGTAACCTTTCCCTCTTCAATCATTCTCTCTAGCTTGGAAAGATTCTCCTTTACAGCCTCGTTCAATACCGGGCCTGATTTTTTCCTGCTCTGGGTTCCAGACGAGATTTCAGATATCCATGGGAACTTCTCCTTTAAGGGGTCTATTGAGAATCTCGTAGTAATGTAATAAGCTGGGCTTTCATTCCTCACCGAATCGAGTAATTCAAGGGCAAACGTGGTCTTTCCGGCACCAGGTTTTCCCTTTATTACGAGTGAATTTCCATAGGGTTGCCTGAGAAACTCACTAAATATTTCAAGTAGCACGTCATTTAACATTTGTTCACGGAACTCTTTCTAATCCCATTAACTTGATTATACTTGAATTTAACTACTTTTTCATTTGAACTTGAAATCATCACACAATACTGTTTTGCCCCCTGATGATACGAACATGTGTTAGTTTTCGCTGAAGCCTGGAGGATTATGCCAGATAAGGGCAATACCTTGTGCATAAGGTATTGCCGTATGATAGGAAAAATACGAAAACCTGCCTGACAATCAGTTACGAAATTGAAAACGAGAGTAAACTGAGGCAGGGATCATACGCTTTTTACTGATATGCAAACTTCATCACGCTTGTGACCGACTTGGAAATCGCTTGAAATGAAACGGTTATATAATTGCTGAATATCACTGGCCGGTGACGGCCATAACAGTGGTGATTCACCAGGTCTCATTCCGAACCCGACGGTAAAGCCCACTGTGTATCGTACGCGTACTGTCTTCCGCGAGGGGACGGGAAATACGGTTCGCTGTCGCCATTCCTTTCAACCCTAATAGATTTATTAATTTGCATCAATTCCGAAGTACATTGACTCGACCGGATCTGCTAACGGACAGGGACACCGAGAAGAGGGAAGAACTAAAGTCACTTCTTAACGAAAATAACAAGCTGATAAACGAATTTGGTGCGAAACATATTCACGGGCTTGACGCAATCCCTGAATTTTATACCTTCCAAAATGGGCTTATCTATTCGCACAGGGATTTCGACAAGTTCCAGGAGAGATACAGCAAGGGAGTTAAATCAGCCATAGTGTCCGGATTCAACGCAAGTTCCTCTCCGCATATAGCACATCTGGCCGTTTTTGACACAAACCGTTTCTTTCAGGAAAAGTATGGAATGGACGTGTTCGTCCCGATTTCCGATGACGAGAGCTACGTAGCCGGCAAGATCAAGGATCAGCCAACCGGGTTGAAGAACGCTATACTCATCAGCAGGAGCCTGGCGGCTCTGGGCTACTCGAGAACAAGGACAAAGATTGTCATAGATCAGCTTTACACCAATGTCTACAACCTGGCATTCAAACTCTCACGATCCATCACACTGTCAACAGTAAAGGCAACATACGGCTATACCAATGACAAGAATATCGGCCTTCATTTCTATCCTGCGGTTCAGTCGGCACACATCTATCTGCCAAACCTGTTCGGGATCTCCAACATTCTCGTTCCAATAGGCCCTGATGAGGATGCACATATCAGGGTTTGCAGGGATATTGCCGATGCACACGGTTTTACCAGGCCTGCAGTACTTCATTCCAGGTTCCTGCCCGGGATGGATGGCACAAAGATGTCAAAGTCCGTCAAGGACAACGCAATACTGCTCACAGACTCTGACAAGGAGATCAGGAAAAGGATCAACATGGCATTTTCGGGCGGGCAGGTCTCAGTTGAGGACCACAGGAAATACGGCGGAGACCCTGAAATTGACGTTCCATTTATTTACCTCAAGTCATATTTTCTCACTCCGTCAGAATCTGAGGAAATCGCTGAAAAATACAGGGATGGAAAAATTCTCAGCGGTGAGATGAAAGCCATGCTTATAGAAAGGATCGTGGATAGAGTTCACAGGTTCAAGGAAAGTTATGCAAGAGTCACTGAGAAGGAACTTGCAGGGATGATGCTTGTTAATGACGGTATAGACCTCGAGAAGCTTATCGCTTCTAATTTTGACTAGAAGACCTCATAAAGAGGTCCTGATTCATCATTTTCCTTATTGTCGACGTTTTGGAAGGTGCAAAGATACCATATTCCGTTATGAATCCCGTGACGTATTTCGAAGGTGTCACATCGAATGCTGGATTCCTGGCATTGCTTCCCCCTGAGGCAACCCTCTGTCCGTTTATTGCAAGTACCTCTTCCTGTGATCTCTCTTCTATGGGAATGTCAGTACCGGAATTGAGTGAAAAATCGAAAGTGCTCCCGGGTGCGGCAACATAGAATGGTATCTCGTTTTCCCTTGCCACAACCGCTTTTTCATACGTACCTATCTTGTTGGCAAAATCACCATTGGAAGCGATCCTGTCTGCGCCTACTATGACAAGGTCTACCTCGCCTCTCAGCATGAAGAATCCTGCTGCATTGTCCGCAATCACTGCATGCTCAATCCCCTCCTGTTCCAGCTCCCAGGCAGTCAGTCTTGCGCCCTGAAGTCGCGGTCTGGTCTCATCTACGAAAACGAACAACTTCTTCCCCTGATTCGCGGCATACCTCATTGGGGCGAGCGCGGTGCCCCAATCCACCACTGCAAGGGCACCAGCATTGCAGTGCGTTAGGATGCGCGATTCCTTTCCGATAAGAGTGTTCCCGTATTCCCCAATTTTCTTTGACCTGTTTACCATTTCCTGGGAATAGCGCCTTGCCGCTTCCATTGCAAAGTTATTTTCCTCCATATACTGAATTGCCTTGAAGAGGTCATGGGCAGTGGGTCTCGTTTCACGAATCTTCTTCACGGCTATAGACATGTCTTCTTTGTTAGCAGAAGCCATCGCCAGTCCG
>JAJYUI010000083.1 GCA_021792595.1 Thermoplasmata archaeon | reverse complement strand
TGCACTTGACATTGCCGGCAAGCTTGATCTCATGTCTGTGGCATAGGCACTACACTATCCATGCATAGCAGAAGGTGTAAAAATCCATACGGGGAATTAACTCATGCAATGAATCATGTAAACTCACACAGGCCGGAATAGTATCCATGTAATACACATATACATACCATGCATATAAATACATCTGATATCCATGAAGTAATTCCAATGAGCAAAACAAAAGATTTCTATGAGATAATCAGAAACGACAGTTTGGCATGCTATGTAAAAAAGGTGGAGTTAAGGTTTAACCTTAATGCCTGCATGTGTGCAGAATGGTTTGACGCATGATAGATGAGGGTAAAAACGCCGAGGGAGAGATTCGAACTCCCGATCCACGAGGGAACCAGATCTCAAGTCTGGCGCCGTACCACTGGGCCACCTCGGCTTTCCGTTGCCCCTTTTTGGTTCAACGGCATTCCCGTGAATGCTCCCTTATAATTTATTTTGTTCCTATGTGAAGGCATGTGTTCACTCAGGGCTCTATCCTTATTCTCCAGCTTGCCTTATCCTGCATGAGGTTTGCCGTAAGGCCACTCTGCTTGATCCTGTCAAGATCATTCTTTGCTCCAGACTCACTGTTGTACTGAAGGTAAACCGCATCGTATCCAATCTCAGGGAGAAACTGCTGACCTTCTACGACATCCCTGATCCTTGACATGCAATCCACAAACTTCTCCTTGCTTATCACTGTCCCGCCCCTGCTTATCCTGGCCAGGCCACTGTCGATGAATCCGTTGTATGTTATGTTCGATATGTTCCTTGTGGCAACCGAAGCCCTAATATCGAGAAAGAGGAGGTAAACCCCTATGAAAAGCAGCAGAACTGCTGGAAGTAAGTCCCTAACGTAAAAAAGATAGATTGCCGCGATAACTGCCGCTGCACCAAGTACTGTCGTGAGGCGAGTTTGCATTCCTATTGACAATACAGTTCAAGGTCTAAAAGTTGATGCTGCCATTGCATCTTACCTTCCGCATGAATCTGGAACAATACCTTAGAATTTCAAACACCCGGAACGGCGATCCAGTCCTTCTGATACTCGCTGTTTGGAACGCCCGCCAGCCTCAACGGATCTTCCCGTCTGACTCATTCCAGTTCGCCTGGGCCATGGAGAAATCTCCCAGGACACGATCTGTTGTCGGGGATTCGCACGACCTGGATTTAGGGCATATCCGTATGGATTCCCCTCCCTCCTTTTTCATGCGATTCCTGCCTCACGCTCCATCAGGCTCCCTATGAGAAGGGCAAGGAAATAGACAAACTGGAGGCCCTCTATCCGATCAATGTTCTTCAGCATAACAGGTGCAACTGCATATACAGATTTGAATTGTTCATGCCTCTTCTCCACATGGGGCTGGTGTTTGTACATTGCAAGTACCTCTTTCATGGACAGTATTCTGTCGTTGGTTATGAGGGGAAATATGCCATCGCAGGCTTCGTCGAAATCTATGTTATCTTCCATAGGCTTCCATTCAACATGGAAACGTTTCTTTGTGGTGATTCGATACACTATCTATTCAGTTGATTTCGGCGGCTTTCCCCTGGATAACTGTTTCCTGATCTCCATGTCACTTTCAGTGATGCTGAAACCAACCCATCTCGATCCGTTTCCAACGGCATCTCATGCCGCTTTATCCACATCAGAGGATTGAAAAAGATAGGGAGGTGCACTCCCGAAGTTACGCCTGTGGAGAACAGGACACTGCCCGAAGGGGCATCCCTGAGCGGAGAAGATGGAAGCCCACGGCTTTAGTCGTGGGAGGATGTAACGAAAGGTCCTGAAGTAGTTTACCTTCTGAGCCTGCCGTTTGCCCTGATTGAAGGCCTGCTCTTGCTACTTCCAGTCCTACCAGTTCTGAGACCACGTCCCTTGTAGCCGGCAGATGTAAGTCCCCTGTATACACGACCCTTGTGCTCCGGGTTGGTAATCCATGAGTAATGAGGATCCGAAGCGATAGACGGGGAATGAGCGTCCAGCAGGATGACCTCGTAATACTTGTGCTGTCCGTCTTCACCTACATAATAGGAATTCAGAACTTCCAGATTAGGGTACTTGTCAGCGACTCTCTCCTCGGCTATCCACTGTATACTCTTCTTCGGAGTGAGCTTGCTGTAGGCCATTCTCCTTGGTCTTCTTCCACCCATTATCTTAGGTCTGTGGCTACCGCCTTTCCTTACCCGCGATCTTACAATGACAAAACCGGACTTGCTCTTGTAGCCAAGTTCCCTTGCCCTGTCAATCCTGGTGGGGTACTCAACGCGCTCGATGGCCCCCTCCTTTCTCCAGCCAACCATCCTCTGTTTATGGAGGCCGTATATTTCTGACTTCTTGAGGGATTTCCACGCGCTTCTAACAACTGAGCCTGTACCGGTAGCATGCATTTAATTCAACTTCCTTGTGTGTCGATTAGGCGTTAGGTTAGAACTATATAAATAATTTATCGCCTGAATCAATATGACCCCTGACACGTGGGAACAGACTGATGCACAGGCCAGATTTGCGCGGACGGAATAGGGTTTGTTTATTTCCAATCATGAATTCCAAGGAGGTGAAGCATGAGAAAACAACAGTGCTTTACGACGATGATTGTCCTGTCTGCAGGTTATCCAAAGAGGTAGCTCTCAGGTTTGACAGAACCGATACCCTGGAATTTGTTGGAATTTCTTCAGAGAAATCTTCCTCATTTGGCTTTGATAAAGATGTGCTAAATGCCCGCATTCATGCCGTTTCCGGGGACGGAACAAAGACGTCAGGCATGAAAAGCGTGATCCTTATACTGCAGAGAATTCCGGCTTTCATCCCTGTAGTTATCGGACTGAAGCTCATCGACATTATCGGGCTGGGGGATATCTGTTACGATCTGTTCGCAAGAAACAGGTATATCCTGGGCCTTACTCCTGGGCACAGATGAAATCAGATTTTTAACCAGGCTGATATGTTCATGTAATGAAAGGTTCCAGCTTAAGGAAAAGGTACCTGCTCCTCAGACATAACAGGGCTGATCTCAGGCGGATGGAGCGGACGCTTTCGCGTGATTTCAATGTGTCTGTTCGTTATACCGACGAAGAGTTCTCAATATTGAGATCAAACCAGTTGGAAAGGTATGATCTCTGCAAATTCATTATTGAAAAAATCCCAGAACTGAAAATTGAAAGAGTGAGCGGAACAATCAGAAAGTGCAAAAAGGTCGCGGATTCCCTGAGG
>JAJYUI010000038.1 GCA_021792595.1 Thermoplasmata archaeon | reverse complement strand
TCTGGGAGGTTACTAACTACCAGAAACCACATAATTCAAGGTGTTTGCAACACTTTTTTTTTAATATTAAAATTTTTATTTTAAAATACATATTACCCGTTAGCTAATCTTTGTATGGTTGCAGTAATAGTGGGATAGAAATATTTTAATAGTATTATGCTAATTAGTATCGGGGAGACCTATGGTCGGAATAAGCGAAATATCTAAAACGGTTTCCAAGAAGACTGGCACCACACAGAGAGCGGCCAGAGACGTCATAAAGAAGTTTCTGGACACAGTAATAGCAGAGACAGACAGGGGAGCAAAGATCAACCTTGCGGGCTTTGGTATCTTCGAAAGGAGACAGCAGAGCGCGAGAAAGGCTAGAAACCCACAGACGAAGAAAATCATCGACGTACCAGCCAAGAAGAAGTTTGTCTTTAGGGCGTCCAGCAAAGTAAAGTACAAGTAATTTTTACAGTCCACTTTTTAATACAATTTTTTATTTTTTTATTGCAAAATTTATGAGGAATCTCTCTCCCTTGGAAATTAAATTAAATTCAGTTAGCCTCTCCCCATATGCCTTCCGAAAGTGATGTTTCTGAGATGCTTAAGGAAATTGGCCTGGATACCGTAGATTCACTGTATTCTGGCATACCTGGGAAACTTAGAAAGCAGCAACTTGACCTGGATCACCACATATCTGAGTATGAACTGATCAAAAGGGCAGAATCAATAGCCGGGGAGAACCGCTGGAACAATTACATAAATTTCCTGGGCTGTGGATCGTACGACAGGATCGTGCCTGCTTCTGTGGATCACATAATAAGCAGGAGCGAGTTCATAACTTCGTACACCCCGTACCAGCCTGAGGTTTCCCAGGGAATGCTGCAGTCCCTCTTTGAGTATCAAAGCACAATATGCGATCTGACTGAAATGGACGTCACGAATTCGTCCATGTATGATGGGGTTACTGGCATAGCCGAAGCTGTGCGCATGGCACACAGAGTTAACGGGAAATCAAAGGTGCTTGTTCCAGAGACCCTGTATGACTCACGCCTGGCAGTTATAGAATCTTACATGGAAGGGCTTCCATCGAAGATCGAGAAATACAGGATTAACAGGGAAACAGGCTACATTGATCTCGAAGATCTCGCATCCAGGGTGGACAACAACACGTCATGCATACTGGTGGAGAACCCCAATGGAATGGGAGTGCTTGACCCAAACGTCACTAAGGTTCAGGAAATAAAGAAAGGCGCATTAATGATCTCGTTTACTGACCCCATCAGTCTTGGGGCTGTCAAGCCACCGGGAAGCTATGGTGTTGACATCTCGATCATGGAAGGGCAGTCGCTGGGAATTCATCAGAATTTTGGGGGTCCGTTCCTCGGCATCATGTCCTTCAGGAAGGAATATGTGAGAAAATCCCCTGGAAGAATTATAGGGCAGACGCAGGATCACAATGGAAAAAGGGCATTCGTCATGACTTTGCAGACTAGGGAGCAACATATCAGGAGAGAAAAGGCGACGAGCAACATCTGCTCAAACCAGGCGCTGATGGCACTGGCCTCCCTTTCATACCTGTCCATCATAGGGTCAGGCGGACTGAGGAAACTTGCCCTTGTCACAATAAACAACTCGATCAAGCTGAAGAAGGCATTGAGTGCAGTGTCGACGAAGGCAGTTCCCGTATCCGGCACACTTTTTTCCGATGTTCCCGTCCATGTAAGGAAACCAAATGACCTGGCGGATTCTCTCAGGAAAAACATGATACAGGGAGGAGTGCCCCTGTCCCTGCTATCGAGAGAACTTTCCGGGGAATTTCCTGACACATTCTTTTTCAGCGTAACGGAAAAAACAGGGCAGAGTGACATAGACAAGTTCGCGAAAGCCATTGAGGTGGTCTTATGAGTTACAGGCAGGCATCCTACGATGAGCCCCTGATCAGGGATATGGAATCAGGAACAACGTATGAATTACCTGGAGAAACTGGAGATGCCCAAAGCGCCATACCTGAGGAACTGAGGAGAGATGAGTTGCGGTTGCCGGGAGTTGCGGAATACGATGTGGTGAGGCATTTCACTAGGCTGTCCCAGATGAACTACGGCGTAGATCTCGGATTTTACCCGCTTGGTTCATGCACCATGAAGTTCAACCCAAAATATGCTGACGCCATATCCTCCTTTGAGTCTTTCCGTGATTCCCATCCACTTTCCGATCAGTCCCTTGTACAGGGTAACTTGAGAATAATGTACGAACTGCAGGAATATCTTCGTGAGATATCAGACATGGATGCAGTTTCACTTCAGCCTCTCGCAGGAGCTCATGGGGAATTCACTGGAATCCTCATTGTGAGAAAGTATTTTGAGAAGTCCGGGGAACTTGACAGGAGAACGGAGATAATAGTTCCCGACTCAGCCCACGGAACCAACCCTGCCTCTGCCGCAATGGCAGGATTTGATGTGAGAGAAGTTCCCTCCGGGGATGATGGAACAGTCGATGTTGAAGCCCTCAGGAAACTTGTAACAGAGAAGACTGCAGCGTTCATGATCACGAACCCGAATACACTGGGGATTTTCGAGCACAACATCGGGGAGATCGCGTCTATTTTCCATGAAAAGGGAGCACTGCTGTACTATGATGGAGCCAATTTTAATGCCATCCTGGGACACACGTCTCCGGGTCTGATGGGATTTGACATAGTCCATTTCAACCTTCACAAGACATTCGCCACGCCACATGGCGGGGGAGGGCCGGGATCTGGCCCTATTGCCGTAAAGGAACGCCTGAAGGAGTTCCTCCCTGTACCATTGGTGGAAAAGTCCAGTACCGGATATGCTTTCAACTACGATCTAAAGAGTTCCGTCGGCAAGGTTTCGTCGTTCTATGGAGCCTTCGGGGTCCTCCTGCGAGCTTGGGCTTACATAACTAAGAACGGTTCAGACGGCCTGATGAAAAACAGCCTCACTGCAGTGCTCAATACAAACTACATCAGGGCAAGGCTTTCCGGCCACTATTCCATACCTTTCAAGAAGGAGAAGATGCATGAACTCGTTCTTTCTTCTTCCAATACCGGGAGGAAAGCCCTCGATATCGCAAAATACATACTTGACTCCGGTATGCACCCCCCAACTGTATATTTCCCGCTGATTGTCAGGGAATCCATGATGATAGAACCTACTGAGACTGTAAGCAAACACGACCTTGACACGTACTGCGATCTCCTCATTTCAGGGGCCAGGGCTGGCCAGCCTGAGCTGGAAAAACATCCTGTGTCCACGCCTGTGAGCAGGATCGATGAGGTGAGGGCTGCCAGGGACCTTAAGCTGAATTGGAGGGGATGAAAGGCAGCAGCCTTCAAAAGGTTCATAAGTGGAACTTCATAATGAACTCATGAACTTCCACCAGACAGCCTCATTAGTCTTCCTGTTTTTTTCCCTTTTCTCGATCACAGTGGGAACATTCCTGAGTGAGTTTATTACAGGCCAGAATGGCAATACCGCCTTTTACACTGGGTTTGCCTTCTTCCTCATTTTCATGGTAACTTCGATGGTATTCTACGGCATTGGAACCAGAGGCTGAGAGGATCTTAACCTCTTTCGAACCTTTCCAGGAAGAGATATCCGTCGAGTATCCTGTTTATCTTCTGCTCCGCTTCCTTCCCGACTTCCAGTTTCTTCAGCTTCGCCTCAGAGAATAGCCCGCTCAGGATTATGGCATTCTTGTGTGTCTCCATGAACGACTCGTAGACCTTGTAATTGTAAGATGCGTACTTCGAGTCAAGCTTCAGCTTCCTGCCAAGAACTGCGTTGTACTCCTTGACAACTTTCTCCAGATCTTCCAGGAGTGGTTCATATTCCTTCTGGTTAATAATCAACTCTTCCTTTTCCTCATCAGAGAAAGAGATGATGCGGAAAATATTGTCAAGATCCATCAGGCTATTTCACCAGGCCCCTCAACATATCCACCAGGAGTTCTGACTCTTCCCTGTCCTCCTCGATCTTGCGGTGCCGTTCGATATTGTTATTGACGACCTCTTCCAATTTGATGAAATCTGCGTTCAGCATCCTCGTCTTTGCTTCGTAGCGGTTAGATTCCTTCCTCAATTTTTCCCTTACAGAGTCCTTCATCGTCACTCTAAATGGCCCTGAATCTCTTCAGGGAAACCTCATAAACCTCCCCTTCAGTACCGAGAAGATTTAGTGCTTCATCCACCGTTTGCCTTTCCACGCCCTGACCCTCCATTGCTGACAGGATGTCTTCATACCTGCACCCCTTAGGGTCTTCTGACGTCCTTATGACCGCAAGCAACTGCTCCTTGGCGTTGTTTACCGTTTCACTCACCCTGGCAGAGGCTGTCGACCCGGAAATTGCATCTATCAATGGAGCGAGATCCGCACCGGGGTAATGTTTGACAGATCTGAGTGCACACTCCGCCTCTTCCCTTGTGTAACCAAGTTTTACAAGGCTCAGGGCCTCAGGCTTCTCGAGTTTGGAAGCCTCCTTGATCGCCATGATTTTCCTTTCCGCAGACGAGGAAGTCATAATAGTCCAGAATAGTCTTGTGTTTTCGTCTGCCTCGTATATCTTCTCAGGAAAGATCGTAAAGTAGAGCCCTCCCTGTTCAGTTCTGAGACTTGACACCCTCCCCATCACGGTTACAAGGTTTCCCTGTGAGTATGAATCTAGTTTCTCCTTCTGTAATATTGAAAATTCCCGATTGGATGCATTCACGTAGAATGACCCTACCGCATCCGAAATGACGGCCTTGGTATTGCTTTCCTCACTGGATATTGAGGTGATGTTGCCCACAAACAGTATTCTCTTCACTCTGGTGCCTAGTGGAGTTATCACAAATGGCCTTACCCGTTCGTCGGTGGATTCTTCCACGAAAGTGGTTTCCTTCAGCTCCCTTGAGAAAATCCACATGGATGGTTCCCTGCGCCTGGTTTCTCCGGGAATCATCTAGTTAACCTCTCTCTTCATTAGAGACTCCACCCTTGAAATGACATTCTTGTCGACGGGATGCACTTCCAATGCTCTGAAATTCAACCCCTGACCTGACATGACAGATTCCCCAAGAAGCAGGACAGGCTTTCCGAGAAACTTCTCCATTACCTTTTCCGATACGGACTGCCTCTCCTCCGGAGTGTAATCCAATTCCTCCACGTCCAACCCCGTGTATCCTTTCATCGCATCCTTGCCTGCGCTTACCTGAATGGTGGAGGTGCCATCCTCGAGAGTGAAATATGCATACAGATCCTTGACTGGGGTTTCCCCGGGATGTTCTTCGCACCTGTCGCCTTCAACTCTCCTCCTGCATTCGGGACACCTCATAATCAGTCCACTCCTCTCCCCGACCAAGACGCAGATGCCGGAGATCTCGATACCGGAGATCCCATTCGCCAATTCAGTAATCCGGTAAAGCGGAATCTGCGGTTCTGGAAATTCAACAGGAGTAATGACTGAATTCTCGTTCACTGAAATCCTGATCCTTCCTCTGTACTCCTGGACTCTTGCACCTGAGATCTTTGCTTTGAGCCCTTCCTTTAACTTGACGCCAAATGAGCTCAGCCTCACGGTGCCGGTTTCATCCCTGAAGAAACCGTTATAGACAATTCCTTCCTTCCCATCCTTTGAATATTTCCTCTCCTGAATTCCGCTGATGATGCCTGAAACTGCTACATACTGGTCCCTTGTGGTCAGGTTCTTTACCTTGTATTCTACATAAGTCCTGAGAACTTCCATCGTGTCGTTAGGTCTCAAGACTACCTCTGATCTTGAATTGACGTATACCCTCAAACGTTCATTATATGCCTTGACACTGCAGTTTCGCAGTTCAACCACGTCATTCTGCCTCACCGTGGGCGGGAAAACCCATGCAGTAAACGGGATGGTTCCGGTCTCGTCCCCTATAATGCCAAAATAGTACGTCCCCTTTCCCTTGTCATTCTCATACTCTCTTTCCCTGACTGTAACTATCTTCACTGTCAGGTTAAGAGACGGTGATTCTTCCTTGATTTCGGCGATTTTAGTCATGATTATCCATACATCTCCTCTTCTTCCTTTGACATTACCCTGGTGCCGTTGACATTCTGAAGAAGGTTGCGAGCCTCCTCTTCCCTGACTCCTATCTTGCTTGTGAGGAAGGACAGGATTTCCTGTGAACTCTTCCCCTCCCTTTCCATTCCCTCTATCATCAGGCACATCCTCTCGATTATCCTCTGGTTGAACTGATCCTCTAAGTTGAGTTCCTTTACCATCAGGTATATTGAACTGAGCAGGATGTTCATCGCCTCGTCCAGTTCTTTCTTCGTAAGGTTTGAATTTTCAAGGTCTATCCTCGCCATAAGGTTTTCGTTTGTGCCGTCAAGCATGAACTTAACCAAGTCGAGTTGCCTGTTCAGGATCAACAGAATCCTGTATGTGGCAAAGCGGACCTTGTTCGAGATTGTCGCAGTTTCGATTCCTGTGTCCACCAGGAACTGAATTGTCTTCTCCTTGAACAGGGCGTAGATTACGAATGGAACCTTTTCATTCTCCATGCTGAGAATACCTTCATTGTCCTCTATCTTCCATGGGAGGTCTACCAGCCTTTCAGCGTTTTCCTTTCCCTTAATGAGCCAGTTTATTACCTGTTGCTTTAACGATGTTTCCAACTAGCCCTTTAATTGAACTGTTCTTAAATTATTTTGCTGATGGTTTCCTGTAATTTCAGCCAAAATGATAACTATCCGTTTGAAATTCAAAGTTGGTTGTCGAGCAGAAAGATTGCTGCATTTTCACTATTCGCTTCTCGCTTCATTTATGCAGCGAACTGGTTCAATCTTTCCCCTGCGGTCAACAACATTGGGGCTTGGTATGGTATCCCTGTATCAACGGTTGGCCTTGTTTTCACATTCTTCCTAGTTGGTGCAGGAATTTTTCAGATTCCCGCCGGTATGATTGCCTCAAGGATCGGCCCCAAGAGGACATCGGTTATCGGCCTGGCCATAATGTCAATCACTTCTTTCCTTGCCCTCTTTGCCCCAGACTTCTTGGTACTCATCCTTTACAGAACGGTGAGCGGGATCGGTGCCGCTTTCTTCTTCTCATCTGCCCTTGCTGTGCTCAGCGACCTGTATCCTGAAAATATCACGTCAATGACATGGTTGAACAACGCCTGCTTCAATCTCGGAGGGGGGTTCGGGATAGTGCTGATGACATGGGTGACTGGTGGTTATGGATGGATATCTAATTCTTTGCTCATGGGACTCCTTACTGTACCATTCGTGTTCCTTATGCTTACCACAGTCCCTGCTTCAGAGCAGTTTGCGAGGATTGATCTACCAAGGGTGAGAGCAAAGATGTTGGGCAGGGGAACCTGGCTGCTTGCAATAGGGTTTTCGGGATTCTGGGCCAGTGGATACGAGTTCCCGGAGTTCCTGAAGAGTTATGCTGAAACTATAGGGGCCACGCCATCACTGGCAGGAGCGGTGGGTTCGCTCGCGTTGTTTTCCGGACTTGGCGGGATTGTCCTTACATCATGGATAAAGAAAAAAGATCCAATTGTATCGTCCATTTTGATGAGCGTTGTGGCTGGCATTGGAATAATGTTGCTTCCGCTATTGGGCATCGCAGGAATAACCGTGGTAGCCATTGCAGAAGGGATCCTTTTCGGACTTGTTTCTGCACTTGAATATGTGCTTGTCATCAAGAGCGAGCCTGAAAGAAGATACCGACCGTTGAGGCTTGGTCTCTTCAACTCTATCCAGATACTGTTCGGGTCTATTCTTTCCCTGTTTTTCACTTTCCTTCTTTCGTACGGTTACACAGCATCATGGGTATTTCTCGGGTTCTGCGTGATAATATTGCTTCCCGCAGTACTTGTTGAAAGAGGAGAATTCAGACCGTGAACTCCTCACCATTCATCGGGAGTATGACTTCATATTCCGAAAGATCTGCAATCAGCTGTTCCCGCTTTTCACCATGGCAGAGGATTACCGTCTGAGGGTCCACCCCCCGTATGAAATTTACCAGCGAGTCGTGTCCCGCATGTGCCGACAGATCGAAAAACTCGTGCTGCATGCTGGGTTTCACGGTGGCGCCGTTGATCTTAATCGTGCCGTTCTCGACAAGGCTTCTTCCGTTTGTTCCCTCAACTTGATATCCGGAAAGGAATATTGCACTCTTCTCGTCGTCCTTGAGTGCATCCACGTATCCCAGAACCGGCCCTCCATCCATCATTCCGGAGGTGGTGATCATGACATCGTTTTCCAGGGCATTCTCCCTCATTCTCCTCCCCCTTATCCTGTGAGTTTTGTGTATTGCAGACTTGAAGTCCTTGAATGACCTCAGGAACCCTGGAGTGTGCATGTAGATGTCCGTTATTGCATTCCCCATGCCATCCACACCTATATTCAAGCCCATTTCTGAAAGGATCATCGCAAGTTCCTGCGTCCTGCCAACCGCGAATGTTGGAAAGATAACTTTACCCCCGGAATCCACGACTTCCTTAACCCTCTGTTTCAACCTGTTTATAACCTGCCTCCTATTCTCGTGGTTCTTTCCCGCATATGTGCTTTCGATAACCAGAATGTCGGACTTAACCGGCACAGCTCCATTAAGCAGGTTGGTCCTGTCTGTGTATAGGTCGCCAGTCACAAGGACTGATTTTGAATTGTTGAATTGCCACATGGTCGAACCGGGAATGTGCCCTGCGGAATATGGGGTGACCGTGAAATCTCCTTCTTCTATGGGCTCTCCGTAGTCGCATGCAATGAATGACTCGTAGAGAGTGTCCACATCGGTGCTGTTAAACACCTCCGGGTATCCCTCAAGAGCGGCGATTTTAAGCGAGTCCTTCAGTAGCGGACGTATGCTGTTGGCAGTCATGGTTGTCGCATAGAACCGTGCTTCCTTTGAATGGAAATAAATGGGAAGGCTCCCGGCATGATCCAGGTGTGAATGTGTAAGGAACAATCCGTCCACCTGTTCCGGCGGCATTGGGTACAGAGGGGGTTTCTCGGGAATAACCCCGTAATCAATCATAACTTTCGTATTCTTCTCTTCCATTTTAATGGCAAGTCGCCCTACTTCTTCGGCGCCTCCCAAAAACTTGATCTTCATTTGCTTTTCCTCAAACTTTAGCGTTGTCTAGCCTGGCGGAACAACTGCATTTCCTGCTGGACGCAATCTCCTGGAGCGCATTTTTCAGGATCACTGGAATTTTTTGTTCGTTCTCCTTGATTATCCTTATCACTTCGGATGCGTCCACGGGCTCCTCTGCCCATACATCATAATCCGTTACTGTTGCGACAGTGGAATAACACATTGCAAGTTCCATCGCCAGGTTTATTTCCGGAACCAGGGTCATGCCGATTATGTCAGCATAAGCCCTGAACATCTTAGATTCTGATCTCGTCGAGAACCTTGGACCCTCAATACATGCATAGGTACCAGACAGTGTCGTTGAATAACCGCCAACCTTTGACGCCCTGTTGAGAATGTCGTTCATGTGAGGGCAGAACGGGTCCGCGGCAGATACATGGTAAACGTCCGGTCCGTCGTAGAATGAAAGATTCCTTCTCTTCGTAAAGTCAATGAATTGATCGGGAATGACTATCTGTCCAGGAGGCAGTTCCTCCTTGAGGGAACCAACTGCACTGAAGGATATGACTCTTTCCACTCCAAGTTCTTTCATTGCCCAGATGTTGGCCCTGTAATTCACCATGTGTGGAGGGATCTGGTGCTTCTTCCCATGTCTTGCAAGGAATGCAACCTCAATACCGTCTATGGAACCTACATCTATGACATCCGATGGTTTTCCATATGGTGTTTCAATAGTTCTGGAGCGTGGGTCCTTCAACAGGTTGTAAAGACCACTGCCCCCAATAATTCCGATCTTTGGCATTTGAATCTTCCGGTCGTACTAAACTGTGGGCTCATCTAATTATGGTATATAAGGGATAACACATCCTGCATTTATGCTTCCTTCCCCTCGTTCCCGAATCACTGACGCTGGCCTATTCTAAGGCCGTGGTTGACACGGAGGGAAAGCAGGAGGGAGAGGAGGGCTATCAGGAATACGACCAGTTCAAAGACGGCAACCCCCATTTCGCTGGAAAAGGGGACAAGCGCATCCACGAGGCCCATTGGGATTGCGTAACCAAGGTACCTCAGCTTCTGCTGATTGACGGCAGTTACGACAAGAAACCCCCATGCAATGTGGATCATTAGGGAAGATGTCCGTTCAAGCACGGATAGCCCAACAATTGGCAGCGCCTTCAGGGGAGGATAAAACAACGCGGGAGAAGAAGTGACAAGAATATCGTAGATATAGGTTGATAAGGAGTTGCCCCCAAGGCCAAGAAGATAATAGTAGTATGCAAGATTGATAAGGGTGAAAAGCCCCAGCAGAATTCCGTTTTCAAAGAATCCCATTGAAGCGCCGTAAGAGAAACCATATCTCTGAGGAACGTGTTTCTTCCAGTGGCGGGCGATCAGGTAAGCACCGCCTACTTCCAGCAATGAGGTCTGGGCACCATAATAAAGGCCCGTCTCTATGCTGCTGCTCCCATAGCCTGCTACCACTGTTGCTGCTGTGAAATACTGGAACACGGCCTTTGCAATGATTGCACCAAAGTACGCTAATGCTGCGAGCACAAGTACGGCAAGCGTCAGCTTCCCCTTCTTCTTGAAACAGTAGAGCAGGAACCCGCTTACAAGAATCGAGCTTAACGGGCCAATGAAAAATATGGGGTCAAATAGTGTGACACCCACGTCATTTCCTCCCAGAGACCCTAGTTATGTGTTCCTGGCTGAGGGGTGACTTCTGCCCATTTTCCATACAGGAACCCCAGGACATATCCAAAAACCAGGAGAGATATCACCGATAGCCCCAGTGTGTATAGATAGAAACTGGTTCCAAGAAGGCCAAGGTCAGCAAGCCCGAGGAGTACATCGAGGATAACCCAGATCAGAATGCCGAGAAACAAAGACTTGATTAATGGCGTTCCTCCTGGTATTTTTCCGTAAGATCTCCCAAGCACATATCCAAGAGCCAACCCGAGAATTGCCCCGAAAATCACAGCTTCCGCCGGGCCCGTAACAAGAGATGCATTGTACAGGCTCTCCGCGCTTGGAAGTTTTGAGGTTGAAGTTACTGGAAGTCTTGATATGTATGTGTTTATCGAACTTATGATCTGCGACTTGAACGCGTTAAGAATCACGTAGTCAAATATCGCGTTAAGCACGCCCATGATAATCCCAGCCACTATCCCTGCTTTCATACCTGTTTTAGTGTTTGACAATCGTACCACTATTATAATTGATATATATCAAGTATTAAATTTATGGTGCCTATATTTCAAGAACCATTCCAGGCAGGGATGTTGGGATTGTACGGAGAATCCTTCCATAACCAGGCCAATGATTAAGCAACTGTATGTCATCTTCTGTCGTCAATACTCAGGCGTATTTTCCTGAGTTCGTTCTGGACGCCGGAACCATATTGTGCTGCCTTCTTGGGACGTTCGGCGACCGTTTCCGGGATTCCTATTTTTTTTGCCAGATCCCTGAGTGGGATTTTGTTCCTGCTTCCACCTATGCACCCTGGGCCGCCTAAACTTTCGGCAATTGTTTTCACGCCGTCTGAGAGAAATGGAGTGACCAGTTCCTTTGAGAATTCTTCCGCCATTTTCATCTCTCTTGGGAGAGTTGTGCTGTACAACTTTTCCAGGTGCTTACTGTTGTCTGGGACTACCTGGTCAAGGAAAACATGATATCCATAGAAGAGTTCGTCTGCCCCCTGTCCTGTTACGACTGCATCCTCCTCAGATCTGTCCAGAATTGAACCGAGAACAATTTCGTATCCTATCTCCTTCCTCGTCACCTGGGGGTCCAGCTTTATGATGATTTCGGCAATTTTACGGACGTAATCCCTATCAAGCCTCAAGACGCTTGTCTTGCTTCCTAGCAACAGAGCAGTCTCAGAGGCCACTGCAACGTCTCTGGAATCATCGAATCCCGCAGTGTATGGTTTGAGGTTCAGGCCGGAAGACACCAGGATGATTGAACTGTCAAGTCCGCCGGAAAACGCGAGCGCAGATCCACTGCGACCTTTAAGGCTTTGCTCTAGTTCACTCTCCAGCCTGCAAAGTCTCTCTGTAATCACGGAACAACTGCCCCAGTCTGAGATCGGTTGTCATTATTTAAATAGGCTCCAAATCTTACATGCATCGTGGAATATGTACCAGACACTTCCGTAATTGTGGACGGAAGGTTTACTGCTTACGTTGAAAAGAAAGGGGAAGCAAAGGTGATTCTTTCAGAGGCAATGCTTGCCGAAGTGGAGCACCAGGCAAACCAGGGTCGCTCGATAGGTTTTGCAGCCCTGGAAGAACTGAAGAACCTCAGGGAGCTTGATCGCAAGGGGAAGATATATCTCGATTTCTACGGAAGGAGACCGGCTGAATGGCAGGTGGAAAGGGCCAAGGCAGGGGAGATAGATGAAATGATAAGATCTGCGGCAGCAGAGAATAATGCAATCCTTGTTACTGGAGATGCCATACAGCGGGACCTCGCTACCATAAAGGGGATACAGGTCCTTTTTCTGGAACCGTTGAAGAAGAGCCCGAAGAACATCGAGGAATTCTTCGATGAAGTTACTTCCTCAGTGCACCTTAAGCCTGGCATGAGACCGGTGGTTAAGAGAGGTTTTCCCGGAGCCATGGAAACCGTACATCTGGATCAGGAGCTTACGGTGGCGGATATCGAGGCCATCTCTTCAACAATCATAAAGAGGGGAAAGCTGGAAGAGGAATCTTTTCTCGAGATGGACATGTTTGGAGCGACTGTACTGCAGGTGAAGGACATGAGGATCGTCATCACGCGCCCGCCCTTCTCTGACGACGTAGAGATAACAGCCGTGAGACCCATCGTGAAGCTTGGGATAGATGATTACAAACTGGAGGAAAAACTGATTTCCAGCCTTGAAAACAGGAATGCGGGCGTTCTGGTGGCCGGTTCGCCCGGTGCAGGAAAGAGCACTTTTGTCCAGGCCCTTGCTGAATATCTCAGCAGCAAGGGAAAGCTCGTAAAAACGATGGAAAACCCGCGTGATTTGCAGGTCTCGAGAGATATCACCCAGTACACCGCACTGGAAAACTCCATGGAAAAGACCGGGGACATACTGCTCCTTGTCAGGACAGATTACACCGTATTCGATGAAATGAGGGTCACTTCTGATTTCAAGGTATATTCGGACCTGAGGCTCTCTGGCGTCGGAATGATAGGCGTGGTGCATGCCACAAGGCCAATCGATTCTCTTCACAGGTTCATAGGGAGAATCGAGTTGGGTCTGATACCACAGGTCATTGACACCGTCCTGTTTGTGGACTCCGGCAGGGTTTCACAGGTTCTGGTCACTGAGAGCGTCGTGAAGGTACCGTCCGGAATGAACCAGGACGACCTTGCACGACCGGTGATCCTCGTGAAGGAATTCTTCTCCGGCACAGTCTTGTTTGAGATATACACATTCGGGGAACAAATTGTAGCGGTGCCTGTCAAGGGCGGTTCAGACTCCCTGCAGAACCTTGCAAAGTACAAGATAGAAGAGGAGGTCAGGCGGGTCATTGGATCTTCAAGGTTTTCCGTGAAGTTCCTGAATGCACAGAAAGTGCTGGTGAACGTGCCTGAAGACAGGATGTCAAGAATAATCGGGAAAAAGGGTTCCACGGTTAACGCTCTGGAGTCCAGGCTTGGCATAAAGATCGACATAGAGCCGTTCGGGGAGCATTCAGATCCGGCAGATTCAAGAATACAGCCAGGGGTTGAAATAAGGAACAGAATCGTGTACCTGGATGTGGGGAAGAACAACTGCAACACCAGGATATATGCAGATGGCATACTGATGCTCCAGGCAAAGAGTTCCTCCAAGGGGATCATCAGGCTGAGGCTGGAAAGTGAGACCGGCGCCGCACTGTACAATGCCCACAAGGCAGGGAAGAAGATAGAGGCAGCGCTTGAGGACAGGGACATATGAAATGTACAAGCTGCGGACATGAAGCGGTTTTTGAATCTAGATACAGCGGGAGCTTCCTCTGCCGGGAACATTTTGCGGAGTCCGTAGACAAGAGAGTAAAACAAGAACTTCGAAAGCAGATTCGGTTCACTGAAAAGAAGGGGAAGATAGCAGTTGCAATATCAGGGGGAAAGGATTCGTCCCTTGCCCTTTTCATGATTCACAGATACTATTCCAGTTGGAAGAATGTGGAAATTGTTGCGTTCACCGTGGATGAGGGGATAAAGGGGTACAGGGAGCATGGCCTTGAAAGCGCAGTGAAACTGGCCGATGAAATGGGAATAGAGCACTTCACACTCTCTTTCAAGGAAGCATTCGGCACCACCATGGATCAGGAAGTCGCAAACGACGGTTCATTCATACCATGTTCCAGGTGCGGTCCGATGAGGAGGGGGTTGATGAACTGGGCATCGGTCCGGGTTGACGCAGATTATGTTGTGCTCGGAATCAACCTTGATGATTATGCACAGTCAATCATGATGAATGTGGTCAGGGGAGACGTGACAAGGATGGGGAGAATGGCCCCGCATGAAGATTCGAGAGATGGGTTGGTGAGGAGAGCGATTCCACTGAGGCTTATTCCAGAGAATGAGGTCATGCTTTACTGCATCCTGAATGACATACCTCACGATCTTAGCTGGTGCCCTTACTCCAATAGGGCTCAGAGGAATTATTTCAGGAACATTGTCTCAGAAATTGAGGATCGTTTTCCAGGTTCCAGATTTGCCATGGTTAAGTTTCTTGACGGGATCAAGCCGTTGATAAAGGGCGCTGCACATCATGATAGCCACACATCATGCGAAAGACAGGGAAAAGACTCAATCTGCAGCGATTGTCCACCTGGCATGCCGGAAAACAATTCCATTATAGCGGGAGACCTCAATCGAACAGCTTAAGGGAAAGATTCATTACAGGCAGAAAAATCAGAGGCTCCGTTACCCTTGATGGGGTTGTAGCTTAGCATGGTTTGAGCACCCGGCTGATAACCGGGAGGTCACCGGTTCAAATCCGGTCAGCCCCATTATGATTTTCATTTCAAACCCTAAAAATTAAATCGTAAAAACTGAGCTGATCACTCTGCTATAGCTTTTCTGTAAATGTCTTTGTGTTGCCAGAAGAAGTGATGAGTGCTCACTTCTTTACTATGCTGGCGGTTCATTTATACCTCCAGCCTGTCCTCAAGAATAATGAGGTTTTCCCAAAACCACCCAATTTTCAATGATTTATCGGAATGATTGTGAAATTCAGGCAGAATAGCTTCAGATTCACCCTGATGGGGGCAATTTCATCCCCATTCTTGCTGTATTTTTCCTG
>JAJYUI010000037.1 GCA_021792595.1 Thermoplasmata archaeon | reverse complement strand
CTTCTTTTTCATATTGCAATAATATTGCAATCTATATTATTAAGTTTTGCATTGAGAGACTCACTGCGATAAGAGAATTTTTCAAAAATGTGTATATAAGGGATCACTCGGTATCCAAGAATCTCCCAAGAGCCATATGAGCACAAAAAACAATAAATAGTGAGCTAAGATTCAGCCACGGTTCAGATACAGATGAAGACCTATCTTGACGTAACGTTTTCAAGCGAAGGCGCAAAGCCCAGTGAAGTCATAAACAGGCTCAGGTCCCTGGGATTCAAGCCCATGATTGGAGAGCATGATATGGTCTATGAATGGGGAAAAAATGCGTCAGCAGAGGATTCCATCTGGTTCGCTGACAAGATTCAGGCCACAATGGAAGGGTTCAAGGTTATGTTCCACATAGAAACAATCAGCGAGTGACCCTGTAGGGGATTCTCCTTACGTCCCCGCAATATCCACACCTCACTTCTAACATCCCATTCCTTAACCTTATTGTAGAAGTCTTGCCGTACGAAGTATAGCACTTCTTGCAGAATTTTTTCTTCATCCCCTTCTCAAGGGTTATGTCCATCCTCTTACCAATTTGGATCATCATCTCGTTGTATCTTCTGGACAGCCTTTCGTCGCCTGTTACCTGCGATAGATCCGAGAGTTCCCGGATCCTGTCAAGAGCCATGGATTTCATTGCGAACTTGCTGAATTCTGGCCTCCTTGCTCTGGCCCTACCTGACATTGCCCATCACATGCTCCCCTGACGGATCTGAAATAATCTCCCTCCTTTCGATTATCATCTCTCCCCTCATTACCACTGTTGTAGGAAATATCGCCTGGAACCCGTCAAATGGAGTGATCGGCACCTTGGAGTGAAGCATGGATTCCTTCAGCGTCTCCATTTCAGAGAGATCGACTGTGAAGAAGTCCGCGAAGTTGCCAACCGCAATCTCTCCTTTATGCAATCCAAATGCCCTTGCCGGATTTTCTATGCATGTCCTGTAAAACAGGTCAAGAGGCAGTATTTTCTTCCTGACGAGACCAAGCATCAATGGGATCCTGGTCTCTACCCCTATCATGCCTGACTTTGCATAAGCCATTTCCTCCTTTTCTGATTCCAGGTGTGGAGCGTGATCGGACGATACAATGTCAACCTCTCCATCTAGAAAACTGGTTAAGAGCCCTTCCTGTACAGGGCTACTCCTGATAGGAGGGTTTACTTTTGCCCATGGCCCCTCCGCATTCTTCAGGTTAAGCAACAGGTGGTGAGGAGTCGCCTCTTTCAGCGCAGTCTTGCCGACAACCTTGAGTGACTCGCTGGAAGTCACATGGGCTGCGACCATTCTGCCCAGCTTGAAACCTGACAGTTTACGCAGAGATTCCAGTTCACAGTCAAGGGGCCTCGACATATCATGTTCCGCCAGGCCCGAGACCTCGGAAATTGCATTGGTCTTGAGGCATTCAGCAGACTCGGCATGGAATACCTTTGGAACATTATGGATCGATAGCTGTCCAATAGAGTCATAGTTGAGAAGCCCTGGCTCAGCATTGGTGCTTCCTCCCATGTAAGTCTTTATTCCTGAACTTTTCCTGCTGATAATTTCAGAATTGTTCCCCGTGAACATAGAGTAGAGCCCATAGTCGCAGAATGATCGCTTGCGAACTGCCGAGAGTTTTTGCTCAAACACCTCGTAGTCGGTTACAGGTACCCTGTTGTTAGGCATGTCAAAAACGGTTGTTGTGCCACCGAAGACGGCTGACATGGAACCTGTAAAAAAATCTTCCATGTCTGTCTCGCCCGGATCCCTGAAATGAACGTGAATATCGGTGGAACCTGGAAAAATACCACCCTCCAGGCGTACTGTCCTGTTTGATCGCATGTCTTTCCCGATCTTCCTTATCACGCCATTTTCCACAGAAACCGATAGTTCCTGGAACTTTCCCTTGTAATAGAAGCGCCCCTGGAAAACAAGACTCTCCATCTCAGACTCCCCTCATTTCACCCCAGATCTCCTTGTGGAACTGCCCCTGCACTCTTGCTTTCAGCCTGTCCCTGATGACAGATTCGACCAACCATCGGACATTTGTACCAAAACATGGCTGAAGCAACAGGTTCCTTATGCCAGGATGCCTGGTGATAAACTCCCTCGCGAACTCATAGTCTGCCTGGTCCTTTATGACAAACTTCAGGTAGTCCCCATCCCTGAGGAGTTCAAGGTTTTGCAGGTGGATCGAGTCCTGTTCTCCGGAGGAGGGCGTCTTCACATCCATGTCAATAACAGTATTCCCGATAGTGACGTACCTGTCAATCGGCATAGAACCGCCTGTTTCTATCAGGATCCTCTTTCCGAGCCCTGCAACTCTCCTTACGAATTCCTCGGCTTCCGCCTGGATCAGTGGTTCTCCGCCAGTGAAGCATATCCAGTCTTCCCATGAGCCTGAAACCTCTGACACCAGTGTGCCCAATTCTATTTCGATGCCACCGGTGAATGTATATGTGGAGTCGCACCATGAACACCTCAGGTTGCACCTGTTCGTCCTTACGAAGAACATCGGTATACCCATCAGCGGACCTTCCCCCTGGATGCTGTGGAATGTTTCTGTAATCCTCACTACCTGGCAAACTTAACCTTGGATATTATGTTTGGTCAATACGGCGTTCCTGCGGGGTATATCCTGCAAGAAAGTAAGTCATGAATGATCAAAGTGCCGTACCGATTGGCAGGCTATCAAACTATTTACCGGCATACAGGAATATATCCTGATCCCTGGCACGACTCGGCAGGAAGTACTGTCCAGCCCCTTTCTTGATTCCAGTAACTTCCTGGCAATCGTTTTATCCGTGATATGGCTTATCGCCCATGGACTACGACCACATCTTTGATTATGCAAGGGAGGTTGACACAATCCTCATCCTGAATGGTGGAGAGAATGAGATAGACAAGTCATTTTTCTATCTCAGCGAGGCAAGTTCGGGGATCTTCGAGGGATCGGCGTTGATAGTAAAGCCTGACAGCCTAAAGATGATAACTACACAGCTTGAGGAGGAATCCGCGAGGTCAACGGGCCTTGAAGTCAGAACATTCAATGGCAGGACTGATTTTACCTCTATCCTTAGAGAAGAGCTGAAAGATGTGGACACCATAGGGCTCAATTACTCGTCCCTTACCCTCAGGCAGTACCTGGAATTGCTGAAGTTGATTCCGGACAAGAGATTTGTGGACGTTTCTGGATCCATACAGGAATCAAGGAGGTTTAAGCAGCCTGAAGAAATCAAGAGACTCAGGGAAGCAACGAAGATCACTTCGGAGGCTTTCGACGCAATCCTTCCACACATAAAGGAAGGAATAAGGGAAACGGAGCTTGCCTCAGAACTTGTTTATCAGATGATGAAACTGGGTGCAAAAGGGCCCTCGTTCGATTCAATCATAGCATTCGGTGCAAACAGTTCAATGCCGCACTACTCTCCCGGTCCCAGGAAGCTGAAGAAGAACGAATTTGTGCTGATGGACTTCGGGGCCCTGTATGAGAGATACTGCGCGGACATGACCCGAACCGTGGTGTTTGGCAGGGCAAGTGACGAGCAGAAGGAGATGTACCAGATTGTCAGGGATGCACAGGATGCAGCCATGAAGGTGATCAGGGAAAACGTTAACGGAAAGGACGTGGACAAGGCCGCAAGGGACGTTATCGATTCATCTAGGTACAAGGGCAGATTCATACACTCGCTGGGGCACGGGATAGGAATGGAAGTCCACGACCACGGAGCGCTTTCACCGTCTTATGACTTCCCGCTCAAGGAAAACATGACGATCACCAACGAGCCGGGTGTCTATGTTTCAAAGGTCGGAGGGGTAAGGATTGAGGATGACGTTATCGTGAAGAAAGATGGGTGTGAAGTCATTACGACTGCCAGCCGCGACCTTATCGAAGTATGATCAGCGGTGCGGAACTGGACAGGGTGGACTTCAGGGCAACCGAGTCTGCCACGCCAGACCTTGTTTACAACATGCTGACTGCCTCTGATTCCAGGAGTTCAAGCGCAAGGGAAGCTGCAATTTCACTGATTGCATCAGCAATTGAGGGAGATGATAGGCAGATCAAGACAATTGATACGTCTCTCTTCATCCTTCTACTATACCTGTTGCGCAGCATCGATGAAAGGCCACTTACCCTGAGGGTCCTGAACTCCCTCAGAGACAGGATTCAACGGGCTTCGATGGCTGGAACACTGGAAGATATGGAAACCTACGCAAAGTCCATGAACCTTCCCCTTTCCTTTGAGCCAGCCGACAGATCGCTCAGCCTTGGCTTTGTTGATTTTATCCGCTACTGCTCGAAACTTTCCGGTTACCAGTACAGGCTGGTAAGCCAGTTCCTCAGGTCAGGAAAGATAATCCTTACCAAAGAAGTCGCTGCACATGTTATTAGGGAATGTTTTGTTGCGAATGCAGTAAAGTTCTATGAGTCCCTTGATGCAACCAGAACCGAGACGGCAGTGAGGCCATATTCAGGGTTCGTCCGTGCTGCAAAGGAAGAGTACATAATCTCAAGGGAGAAGGCCAGAGTTGACATGGGAAACGTGGACTCCACGAAATTCCCCCCATGCATAACAGAGTTCGTGAAGCAGATCAGGGAAGGCACAAATCTCCCACACATGGCAAGGTTCACCATGGTGAGCTTCCTGCACAAGATAGGCATGGAGAATCATGACATCATGGAAATCTTCAGGTCTGCTCCTGACTTCAACGAGAAGGTTACGACATACCAGGTAAACCACATTACCGGTGAAATCTCTGGAACACAGTACTCCCCCCCAAAATGTGTGGTTCTCCAGTCCAATCACCTATGCTACAAGGGATCAGACACTCTCTGCGCACAGGAGTGGCTGCAGCATCCGTTGCGTTATTACATGATCAAGAAGAAGTCGGACAAACAATCAGCGAACTAATTTCTTTTCAATCATTTTGATAATGGTGGATTTCCTTAGGTCAGTTTCCACAAAGTAAAGGGAGGATTTCCTCCATGGGGTTCTCGGGTAATTTCCCTCACGGACTTCGAACTTAAGTTTGTAAGAAGCGAGGATATCTTTGATCGCTTCGCTTGAAAAGGCCTTGGGATCGACCTTCCTGATCCTTCGGCCATGCTTCCTCGAAAGTGATGGATCAAAATATTCAGGGTATAGAGTGAACCTCATAGAAGAACTGCGTTTATTGTACCGTCTCTGCCTGGCCTGGATGTGATCCTTGCCATCCCAAGTTCAGTCTGGATAACGGTGCTCTTGTTCATTATATTCCTCTGCACATAGTGAGGGTTTGCCGGGTTTTCCTTAACTGTAATGATCTTTGATCTGACTGTCTTCTTCTCCGCCGGTACATAAACGTTCACAGAATCGCCCCTGAGAACAACGGTCTTGGTGGATCCCCCCATTCCCCTGATCTGTTTTCTTGCGTCTTCCCCAATCCTTGTATGGGTAGGCTCTCTTCCAAGTTCGTGTCTCTTCTTCAGCCTGGAATGGCGTCTCTTGCCGCCCGTGAACTTCTTTGAGGATTTGCCCTGAAATATAGTCATGACGGGAGCAAATGTCATTGTGATATATAAATCTCAAACTCCAGCTTGCTGTGTTGAATGAATATTTAAACTGCTTGCAGTCCCAGACGCTTAATCTCCTTCTTTCCTGGAACGACAATCCACTTTGATGTCTTTGCACCTTTCTTTCTTAGATAGTATAATACCTTTTTTTCATCCTCCTTCCTCACCATGAAGAGGCCCTTGGAGTACCTTATATTCTTTACTGAATCCAGGAAACCTTCCTTTCTGGATCTGTACCTTCCATAGTGGGAGAAACTCTCATAGCCGTAGAGATCACGATAGAACTTCGAGATCTCAGCCCTGCTTCTTCCCTTGTACTCCATTGTGAATGATATCAGGACGGCGATCATGATTCAGCAATCCAATGGCGAATATAAATATATGACTGTGGTATACCATAGTCATTATGCCAAGATGGGGCAAGCCTTACCGTGACAAAAGAGACTGGAAAAAATACAATGAACAGCTTGTAGTTAGGGGAGAATTCCTCCTTGATCTTGATTTTGCCGATCGCTGGTTCTCAGAGATCGGTGAGATGTGTGAAACATTTCAAGATGAACCGATCAAGAAGGGGCGGACAGTATGCTTTTCCAGATTCCGTTGTGCGGTGGCTGTTGGCCTGGAAGCAGCTGGTTGATTATCGCGGCCTTGAAGGCATAACAAGGACGCTTGCCGAAATGCATGTTATACCTTATTACCCGGATTATACAACGATCTGGCACAGGATACATGACCTTGTTCCTGAGGTTGGGATTGATGGTCTTGATCACGGTGTTGCAGCCGATGGAACAGGTCTCAAGACATCCAATGCCGGTGAATATAGGATCATAAAGTATGGAGACCCCTACGCCTCCCAGAAGAAACACCTCATTGTTGTCATAACAGCAGACGTGAAGACAAAGAAGATTCTTGGCATATCAGTGAGGATAGAGGGAAAGTGGAGATCGGAGGCGGATGGTGCTTCCGATCATATCAGGGAGGCTGTGAAGAGAGGTGCACATGTACGCTCCTTCTATGGTGACGGTACATACGATACAAACAAAATGTTCGATCTCCTTGGTAAAGATGGGATAGATCCCATTATAAAGATCAGGAAGAACGCAGCTTCCGATATATACAGGGGGTCAAAGTACAGGAGAAGGGCTGTGAAGAAATGCCAGGAATCCTCCTATAAGGAGTGGTCTCAGAAGAAACATTACGGAATGAGGTGGCCTGGTACCGAGGGCATATTCTCTGCTGTCAAGCGGAAGTTTGGGGAGAACACTGTTTCCCGGTCCAAGGAAGGTCTGATAGCAGAGGGCTATCAGAGATTCTGGGCATATGATCAGATGAGGGAATATGGAGAAAAAAGAGTGATAAAAACATGAGATAAGGGGATAAAATAGAGATTTCAGAGAAGGGCAGGTGAAAACGCATTGGGGTGACATCATTGAGGGAATTCATTCAACAGAGCAACTCCAGCGCAAAATGAATATGTCTTGTTCAATGATCCAGATACATGAAACCGCCGGTCTGTCTTATTCCAGTCGGCAAAACATGTATTCGCTCAGAACATGTTGTCGACGAACCAGTACCTGCTCTCAACGTTCACAATGACGGCAAGATCCAAAAGTTCACTTGAAAGCAGCTTTTCCTTCATCCTTTCGTGCAGACTGGTCCACACATTCGCCTCGAAACTTGGTACCACTGCAGACATAAGGAGATGTTTTGCCCTGAAGACCGAATCCGTGAGTTCAGAGTTAACGCTTGAGTAGTCCCTCCAGATGCCTTTCATGTAAGAGTATATGGTCGCATCCACCATTTCCAGGAGTTTTACCTTGACCTTCAGGTTGGGATCGAGATTCTCACTCTTGTTGAGAAACGCCTTGCCCTCAGTGTATGCGTCCCTTTCTTCCTGCAGGAAGAGGTCCCTAACCTCAAGCCCAATTCCCGTTGCTGCAGCGCTGATTCCTTCCGTTTCGACGCTTTCCTGCCACAAGCCTGGGATCAGCGCAAGATAAACGGTCTTATGGCCCCTTTGCCTTATTGTTTCAAGGGTATCGGAAATCTTGTAATTCTCAGAAGACTCGTGAAATTTCCCTATACTGGAAATAAACTCCATGTTACCTGTACTTGCTATAATCAAAAATGAGATCGATGAGCCTGCCCTGCATTCTTTCACCAATCACGCCTTCCTCACATTTCTTCTGGACATATTCCTTGGCTTCCCTGGAACCTTTCCTGGACGCTATGGCATAAATGCTTCCTTTAACCGCTCCCCTTATGCTCTCAGGGAGAGATTCAACTTCCTTTGACAGTTGGTAGCTGAACTCCTCGGATTTACGCATATCAAGCCTTTTGGTTTTTGGTCTTGAATGAGAAGTCTCCATGGGTCTCTGGTAATACGACCGCCTCTTGCCCCTGTATCCTTTACTCTGCATTTCTGGCTAGCAATTTCTCCCAGTCTAATAATACATTGCCTTTGCTACCGATATGATATCTACTGGGCCAATCGATCATCCACCTCTACTGTAAAAGGCTCTAATTGCCCCCTGCATGCTTATATAACTGCATAATGCATCGTGCGGATAATGGATGAATTGGAGGAAAAGGTCCAAAGATATCTGGAATTGAATTCCAAGGCAGTGGGCAAGATCAGGATTGCTCCGGATGAAGACAGCTATCTTCATGGGATGGCTCTTGACTTTCTGAAGATGATCGAATCCTACTCCTCGGATGCTTCATATTTCGCTTCCAAAGGAGATCTGATTAATGCGTTCGCTGCGTTGAATTATGTCCATGGATGGATCGATGCTGGGGCAAGAATTGGCATTTTCAAAGTTGACCACGATCACGAACTCTTCACCCTCTTCAAGTGAGATGTTGAGAGCAGGTCAGGATTTCTCACAACCATCCGTTATTTTCTGGTCCCAACAGTGCCTAAGAAACCTTTAATAATGGCGCTAAAATGTGCCCTATCGCTACGCACAATGTAGATTCAGGCGTTAAAAACAGCATAAGGATGATTCAATGACTGAGAAGGATAAAGAGAAGGATGATTTCCTTTACATCGTAAGAATGGCGGGAAAGGATCTTGATGGGGAAAGGAATGTTGAGCTCGCCCTTTCTGATTTGAAGGGCATAGGGCACAGACTGTCTGCCGCAATACTCAAAAAGCTTGACATACCCGGCGATAAAAGGATCGGAGAGCTTGGGGAGGAGCATCTTGACACACTCAGGGAATTCATAGAGTCAAAGGAATATGCTGATTTTCCGGACTGGATGCTAAATCACCGCAGGGAGATTATTTCCGGAAAGAATGTTAATCTTGTTTCCAACGACCTGGATCTCCAGTTTATGGAAGACATAAACATCATGAGGAAGAGCAAATCCTACAAGGGTGTAAGACACGAGACTGGTCACAAAGTGAGAGGACAGAAGACAAGATCGAATGGAAGGAAGGGTCTTGCCATCGGCGTGATAAAGAAGAAAGAGGGACAACCTCAGACACAGAAGGCTTGAGATAGATGGGAGATCAGAAATTTCCGAGAAAAACATATTCCACCCCAAGACACCCATGGGAAAAGAATAGGATCGATTCCGAGAAAATCATACTGGAGAAGTATGGGTTGAAGAACAAGAGGGAACTGTGGAAATCACAGTCCATACTGGAGAATTACAGGACTCAGGCAAGAGACCTTCAGGCTAAGCTCAGAACTGAGAATCCCTCGGCTGAGAAACAGTTCAGCCTGCTGATAAACAAGCTCAACCGGTACAGTATCCTCAGTGGAGGTGCAAACCTTGACGATGTTCTATCCCTTAATATTGAAAATGTGCTGGAAAGGAGACTGCAAACTGTTGTTTATAACAGGAAACTTTCTGGGACTGTCAAACAGGCCAGGCAGTTAATTACACACGGGCACATTACCCTCAACGGAAGAAGAGTGACGATTCCGGGACTTATTGTTGAGAGAGCGCTTGAGGACACTATTGCTTTTAACCCTGATAGTGCAGTAAGTGATCCTGATCACCCGATCAGGCGTGTAATAGATAACTCTGAAGAAGAGGAACGGCCCACACCGGGAATTGCTGCAGAGGAGGCGGGAGAATCCCCGCAACAGGCTGGTGAAAGTACTGAATAAGACAGGTGTAGCTCACATATTTGCCTCCCAGAACAATACGCTCATACTGGTTACAGACGTAACTGGCGCAGAGACTCTTGCAAAGGCAAGCGGTGGCATGGTCGTTAAGAATGACAGGGAAGAATCTAGCCCTTATGCTGCAATGAAGGCAGCTGATCTGATCTCTGAAAAACTGAGGGAAAAGGAGATCACTGATCTTATCATCAAGGTGCGTGCACCCGGTGGTAACAGATCAAAGATACCGGGACCAGGCGCTCAGTCTGCCATAAGGGCACTGTCAAGGGCGGGATTCAAGATTATAAGAATTGAGGAAGTCACTCCGGTTCCACACGATGGCACCAAGAAGAAGGGCGGGAAAAGAGGGAGGAGAGTTTAGACCAGATGTCTCTCAAAATTATTGACCTGGAGGAGAATTTCATCAGGTTCGAGATCTCTGATGTTTCCCCTGCAGAGGCAAACGCACTCAGAAGGACCATACTAAGTGATGTTCCTAAACTGGCGATAGAAAAGGTAATGATTCACCATGGTCAGATCCGTGACAAGGATGAGAACGTATTTGGTTCGTCCCTTCCGCTCTTTGACGAGATGGTTGCCCAGAGACTTTCCATGATACCCTTGAAGACAGACTTGAAAATGAATTTCAGGGACCAGTGCAGTTGCGAAGGAAAAGGGTGTCCTCTGTGCACGGTCACCTATTCTGTCAACAAGCTTGGCCCCGGAACTGTGATGTCATCAGACCTCCAGCCTCTCAGCAACCCGGCCGCTATACCTGTTGACCCGGAGATACCGATAGTAAAGTTGAGTGAGAAGCAAGCGATGCTCGTTACTGCGGACGCGGTTATGGGAAGGGGCTATGAACATAGCAAGTGGCAGGTAGCCACTGGGATTTCCTACAAGTATCACAGGGAATTTGTCCTACCAAAGGACTCGGAGAAGGACTGGAAAGCACTAAAGGAAAGATATCCGAGATCGTTGGTCTCAGAGGATTCCAGTACCATCACGTTCACAGATGATTTTGGAAACAGAGAGATCACGACACTTGGTGACGTGGAAGGCGTTGTTGTCAAGGAAGATAAAAACAGGTTCATTTTCAAGTACGAAACTGACGGATCTGTTGATGCCCTTGCCGTTCTGGATTACTCCCTTAAGAGAATCCCGCAGAGGCTCAACACAATGCTCGACAGCCTTGTAACCGTTGACTGAACTTAATTATAGTCCCAGAAGATATTCTCTTCCATTTATATGACTGAATACCTGAAAGTTTTTCACGATATCGGCATAGAGATTAAAGAAATGCTTCAATCCTCGAGATGGAAGCAGGTGATGTCTGAAGAGGTTGGGATCGGAGCATCCGGTTTCCCAACCAGGATGGCGGACAGATTGGCTGAGGACATCATCATCAAACATGTGGAAGACAATGATCTTCCGCTGAATATCATCAGCGAAGAGAGAGGAATCATGCAGAGAGGATATAAGAGAAACCTCGTTGTTGATCCAGTGGATGGTACGTTCAATCTTGTGCGCAATATTCCCCTTTATGCAGTTTCAATGGCGCTTGCATATGAAGATATTTCATCAACCGACGAAAGCTACATAATGAACCTTGCAAACGGAGACTGGTATCATTCGACCACCGGCAATGGCCTCACCGTGAACGGAAGGAAGAGGCCAGTACAGGCAAAGAGGAGCGGCACATATCTAGTTCACCTTTCATCGGGACTGGATCGACGCAGCTTGTTGATTATTTCACAATCCAGGAAGTTCAGGTACCTTGGGTGTGCTGCTCTGGAACTTGCGATGGTTGCATCCGGTTCAGCAGATGTATCTGCTCATCTGGGGAGATCGGCCCCACTTCGTAACATAGATGTGGCAGCCGGTATCCACATGGTAAGGGAAATGGGCGGTTCTGTCGTGGATGGTCATGGCGAGCAGTTCAACCTGGGAATGGACCCGCGTGAGAGGAAAAACCTGATTGCTGTTTACACCCCTTCATTACTGGACGTGTTGTTATGAAGATCGGTTTTGTCATAAGAAAGGATTGCAAGAGATGCGCCAGGCTGGTAACCAGGATACTTGAAATTCTTCCGCCTGATTGGGAGACGGTTTTTGAGAAGGAGGCTGCTAAGTTCCTCGGAGTTAGGGGAAAAGACATTGAGAGGATGGAAGCAGACATAATGATAACAATAGGAGGGGATGGAACAGTGCTCCGTACGCTCCAGATGACTAAGTCCCCTGTCCTTGGCATAAACATGGGCGGATTGGGATTCCTGAGCGAGGTTGAAATCGGCAAGGTTGAAAATTCGGTGTTCAAGCTCATAAGAGGGGAATACACCATAGAGAAAAGCCACAAGTTAAAGGTCATGGTGAACGGAATCAGGCTTCCGGATTGCACAAACGAGGTCCTGATACATTCGAACCAGATTGCGAAGATCAGGAGATTCAGCATATCCACGTCAAAAAATTTCATTGACCTGACAGCAGCCGATGGAATCATGGTATCTACCCCGGTCGGTTCCACATCCTATTCTTTCAGTGCTGGAGGGCCAATCATTTATCCAACTCTAAAGGCAATGTTGATATCTTATCTTGCACCATTCATTGCCAGATCCAGATCTATCGTAATACCGCCTCAGGACCAGATTAACGTGAAGGTGATTGGAAAAGACTCGCCATGCCTGCTCATAATTGACGGCCAGTATACCATGCAGGTGTCGTCAAGCGACGACATAAGGATAACGATGTCTGAGAATGAGGCCAGATTTGTAACAATGGGAAGTTCATTCTTTGAGAGAATGAGGGACAAGCTGATCAAGAATGTGGTTGATTAGGCGGAACATATTGAGAATGATCCTGGAAGCCTCAAAGGACTCCTACCCCAAGGAATTTGGGGCCCTGCTTCGGGCAGAAGACAATGTGATCTATGAAATTTCCATGGTCCCCGGAACCATACAGGGAGACAGGCATACCATGTTCTTCATGTTCAACAAGGCCGTGGATTTTTCCATTGTGGGGAGCGTTCATTCACATCCCTCCGGCGTGTTAATACCATCAGATGATGATCTTCACATGTTCGGGAACTGGGGGCCGATCCACATCATTGTCGGCACCCCGTTTAATGAAACTTCATTCCAGGGGTTTGACAGGGCTGGAAATCCTGTTCCAGTGCGTGTTATCTGATCAGGGTAATTCAAGGCCCTTTGGTCCGACATACACTGATGATGGCCGGATGATCTTGTTGTCCGCCACCTGCTCCTTGTAATGCGCCCCCCAGCCGAATACCCTGGCGCAGCCGAAAATTGGGAGGTAGAATTTCTCATCTATGCCAAGTTCGTTAAGGTAGAGAGCTGCGTAAAAGTCAAGGTTGGCAGGAAGGTGCTTCTCCTCCCATACCCGCTCCTCGATTGCCACAGCATACCTGAAGGCATCCTTGTTGCCCATCAGTGTATTGAGCTCATTCTTGACAAACTGTGCTCGCGGGTCCTTCGCCTTGTAGATCCTGTGTCCGAAGCCCATGATCTTCTCCTTCTTTTCCAGTTTCTCATCCACGTACTTCAGGGCTTCCTCTTCCGACTTGAAGTTAAGCAGATATGTAAGAACCTCTGAATTTGCTCCGCCATGCAGTGGGCCCTTCAGAGTGGAGAGTGCCGCTACCACAGCAGATACTGGATCTGCAAGCGTGGAGGCTGCCACCCTCAGGGCGAACGTGGAGGCGTTGAATTCGTGCTCCATGTACAGGATAAGAAGCTTCTCCAGAAACCTTGCCTTCGTCCTGTCTTCCTTTCCTGTGAGGAGATAAAAGAGATTCTCTGCGTATGAACCATCTATGTTCTTCAACGGTTCCTTTCCCTCATTAATCCTGGAAGTAGAAGACACGATCTGCGGGAACTTTGCCGCAATCTCCGGCAACAACAGCCCAGGCAATGTGTTCTTGTATTTTCCTATGCTCACGCCAGACCTGAGTCCGTCCATTACGTTTGTCTCCCTTGCCAGCTTCATGATTCCGATCAGGTCCTGATCGATGTGAGAACTGTCTCTCAGGAATTTCTTGAACTCTGATAGTTCTTCTCCGTCAGGAAGCTTTCCGTTGAGCACCAGATGGGCCACCTCCTCGAAACTCTTGCGATTGGCAAGTTCAACAGTTTTGTAGCCCCTGTAGAGCAGGTTTCCTTCACTGTCAGTTGTGGCTATTGAAGTAACGTCAACGGCCACTCCCTGAAGCCCTTTTGGAACAAGATTTTCAGTCATTCATATCACACCCGTTTTCCATCGAAGATATCCTGATCTTCCTTCTCGTATTCTGAATAACCGATCAGGTCGTAAAACTCGCCTCTCGTCATAAGGGAGCTTAACATGTCTCTCTGCGTACCGTAATCCTTCAACGAATGATAAACATTCTTCAGGTTGAGGAGAGATGCCCTGAATCCCGTTAGTGGAAACAGTACCATCGAATATCCCATTTCCTGTAATTCTGATGAACTGAGAAGCGGACTCTTGCCGAACTCTGTCATGTTTGCCATCAATGGACCGCCAACCTGTTTCTTGAAGTCCCGGAATGCTTCAGGAGAATCGAGCGCTTCAGGGAATATCATGTCTGCCCCCGCCTCAAGGTATGAGTTGGCCCTGTCAACAGCACCCTGGAAACCTTCCACCGCAAATGAATCTGTTCTGGCTATGATCACGAAATCCGGATTCTTCCTCGCAGAAACCGCTGCCCTGATCTTTCTCACCATGTCCTCCTGGCGGATGATTTCCTTTCCGGGAAGGTGACCGCACCTCTTTGGAAGTACCTGGTCTTCAATATGTATTGCAGAAGCACCGGCATGTTCCATCTCGACCATGGTCCTGATGGTGTTTCCTGTCTCCCCGAAACCGGTATCCACGTCCACCACAAGCGGTACCCTGGCAATCGAGGCTATTTTCCTGGTCTCAGCCGCAACCTCTGTCAGGGTTGTCAGGGACAGGTCAGGGAGTCCCATGCAGGCTGCCACGGAAGAACCTGACAGATATATTGCGCTGAATCCCTGACTCTGGGCGATCAGTGCGGAGATTCCGTTGAATACCCCTGCACACTGGATTATATCTTCCTTCATCTGTTTCCTGAATGATGCGGGACCTTCATTCATGTTATCCCTAAGAAGAGACACTTTCAGTCGCCTCCATGAGGTCTTTGGCAGACCTGTTCTCGAACGATCTTACGAGATCTATTATCTCCTTTGACCTTTCTGCGCCCATGACTCTTTCCCCCTTGCCATAAACATCATCCCATGAATAGGGGTTCTTGTGATGTCCTTTTGGAGCGTTCATCTCTCCCTCCACCGTACCGTTATTCGTGGTGATGGAAATCCTGAAAGGAAGGCTCTCTGGATACATCCTGTTGAACCTCTCTGTCACGGTGAACTCCATGAGGTCGATGAGCGACAGTATCTTCTGGTCGTGCAGGTACCGTGCGTCGTAAGATTGTGGCGTAGGCGTCCCGTGTACCAGGCAGTAGGCTATGATGTAAGGCATGCTGTGATCTGCAGTTTCTTTCGTGCTTGGCCTCAGTTTCTCCGGATCCTTTATGATGATCTGGTGTGCAACGTCAAAGGTTTCCACCTGTATCTTCTTGATCTCCCCCGATATCTTTGGCCTTAATGCAAGAGTCTCCTCTGCTGCACTCATTGCATGGTATTCAACCGGGTAATTCTTGATCATGGTTTTCAGTATCCTGTCATGGGACATGTCAATGTCAAATGAACCTGAAACCTGCTTGAAGAACCCCATCTCTCCATCAAATATGTTTGAGGGACCTGTAAAACCATTCCTGGCCAGGTTGTAAGCAAAAACGCTGTTTCTTCCAGATCG
>JAJYUI010000036.1 GCA_021792595.1 Thermoplasmata archaeon | reverse complement strand
ACGTTGACTTTTCCTCTTCCCTGGTCAAATCCATTACCTTCGAGAAAGTATCCTTCTTCTACTTTAGCGCAAACATTGAAGAGTTTGGGTCAGTCAGCGTTGAAAACTCGACTGTAAACAGAAACTACCTCAGCATTCTTGCGGATTATGGAAACAGTTTTTCGTTTGCAAACAACAGTGGCATTTCCCTCGGCGGTACTAATTATTTGATTGACCTTTACAGCGTCAACCAGATCTCACTCAAGAATTCAAACATTACAGATGGTGCAGCAGGTTCACAGGGATCGCTTTACATTTACCAGGGGTTAAACGTCCACATCTCCGACGTAATCTTCCAGAATTTCTCGTCCGCGTACATCGAAACAATAAATAACGTAACTATTGACCACTCACGTTTCCAGAACATGACTAGCAATAATTTCAATATCTGGTACTGCAAAAACGTGACTGTTGAGAATTCCAACTTCACCAGCCTGAATCATGAAGGGCTATACATCTGGCAAGGAACCAGCATCTCGGTTACGAACTCCACGCTTGCAGGAAGTTATGCCCTGGATATTGAAGATGTCGTCCACATCATAGTCAGTGGCAACCGCATGTACGGTTTCCCATCCAACGGCATAGCTTTCTACACTTACGAGATTTTATCAGGCAGCGTTACCAACAACTACATATATGCACCTGGCAGCGGATATGGAATGTACATAGACGAGCACAGCCATTACACAGCTTCGAACAACCACATCTTTTCGACTGGAAACTCTAACGGAGGAACGGGAATATACATTGAGTACGTCGATGGGATGAACGTGACAAACAATTATGTCTCTGGCTACGACAGCATGTCAAACTTCAGCTACGGGCTTTACCTGAATTATGTGGTTGCAAGCACATTATCAGGGAACACCCTGAATGGATCCGTCGCTCATGGAACGTCCGGAATCTATGATTACGAAGGGACAACAAACTCTTTCAGCAACAATATCGTCAGTGGATTCTATTATTCAGTTTATATTGAATATACAAGTGGCGATTCTTTCATAAACACTACTGGCACAGGAGCCAATTACGGAACATATTCCTACCTGTCAAATGGGAACTATTTTGGCGGGGGACATTACACGATAACCAATCCTGGCGGGGACGGAATGTATGTGTACGATGGTTCAGGCAATGTATTCTTCAATGATAGCTTCTATTCCTCAACAGTTTCTTCTGCAGCTTACATAACTGACTCTGCATCCACCGCGATTTTGTCCAGCACTTTTGTTGGATTCTCCGGAACCGGATTGGATCTTGTGAGTACAATCGGGACCACTGTGTCCGACAGTGTATTCCAGTACGGGCATACAGCGGTTTACATACAATCTTCCAATAACTTGTTGCTGGATGGCAACACGTTTGCACATTTCAACGTGTCACTTGACCTGGCAGGGACGATATCCAACGGACTGATCGTGCACAACAATTTCCTGAACTACATAAATGCCTCCATAGAAGAGAGCGGCCTGTTGATGTATAATCTCAGCCTCGACGGCGGAATCACAGTTGGCGGAAACTACTGGTCGAACTTTACAGGGCCTTTCTACAATGGAGTTGGAATGCTGCCGTATAGCATAGGGAAAAACCTGAGTGACAATTACGCACTAGAGAACCCATGGACAGCACCTAAAATCACTTTCATCGCAGTTGGCCTGTCTCCCGGAACAACCTGGTCCCTGACAATGGGCGGAATTACATACAAGTCCAGCACCCCTGTGATCAGCGTTCCAATCGAGAACGGTTCGTACAGTTATTACTACTATTCATTGGGGAACCTTCCCGGATACTACATGAACCTTCATTCAGGAACCGTATACTACACTGGCAGTTCAATTTCCATTTTCGTTACTTTCACACAGGTAACTTACAGCGTGGGAATATCTGAGACTGGCCTGTCTCCTGGAACTTCCGCTACAATAACGATTGCAAATGCGACCTATTCGCTTTCCGGAACGCTTGGACTCACACTCGCCAATGGAACTTACAGCTACTCTGTGACCTCTCCAGCCGGATTCACGACCACACCGACGGGCACTTTTACCGTAAGCGGAGCCCCTGTCAGTTTGAACATAGTATTCAGCAAGATCATGGGTGCATCATACACAGTAACGTTTGTGCAGACTGGACTCATTGGAAACTATTCCTGGTCGGTCACCATTGGTAACAACACCGTCACTTCCACATCAAACACAATCACGTTTTCGCTTGTTTCCGGAGAATATAATTATACCGTGAATGGCCCAAGCGGTTATTCCCATTCTGGTGTCACAAGCCTTAACGTAACCGGTTCACAGACAGTAGTGGTACAGTTTAGTACTGGAAGCAACTCTGGGTCAGGTGCCAGCAGTTCTACTGTTGCCGCTGCAGTCGGCGGAGGCTTAGTCGCTGGGATTATTCTGACCCTGTTTGTGGCATACGGTGTTCCTGCCATAAGAGAATACCTGAATAAGGGAAAGGAAGAGTGATCAAAACTCTCCCTTTCTGCCGAATTTATTCCACTATTGGGACTTTGTTTTAATCCAATTTCTGGCGCACATGTGTTTCAATCGTATTCGCTTATCAAAACTTCAGAATGACACTATCGGGGGTTGAACCGAGCTCTGGTGTGACCTGTTTTCCCTCAGCTGATAGTAATATTCAATTTGACTATGAATAGCGGCATGATTTCAAGGCATAGTGTCACAATATCTTATCCTTTATTGCACAAATGAGATGCGATCACCACCGGTGATCGTATACAGTAAGGCAATCCGGACAACTCTCATTACAGGCGCGCCCCTGAAGGGTAAATTGAGTTGCAGAATTCACGCGAATCCCTTTGCAATTGCTTGTACTCGTCAGAACATGTTTCCTCAATTATGGCAGTTATGAATTCCCCATGATCTCCGTTTTGAAATTCTCCATCCTGAAAGGAACGGCGTTGATGGAGTTGGTCGTAACATCCTCGTGAAAAAAATCTGTTCAGCAACGTCAAATGTAGAGTCCCATCCTTAAATTGTCCCTCTCCTCATTGCGACGTATCAAGGAAAGGATGTTATCCATACTACCTGAGAAAGGAAAGATGGGAAAATTAAAAGTCAACCAGAAGAAAAATGAAACTACTACTTCTTGATCTTGAAGTAGTAGATTATCCCTATGAGCACTATGGCAGCAATTATGACACCAACGATGACATAGAGGTATCCCAGGTCAGACACCTTGGAGAAACCAACGTTTACAGTCTTTCCGGATCCAGAAACATGAAGTGAGTGGGATGTCATGTTGGAATTGTATCCGGAAGGCCCACTGGCAGTGACAGAGTATGTGCCGTTTGAGAGCATTACAGTCAGCGACGTGTTGTTGGTGCTGTAAACATGCCCATTTATCTCGACTGTCCAGGTCTTCCCGGAAGATAGTCCAGTTTCCTTGAACACGAACTTGTAGAGTACCTGCATGAAGGAAACACTGAAAGTCAGTGCTGATCCCTTAACGGTGAAGGTTCCCGATACATTCGAAGTTGGCATGTAAGTCTTGTTGTAGGATACTACGTGATACGAGTAAGTTCCGTTGCTCAGCGAAATGAGAACCGAGCCTGTAGATCCAACCACGCTCTGCCCGCCAGAAATGTTGACGCCCCATTCAAATCCTGCAGGAAGACCCCTCTCCGAGAAGTTAACAGAATATGTGACTTTCTCGAAGACGAGTGCAATGCTCACACTGTTGCCGGATATAGATGCTGAACCACCAGGATTGCTGTATGGACTCACTGAAGATGCTTTGTACAGATACGTTCCGTTGGTGAGGGAGAATATGAGTGAACTTGAGCTACTCGACTTATACTGTCCGGTACCAAGGAATACAGACCAGGACTGCCCAGTTGGAAGCCCGCTCTCCGAGAATGTCAGATTATATTTTACTCTTGTGAACGTGTACGTTAGAGTTACGGCATTGCCTTTAACCTTGAACGTGCCGTGTGTCCCTCTGTAAGTCTTATCTGCCGACTGAATAGAATAGCTATAAGATCCATTTGTAGTTTCAAATGTGAGGTAGTTTACTGTTGACATCACGGTAATTCCTGAAGTTGTGTTAAAGTACCACCGATATCCAATTGGAAGGTTCTTTTGGTTAACTGTCACCAAATAAAGAACTTTCGAGAAGACGACATTTTCGTAAACTGTATTTCCACTTATCGTGAATGTGCCTCCTGTCGCGTGATACGAAAGGTTCTGGCTGGATATCGAGTAGCTGTAACTGCCGTTGATGAGCGAAAGTGTCTGGTTTGGACCGGTGGATGAGTTGATGTTACCCCTTATGTTTATGCCCCATGAGACTCCAGAAGGAAGGCCAGTCTCATTGAAGATGACATGGTAGAGTACAGGAGCAAACTTCACGACCAAAGTGAAGTTTGAACCATGAACGGTGAAGTTACCGGTCTTCTTGTACGTGTGATTTGCATCGTATGCATTATATGAGTACGTACCGTTGAGAAACTGTTTCGTATAGTTGTCCCAATGAGTGGTCGTATAACCAAGTGAATGCCCTGTGATGTTAATGTACCACCCACTGGTATACCAGCCGCTTGGCAACCCGCTTTCTGTAATGTTCACGTCATACAGGATCGGGTTAATCGTGATGCTTATGGCTGATGTGCTTGCTACATCCAGAATCCCTGAGAAGGGGGATGCCCTGTAGTTCTTGTTTGACAGCTCCACGGTATAGTTGGTATTCTTCAGCGGCAAGTAGAATGAAATCTGGGAGAGATTGGAACTGCTTGTGTTTCCACTGGTCAGGTTAACAAACCATGATGCTCCCACTGGCAGGCCAGTTTCGGTAAAAATCACCTGATCGTAGAACTCCGGGAATATTGCAACACCGAATCCATTCACCTGAAAAACGCCTGATCCGTTCGCGACAACCTTGTATCCAGTAGCTGCTGTAGTGAAGTATGAATATGTACCATTAGGTAGATAATAAACCGCAGAACCTGGCGATGTACCACGCTCATATCCAGCGCCCAAGCCTCCTGTACCGTTCACGTATTCGGTCCATGTGACGCCTGCGCGGAGTCCCTTTGCCGTAAAGCTTACCGGGAACACCTCAGGGGCTGCGGTCATCATCCCATGATAGCCTGTGGGCAATGATGAAAAGGTTTTGACGTGAGTGTTTGATGGCGCGCTTATAACTGACACATTATCACTCAGATCGTTGAGTACATACACCTGAAGCCCACGATCTGTAACTGCGATTGAGGATGCCCCGGAACCCACATTCACGGTTGTCTTCAATGTTAGGGACGTGTTTGTAGTAACATTCAGCACATCCACCTTGGAAATTGGATTGCCAAAAAGGCTCACGTAAAGATAGGAAGTAGCTGAAGAGATACCCATTGCCGTTGGAATACCGGCCGTGGAATATGAAGTCTTGCTCACGAGGGTAGTGGCGTTAATGCCCAAGACATACCCTTCGGGACTCCTGGAGCCGTTCTCCTCAACGAGATACATCCATTTGCCTGCATCCGAGAAACTGGCAGCAACTGGTTCGTAGCCCGCAGCCTCTTTGTATGTAACTGTCGAAGCGGAAAGTGTCGTGGAATTCCTTGAGATTGTATAATTAGAGCCATTATTCCTAGCCATTAATACATAGTTCCCAGAAGGATAAATTCCGATCATTCTCCCGTAAGTGGACGACGCATACTGATGAATGACAACAGGGTTGCTGGGAGTCGTAACATTCACGGTCACTAGTTCGTTTGCAAATTGTGCCCACAACTCTGTTCCATTTGGTGACAGGAATTCAGCTATAGCCCTGCCTGCCCCGGAAATGGTCAGGTTTGCCACTGGTTCATTGGCATTTGCAATTATATTGTCGATTATCAACTGCCTCGAAGTGTTGTTCGAGAGAACGAAACCGTACTGCCCACTATGGCTGAACAGCATTTCAACAGGACTGGTTGAATAGGGCGTGCCATTGGGTCCTTTCGTATTAAGCAAATTGACCTCGAAATTCAACGATGCAGATGCCCATCCCATGTTTGTGAAAGACGACTGCTTGCCGTTTGCAACATAAACGGGATAAATCCCAGAAGGAGGGGCGAACGGAGTATATTTGAAATGGCTTCCTGTACCTTTGGCTCCGCCCGGATTGCTCTGCGGTGCAAATATAACTATTGCGGATATAACCATCAGGAGCGCAACAGCCAAAACTACATATCTCTTAAAAACTCTTCCGAAATGATAAGAATAATACATTTGTAAGTTCAAAGTGAGTTGCCTTAAAAATGTTTGCTTAAGTATAATTTAACTGAGTCTGGCTGGCAAGTGTGTCTGTCATGTTTCATTGGCATTCGATTACTTCTTCATGTTTTATATCAGGCATCGGGATTGCAGATCATGGCTAGTGACTTTGAAATCCTCGGAAGCAACGCAAGGATGATACTGGACTCAAGAGGGAATCCAACAGTGGAATGCGAGATATACCTTTCCTATGCGATGGGAAGGTGCTCTGCACCATCCGGTGCCAGCACTGGGAAAGCAGAAGCAGTTGCATTTCCCGAAGGAGGTGCAGCCAGGTCCATAGAATTCTTTAACGAGAAAGTAAAGAGATCGGTAATCGGATTTAACTCGCTCGACCAGAGTGGATTCGATAACATGTTGCGTGACATTGATGGAACGGATAATTTTTCACGAATGGGCGGGAACCTTGCCACTGCTCTTTCCATGGCTTGCGCAAAGGCAGTTTCAAATGCGATGGGCATCCCCCTTTACAGATATGTTGGCGGGATGCTACTATCAGTGCCCAGACCTCTGGGCAATGTGATTGGCGGGGGTAAGCACGCGAGGAACGGCACCACCATCCAGGAATTCATGGTTTCAGCCGAGGGGAGCAGTTTTCTAGATAGCATCCTGGTCAATTCAAAAGTGCACAGGAGAATTGGAGAACTTCTTCAGGACAGGCTGAAAGGGCAGGCCATTGGCATGGGTGACGAGAGAGCCTGGGCAGTTTCGATGAAGGATGACGAAGCCATAGACGTGATAATACAGGCGGCAAAGGAAGTTTCAACAGAAACCAAGACAAAGGTTGGGGTGGCAAGTGATTTTGCAGCATCCTCTTATTACAAGGATGGGAAGTACCACTATCACGACAGGTCGCTGACTCAGGATGAGCAGATTGACTTTTCAATTTCACTTATAAAGGAAAGAGGATTTTTCCTCCTTGAGGACCCAATGGATGAAGTTGACTTTGATGGTTTTGCGTCAATAACTTCCTCGGTTGGTAATCGTGCCGTCATTGTTGGAGACGACCTCTACACCACGCGAAGCGATCTTATTCGCAAGGGGATAACCAAGAAATCCACGAATGCCGTCCTGATCAAGGTCAACCAGGTCGGGACACTCTCTCAGGCGGCTGAGGCCGTGGAGACGACAAGGCTTGCTGGATGGAAGAGCGTCATCTCGCACAGGAGCGGGGAGACCACCGACGATTTCATAGCACATTTGGCGGTCGGGTTCAGGGCCGATATGATCAAGTCCGGTACGGTGGGTGGAGAGAGGCTTGCAAAACTCAATGAAGTTGTGAGGATCCAGGAAGACCTGATCTCGTGACGCTGAGAATCATTGGACTCGGGCTGAGAGGTTTCCATGGCTTATCCATGGAAGCGGTCTCAGCCCTTGAATCCAGTGACCACATTTTTCTCGACACATATACATCCATTACGGATGGAAAGTCCATCGATGCCCTCAGGAAGATGTTTCCGTCCTTGGTCGACGCGGACAGGGAAATGCTGGAAAACCCCGTACGAATACTGGAGCTTTCAGGAGACTCATCGGTTTCCATCATTGTCGTTGGGGACCCGCTTTCTGCGACAACCCATAACCAGCTCAGGCTTGATGCGATGCGTTCAGGAATCAGTACGGAAGTTTTTCCATCGAGTTCAATCATTACTTATGCACCTGCAGCTTCCGGGCTTCTTCTTTACAGGATGGGGCCACCTGTATCACTTCCATTCACGGAGAAGAACTTCTTTCCCACAAGCGTCTACAGGAAGATTGCAAGAAATCACGATCTTGATTTGCACACACTTGTCCTGCTTGATCTCAGGGAAGGAAAGACAATGCCAGTTGGAGATGCATGCAGCACACTGAAAAAAATGGAGGAAGCGGAGAGAGGAAACATTCTGGAGCATGTCCAGTTGATAGTGGTCTCTTCTGCAGGCTCCCATGATGAAAGAATTGTGAGGGGGAGTCTGAGGAGTATAGAGAAATGTGTTTTTTCAAGCCCATCATGCATCATTATCCCAGCCATTCTTTCGGAGAAGGAAAATGAGTTCGTGGAAGCATTTACAACTCATCTAGATGAAACGTAATTTATATCCAAAGAACATGAATCCCTCATGCGCGCACTGGTGATTGGAAGATTCCAGCCCTTCCATAATGGGCATCTCGAGATGGTCCGTACCATACTGAAAGAGGCAAAGTCAATCATCGTCGGGATAGGGAGCGCGCAGTATTCCCACACACTCAAGGATCCGTTCACTGCTGGCGAAAGGCACCTCATGATTTCTGCAACTCTTGAGGAAAGCAAGATTTACGATTTCTATCTGGTTCCAATTGAAGACGTAAACTCAAATCCCCTCTGGGTTGCTCACGTAGAGTCCCTCACCCCAAAATTCGACAAAGTGTACACGAACAACCCTCTTGTCAGGAGGTTATTCAAGGAGAAGGGTTACAACGTTGAGTCAGTGAGCCTTATGAACAGGACCCGATGGTCCGGAACCAAGATCAGGGGGAAGATGCTCAATGGCGGGGAATGGAGAAGTGACGTCCCGCCGCAGGTGTCGAAGATAATTGCCGAAATTGATGGGGTCCAGAGGATCAGGGATCTGGCAGATGGGGACGAGGAGTAAAAATTCACTCCCCGTAAAGCATGTCCCTGAATACACTCATGTCAGATACAATATTGTCCATTATAGCATATTCATTTGGCTGGTGAGCGACCTCTTCAACCGTGGTGGACCAGGCTACCGCATCCATTCCTGCCTTCCTGAAATAGGCAGCGCAGGTTCCACCTCCAATGCCTATCGCCCTTGGTTCTTTGCGTGTTACCTTCTCAATGGAGGCGAGGAGCAGCTTCACCACTTCGCTGTTTACATCAGTGCCGGGAGAAGATTGCTCTTTCTGCACCGGAGTGATGTCAATTTTTGCTTCACTCGTGTTCTCGAATTCCCTTGCGAGCTTATGCAGATCGTCAAGGATCAGGTCTAGATCGTATTTTGGCAACACCCTGCAATCGATATAAAATACATCCAGTCCCGGTACTGTGTTTACATTGGCAACATTCGCTTCATGTTTGGTAGGTTCAAATGTCGAGATATTCGGCTCAAAGATATCGTCAGTTGCATTGTATTTCTGGTGAAGCATCTCGTCGACCTTAAGCATGAACTTCATTCCTTCCCTGAGGGAGTTGATTGCAAACATCGGCCTGCTGGCATGATATTGCTTTCCGGTGACAGTTACCTTCAGCCACATTATGCTTTTCTCGGCCACTTCTAGCAACATTCCATCATCAGTTCCATAGTCAGGGACAACTATGAGGTCGCTCTTTGAGAAAATGTTCTTCGAGATGAGAGTCTGGATCCCATAGACACTCCCAACCTCCTCGTCTGCACAGAATGCCAGCCCTATATTGTACTTCAGTTTTTGTCTGTCCAGGTACTTCAGGAGCAGGAGCGATGTTATAACCGCCTGGCCATTGTCCGCTGTCCCTCTCCCGTATATCCTGTCGCCTTCGACAGTCACGGCAAATGGAGGATACTTCCAGAGAGATGCATTTCCCTCCGGAACGGTGTCTATATGCGATACAAGCCACAGCGTTTTCTCTTTGTCGCCTACCTTGAGCACGACGTTTGACCTTGTCTTGCCATGTTTGTCTATAACATCTATCCTCTGGAAGTTATGATATCCCAATGATTCCAGTGCTTCACTGATGAAATCTGCCCTTTCAGATTCTCCCTCTCCTCCCGAGGCGGGTGAGATTGCTTTTATTGGAATCATCCCGGTATACCAGTCAACAATGTCTTTCTTCAGTTCAGGCAAGGATATCTCTGGCATGCAGTCTCGATATGTATGTGTTATAAGTTATTTTGTGGTGTTGAGGCGTTTGAGTCAAGTTTTTAAGAATCAGATATATCCAAGCAAATGAAGATCGAGAGATACGACATACGCCTGGATCTTTCCTCCCCTGACCTGAAATACACTGGAGCGGAGAAAATCAAGTTCTCTGAAACTCCCCACAAACTCAGCCTTGACTCGGTGGGTCTTACGGTCTCATCCGTTAAAGGAAATGGAAAAGAACTCAAGTATCAGCTTGACGAGACTGCCGGGAAACTCAATGTGGAAAACCCCGACCTTTCACCGGAAATTGAGGTCCAGTTTTCCGGCAAGGTGGAGAAGTCACTAATAGGTATGTACTATGCCGATTATCCGGGTGGAAGGATGATCTCCACGCAGTTCGAGTCTACGGGCGCGAGAATGGTGTTTCCATGTTTTGACGAACCCGAGTATAAGGCTGTCTTTGGCATCACTCTGCTGATCCCGGCCGATAAGGAGGCCATTTCAAACGGCAGCATAAAGTCCAAAGTTCAGAATGGGAATGTAAGTGAATATGTTTTCAACGACACCCCGAGAATGTCCACATACCTGGTTTACATTGGAATCGCAGATTTTGAGAGCAGGAAGATTCAGAGAAAGGGGAAGGACATCATACTGGCAGGGCCAAGAGGGACCCTGGCAAAATCAAATCTGGCCCTTGAGATAGCTTCCAAGAGTCTAGATTTCTTTGAAAAATATTTCGGGATAGATTATGCAATGCCGAAAATGCACCTGGTAGGGGTTCCTGAGTTCGCATTCGGTGCAATGGAGAACTGGGGTGCAATTTCCTTCAGGAATATTGCGCTTTACGTGGACGAGAACTCTAGCAGTTATATTCAGGGAAGAGTTGCAATCGTTATCGCTCATGAGATTGCTCACCAGTGGTTTGGCGACCTTGTCACCATGAAGTGGTGGAACGACATCTGGCTCAATGAGAGTTTCGCCACATTGATGGAGTATAAGGCTGTTGACTCATTCTTCCCTGAAAAACAGATCTTCAACGACTTCCTGAATGACCCTGTAACTGGTTACTACGGCGCCATGATCGGGGATACGCTGAAGAACACGCATCCTATTGAGTCAAACCTCAAGACGCCTGAGGAAATTATGCAGGTTTTTGACGAGATAAGCTACGGGAAAGGTGGGGCCATCCTGAGGATGATTGACTCCTACGTTGGCGAAGAGAATTTCAGGAAAGGGGTTTCAGCCTACCTGAAGAGGTTCTCATATTCCAACGCAAAAGGAGAAGATCTGTGGAACCACATCTCTGAAGCTTCTGGAATGGAAATTGGAGATGTGATCAGGCACTGGGTCACGGTACCCGGGTATCCGGTCATAACTGTGAGCAAGATCGGAGATGAGATTGTTCTCAAACAGGGGAAGTTCACCTACTACGGAGTTGACCATAAGGAGACATGGCCTGTTCCACTGACTGTCATAAGGGAAAGCGGTGTTGAGTCCATGCTTTTCGACAAGGGAGAGATAAGGATTCCCGCTTCCGGGTTCATCAAGCTGAATCATAACCAATCAGGCTTCTACAGGGTACAGTATTCCACGGAGCTTTTCAGGAGCATCACCAAGCGTCTTGATAAGATTGGTGAAAAGGAGATATGGGGCATGGTAAGCGACCTTTATGCATTCCTTCTTTCCGGTTCAATCGATCTCCCAACTTTCATCACAGACATTTCGGCATTTACAAGTATAGAGAGCCCACTTGTTGTGGGTGCCATAGCAAGGGAGCTCTCATCCTTGCTGGACATCAGGGTTGACGATGCAAAGCTGTACGACTTCGCAATCAGGTTCATAAGGGAAAAATTCGCCAAGATATCTGAAAGAAAGAGCGGCGAATCAGATACAATCTCAATACTCAGGGAGACTCTCTCTTCGATACTTTCCAGGACCGACGACGAGTTTGCCCGGGAGTTTGCCGGGAAATTCGAGGACCTTGAGAAAAGCGATCCAAACCTCAGGCGTGCCATTTCCACATCCTTTGCCAGGATAAAGGACGATCCTGAAGCGTTGCTTAAGAAGATGGGCGAAGTGACCGCAGAAGAAGACAGGATAAAAATAATCTCGGCGATGGGGTGGGTCGGCTCAGATTCCAGCAGGAATAAGGTCATCAAGATGATCGCTGATGAGAAGATCAGGAGGCAGGATTTCGTCTACGTGCTTGGAAGCATGGCGATAAACAAGAAGGGGAGAAAATATTTCGTCGGAATTTACAGGGAGCAGATGGAAAACATCAGGAAGGTTTTTGCAAGCACCATATACCCGACTCAGACCATTGAGATGACTGCGCCATACCTTGGCCTTGCTTATGAAAAGAAGATCAGGGAAGTACTCAAGGAGATTGCAGGGCCTGACATAACAGCAGGGATCAACAAGGGTCTTGAATATCTGGATGTATATAGCAGGATAAGAGATCTGAAGCACTGATTTCCCCTACCTGGAGAAATACCGGGAGAACCCCCGGACACTCCAAATTTTATTAGAGAGTCGAGCCTATCCCTTGTTCAGGATGGAAAACCGGAAGGAAGACTTCAGCAAATGGTACAACGAAATCGTTGAGATCTCTGGCCTTATTGACAAGCGATACCCAATAAAGGGAATGAATATCCTAATGCCTTACGGGCTCAAGATATCACAGTTGCTGGATGAGCACATGAGGAAGTTCTGCGACCAGTCCGGCATAGAGGAAGTGTATTTTCCACTCCTGATAACAAGGGGGCAGCTTGAAGTTGAATTCGAGCACCTGAAGGGTTTTGAGAGTCAGGTATTCTGGATAACCCGGGGAGGAACGGATAAGCTTGAGGAGGAGTTGTCACTCCGTCCAACCAGCGAATCTGCGATGTACCCGATGTTTTCACTATGGATCAGAACTCACGGGGATCTTCCGCTGAAAATTTTCCAGCTTGTCAATGTTTACAGGTATGAAACCAAGCACACCCGGGCATTTCTCAGGGACCGGGAATTCCATTTCTTCGAGGCGCACACGGCCCATGCTACATTCGATGAAGCTGAAGAACAGATATCGCAGTACATCGATATCTGGAAGAAACTTGCAGAAGTAATGTGCATTCCTTTCGTTCTCCACAGGAGACCTGACTGGGACAAGTTTGCTGGCGCTCAGTATAGCATTGCTGCTGAAACGGTGATGGCGTCCGGAAGGTCACTCCAGCTTGCAACTTTCCACCAGTATGGAGAGAATTTCGCGAAACCTTACGAGATAACGTATTCTGACGAATCAGGAGAAAGCAGGTTTGTCAATCAGACAACCTACGGGATGAGCACAAGGCTCATAGGAGGCATTATCGGAACTCATGGAGATGATAGGGGTCTCCTGATCCCACCGGACATTGCTCCAATTCAGGCGGTTATTGTGCCTATACCATCTAAAAGAGATCCAGTTCCATATGCAAATAAACTCAAGGGCATACTTGAGTCCGCCGGGATCAGAAGCAGGGTGGACAGCAGAGATCAATATACCCCTGGGTATAAGTACAACGATTGGGAAATGAGGGGAGTGCCGCTTAGGATAGAGATAGGTGAAAGAGAAGTTACCGGCAGTACAGCGACACTTGTTATGAGGACTGCCAAGGGGAGGAAGACGGTAGCTGAAAGTGAATTGGCGAATGAAGTGTTGAACTGCCTCGCACAAGTGAAGCAGAAACTCACAGAGAGTGCTGCCGAGAAATTCCGATCGATGTTTACCACGGCGTCCACGCTTGGGGGCATCAAGGAAGCCCGGGGGGCTGCAAGCGCAATCTGGTGCGGTTCCAGGGAATGTGCGGACAAGGTTGAACAGGAAACAGAAATGACATGCCTTGGCAACAGGGTCGATATACAGGAAGAAGGGAACTGCGTCGTCTGCGGATCACATGGAAAATTGGCCACCTTCTCAAGGACATATTGAATAAGATGCCGGCAAATGGCAGGATCAGGCTGGTTGCTTTCGACATGGACGGAGTCCTCACGAGGGTAAGAAGCAGCTGGAGCTTTGTACACGAAAGACTGGGAGTTGATAACACGGAAAACCATCAAAGATACCTCAACGGGGTTATTGATTATCACCAGTTCATGGTCAGCGATGTTGATCTGTGGATGAAGAAGCATGGAAGAATTCTTTCCTCCACGATAAAAGGCATATTGAGGGAAATTCCGCTTCGACGTAATGTTGTTGACATTGTGTCGCGCCTCAGGGAAAACGGTATCACGAGCGCAATTGTTTCTGGAGGTATCTCGTGGCTCTCCGATATCATCAATGAAGGTGGAGTGTTCGATCTCACCTTCTCCAATGAGCTTGTTTCGGATAGCGATGGATACCTGACAAGGAACTGCATACCCCATGTAATTCCAGACAAGAAAGGGAAGATTATAGAAGCGCTCAGGGAGAGCCTTGGTCTGGATGTGGAAGAATGCGCTTCCATTGGCGATTCTGCAATGGATAGATCAATGTTCGAGGCGTGCGGAACTTCTGTGGCCTTTAATCCTGAGGATGAGAAGGTTTCCGAGTACGCCACTGACTCCATTGTCTCAGATAACCTGCTCGACCTGATTCCTTATCTACTGCCTTAAATACTACCGGAACCTGATCTTACAGATGGAAAAGGTGGAGATTTCCAAGGATACAAGACTTCCTTCAGGAATTGCATGTATAGACGAGCTGACTGAAGGGGGGCTTGAGCCCGGGATTATTACGGAGATATTCGGTGAGGGGGGATCCGGAAAGACCAATCTGTGCATCATTTTCTCCCTGTCTGCCCTTCTCTCAGGGCAGAGCGTGATATTTCTCGATAGCGAGGGTTTTTCTTCGGAGAGATTTCTCCAGGTCACTAGAAATTCACCTGAACTGATCAGGAATTTTGCGCTGTACCGGGTTATGTCCCTCGAAGATCAGGAAATTTCCCTTATGCGAGTTTCGAAACTGCTTGAGAAGAAGAGGGCAGGCCTCATAGTGATAGATTCGTTCACTGAACATTTCAGGCTTGAGAAAACTGGCGATCCTTCACGGGTGGCAGCTATCCAAAAGCAGTTGTCACTGCTTCAGTCCATTGCCATCAGGTACTCAGTCCCCGTGCTGATGACCAACCAGATCTATCTGGATATTGATCGGGGCGTTCTCAACCCCTTTGGCGGATTCATCATTGACCATGTGATGAAGGCCATCTACAGGATTGAGAAGAAACCGGATGGCAAGAGATCGATCACGATCACAAAACACAGATCGATCAGGGAAGGAAAATCTACAACGTTCTATATCACATCTGAAGGGTTGAGTTGCCTCCCACAGGAGTGACTTTATACTTGATCATACGGTGAATGTCAAAGAGATGGCCACGCACCAATCCGCTTTGGGACAATATTATTTCAGGCACAGTTCCCTGTAATCTTTGATCATATCCGGGCCTGTATGCCTCAGGTAGCTTTACTGCCTGAGGTTGTGCATGTTG
>JAJYUI010000035.1 GCA_021792595.1 Thermoplasmata archaeon | reverse complement strand
AAAGGAGGAGAGAATATTGAAGAACAGGATCGAGAAGAAAAGGAGGTTGAAAGAAAATGTCTCATTGGAAGACAGAATATCTGTCCAAAATTAAGGGGCTCAGATCACTTTCCTTATCCGGCAGATCAGAGGAATTCTTCAGCAAGTCTTGTCTTGCGTGCTTGATGATCTCATTCTCACTTGATTCCTTCCTCCTTATCCTGTCAAGTGTATCGTTCATCATCCTGATCACATGGAAGTGATCAAAGACCAAGGAGGAATCCGGGAAATATTCCTTTGCGCCTGATGTGTATGATGGATACTTTGTAATCGCCGGTTAATTTTTGTCCATTTTATCCTTGGCTACCCCGCATGCACATATGTGGGATCCTGAGAATACGGTCAGGGCTTCCACGTGCGTTCCTCGGTGCCTTGGACAGAATAGGGCTGTACACATACGGAGCACGGGAATCTTGATTCCCTTGGGGAATCCATGGCGATACCACCCCTCTTTCCCTGGTGATCAAACTTGATCTCCTTTATGATCCACGGTTCCTCTAGACCTGGAAGTCTCCTGAACAGTTCCTCTGAATTCTCAGAATGTAAATGAATGATGGTTTTTCATTTACCCCCAAAGAGTTAAGGATGTCCCAAAATCCTATTCTGAATTTCAGAAGGTCCCATCAGGATAGTGTCTTCGCTCAGTTCTTTATCATGTCCTTTAAAACCATTTTTTGAAAACACGGCATACGTATATTTTTTCCCGGGATATTGTTTTCTCAGTGTTTCTGATTTTATTTTCAGGGCTTCAACCACATTAACCGATACAGGATAGTTTACCCACTTGCATTCAGCGAAAAGCAATTCTCCGCGTATTTCGGATTGTGCTACAATATCGATCTCCTCAACATCACTGCCCTTTTTTCCGGAACCGTTTCTGCCCCACCACCTGGAAACGGTGTCAAAAGGTCTGCCCAAAATACCCTCCAGTATGAGTTCCTTCACCAAGTTCTCAAACTGCTCACCTGCAAAAGTGGGAAAATCAGCTTTTATGCTCTCAAGAACACCTGCATTGTGAGAGCTCTCTATTTCGCTCTTATGCGGCAATACATACCTGAACCAGAATTTCAGGTACTGATCTGATATCCAGTACAATCTTCTCTTGTACCTCTCGGAAGCACCGAATGGCTTTTCAGGCAATACAAGACCGAGTGACATGAGGACATCCAGATACTTGGATACCATACTCTTGTCCAGGCCGGAATATGTACATATCTCACCCAGTGTATGATTTCCGTAGGAAATTGACCTGAGTATCAGCATATAATTCCTTGGTTCCCTGAATTCAGTCCTGAGGAGGAATTCAGCCTCTTCATAGAGCGCTGATCCTTTTGAAAGCAAGTTCTTTGATACATTCCCCCAAAATCCAGCATCAGGATCAAGTTTCATAAGATATTCTGGTATGCCGCCAAGTACAAAGTATGTCCTGCATAGGTCATCAAACTCATAAGCCACAAATTCAGCTAAATGTCTGAACTTCAAAGGTTTCAGCTGAAGTTGACCGGTTCTTCTGCCGTAAAGAGGACTTCTGTAGGAAAGCACTTCATTTTCCATTATGCTGATTGATGAGCCTGAAAGAATCAGCATCACATTCATCTGACTGAGAATGGTGTCGTATATTTTTTGAAACACTGACGGAATCGCCCTGTTAGCCTCTACAAGATATGGAAATTCGTCTATTGCAATTATGATCCTCGATTCCTTTGCTTTTGCTTGAAATGAACTGCTTGAAGCCAGAATGGTGAAAAGAGAGTGCCAATCGTCAAAGTTGGGCTTTAAAATGCTGTCATCTTCGAGAAACTTTGAGATGCTAGCCCTGAAGTTTCTTATGTTTTCCCTGTCTCCTTCCGCGGTGGCGAGAAAGTAAACCCCTCTGTTTCCAATGAACCTGCTGATCAATGCGGTTTTTCCAACCCTTCTTCTGCCATAAAGGATGAAGAGCGAAGCTTCCCTGGATGAATAAGCATTTTCAAGGATTTCCATTTCCTCAACTCTGTTGACAAATTTTTGTTGAGACATAAGTATTATACTTTATTCACAACTTACATATTAACATGTCCAGACTGAACGTATTGAGTGGTGGTGTAACAATTTCTCTTAAGGAAACAGCGGGTTGTCGTCCTGGCTCGAGTCTTCTTTTTACTACTTCGAATGAAACAACCACTCCTTCTGCAATTTCCAAAGAACCTTACGTGTGCTGTCTGAACTTGTGCGGTATAATTCCCCGCTTTCGATAATTCTAAGCATGATTTCGTGGTATAAAGTCACTGACAGGAGGATGGTTTACATGCGCACTGTCCTTGACCCGAGACCTTCAGTTGAGTTTTCCTTCTATGTTGTGCATCCATGCTTGAAACAAAGCTGCTGAAATTTCCAAGGTTCAATCTCCAGGAGATTCCCGGCACAGTTCTTCCTCCATTTCCAGAAGAAATCTCTTCTTCTCTTTTCCAAGGCCGTACCCTGCCAGAGAACCGTCCTTCCGGATTGCCCTGTGGCACGGAATGAGCAGAGGAACCTGGTCTGATCCGCATGCATTTGCCGCCGGCCTGCAGGAATTTGAATTACCTGTTGAATCCGCGATCTGGTTATAGGGCCTCATTTTCCCATATGGAATAGCGCTGATTGCTTCCCAGACTTTTCTCCGGAATTCCATGCCGTCAACGTCGACTGGCAGGTTGATCCAATGGGTCTCAAAATAATCGAATACCGCTTTCAGGCTCCCCGATGATCCTCTTTCCCTTACTGGGTTCGAGGCCGGATACTCACGCAGAATCGGGATTTCGAGATCTTTTTCACTATCTGCCATGCTTACTGCGCAAATTCCGGTCCGTATCTTCCACCATAACGTAACCTGAGGCACACCTTCCAATCCCATATCTTATGGCCATTCCCCTCCATCCGTTCCTTTACCTGGCAGTACTCAGGCCCAACTTCGAACATTCACTTCCTGTAAATCCACCTCTGCGTGTTGTAACCGGTCCTGTATATGGATACCGGTACAGGACTTCCATCTTTCAGGCTCTCCTTCAAGGCCTGTATCCTGCATTCCTCGGCTATTTTCTGGGGGATATGCCCATAAACTCCGTAAACGCTTTCTGGAGTCCGTACCGGCTTATGCCGAAGGCAGCCTCAAAGGACTTCGGCGAGAGATCGGACGGTGTGTTCTCACGAATGTGGTTGCAAACCCGATCAACGAGTTCCGCATTCCTACTGTTTGTCTGGATCATTTTGCAAGCCTGCAATGGCACCGGGCTGATTCACGTTAAAGATGTTTTGCCGAATTCTTGCAGTATTTATGTCCTGTGGGTGAGTGCTTTCCTGCATTACAGAATTAGCCTGCGAAAAAAGTGATCGATGAGGGTCAAGAGCCCTCATGCCTATGCTTACTTATCCCTCCTGTGTCCGACCATAGCTGCCCCAGCCAGTACCACGAGTGCAATGACTGAGATCAGGATGTATTCAAAATAATGCGAGAAGATCGCTGTGAAGGAGGAAGTTGACTGGATCTTGGACAGTACAATGTTAATCGTCACCTTCTGCCCTGGTGCAAGTTTTACTGTCTGGTTATAGCCATGGTATCCTGAGTCATTGGATGAAACCGTGTAAGTGCCATTCTTCACCGTAAAGTTAAATGTTCCGGAGTGTGAAACGGGATTGCCGTTGATATAAATACTGGCTGTAGAAGGGGTGATGCTCCCGGTGATGAATGAATACTCACTGAATTTTACGTTGAATGTAGCGTTCTTCCCGGCCACCTTGAAACTCAGGTTGCCCGTGTCAGCGTAGTACAGGCTGCTGGACGGGAATCCTGCAGAATAGGTTCCGTTTGTAAGATTGAAGTGGATGCTTGTCCCGGTTGAAGACTCTGAATGCCCTCCGATGTCCACAATCCAGGAGGCACTCTTGGGGAGACCGGTCTCGTTGAAGTAAACGGTGTAGTTTACTGCGTGGAATGTGATAGTGATCGACTGCCTGGAGCCCTGGACATTGAAAGAACCGGAGTAAGCTGAGGGGGCATAATCCTTATTCTCAGAGCTTACGAAGTAGGAATAAGTGCCGTTGGAGAGAAGTACCCCCCTGTCCCCGGCCCCGGTGATCGTGTCCTTCAAGTTTGCAGAGTTGGTTATTGTAATGCTCCATGTCGGCGGATGCACTCCCGCTTGGATGAAATCCACTACATATTCAACCGGAGAGAATAGGATCTGGATGTTCTGCGCAGTTCCGCTCACAGTAAACGCACCCGTGAAGGCAGATGGTTCATACATCTTGTTTGAGGATGCCACCGTATATGTGTAAGTACCGTTGAACATCGCTGCGGACACATTACTGCTGACGGATGCGTTTGCCTGGCCGGTTGAGAGATTGAGGTACCAGGCAGTACCTGTGGGGAGTCCTGATTCCATAAAAGTCACGTTGTACATGACAGGAGTGAAGGATATGTTTTCCAGAACAGTCTTTCCTTCTACAACAAAACTGTTCGCATAGACGGGATGATAAAGCCTTCCGGAATCGGAAACCCTGTATGTGTACGTCCCGTTGAACAGGGAGACCGTGTATGTGACGCCACTGATTCCGCCAGAATTCACATGGTTACTGAGGTTCACGTACCACGTGGTGCCCGGGGCAAGCCCGGTCTCGGCAAAGGTGACGTTGTATGAACCGATTGTGGAAAGCTCGTATGTCACCCCCTTGCCTGGAAGCAGCGTGAAGCTCCCGCTTCCCACCGTTATGAACTGCTTGGTCGAAGCATCCCATATCGAGAAGTGATAAGTTCCGGGAGCCATTGTGACATTCACCAGGTCATTCACAAACTCGGTCACGTTGGTTCCGTTCACATAGAGATATCCCTTCGAGATAGAACCGATGACCGTCATCCAGCTTGAGTATGAACTGGAGTAAGTCCGGGTAAGACTTCCGCTCCCTGCAGTATCAGAAAGATAAAACTGGCCCGTGGAGCTGTCGAAGTAATCCGTCGTCAACACGTTGGACATTGCCTCCGCCGTGTCACTGCCGAAATCGTAGGCGTTGGAGATTTCCTTGAAGTTGTGCCCATTGTAGTATTCGAGAGAAAAATTCACGGATGATGCTTTGTCCGTTGTGTTGTATCCACTGTATGGGCCGCCCATAACGAGTTCCGCATCAAAGAATGTCCTGTATGGATTGTAGCTGTTTCCATTGACAACGAAACCATTGTCCCTGACCATACTGGTTGCAAATTGGAAATAAACGTTGTCAAATGTCTGCCATCCGTACCCGTCATTATAGGTGAATGACACTGCGGGTACTGCTTTTCCACCGTACGTGGTCTGGTATGACTTTACAAGGAATTGCAGTGTTGTTGGATAGGCGGAGGTTATGGAACTTCCTGCGGTGGTAGCCCCATCGTAGTAGAAGTAGTCGGCTGAGTTGTAAAGGTAAATGGATCCGTTTCCGTGAAGGGAGTTCGGGTTCAGGGTGGAAGGGTTAGCGGACATGTTCCATATGTTGTTCCATATGGTGATCACGCCCGTGCCGCTCCCCTGGGTGGTGTTGACTTCTGCAACATCCTGGATCCAGTAATCATAGGAACCCAGGGTGGTGTTGAACTGTAGGATCACGTTGAGCTGGAAACTCATGGCCCTTCCTGAGGATGGGAGTCCCCTGACACTCAGGGAGTTGATCTTTGCTATGCCGAGGAACGCCGTGGTGTTGTAGTAATATGGAGTGTTTCCCGGGCCTACTCCAAAGTCGGCTATTCCCATTGGGGCTGGCTCCCCTGAATACAGGGCATATGGGTTCACCGCGTTGCCCTTTCCCCCAGTGTTTACGTGACCTATCCCATGGGACGGGATCAGTGCATGAGCCGGCGCAGCCGGATGACTTACGGCCAGGGGCTGGTCTCCATTTGGCAGCGAATAGAGCGGAACCTGCATTATGACGATACTGACCATTATCAGTGCCAGAAATGGCTTTGCGAAACTACTTGACATTACAATGTAATTATTAATGCATATATATTATGCTTCGTGATAGTTTGCAGGCCTGTTCCTGCATGCAGTCTCAGGAAACCTCCTTAAGTGCCCCCCTCAGTACATGAACGGCGATCGCGGCGTCCTTTTCTGTTATCCAGCCCATGTGCCCAATCCTGAAGTACCTTCCGGCCAATGCCGGATGCACCCCCGGGGCAAACTCCACCCCGCGCCTCAAGGACGCTGCAAGCAGGTCCCCCGGAGAAATCTTCCCGGTCAAAACTCCAGTCACTGTACTGCTTCTCAGGCCAGGTTCTGCTACTGTCTCGAATCCCATCTCCTCTATCCCCTCGACGATCTGGTCCCTGGAAGCGATGTGCCTCCTGACCCTCTTGTCCATGGTCTCTTCCCTTGCAAGCCTCAACGCATAATCCAGTGACAGTATCACGTGAACCGGGGGTGTGGCGAAGTAACTACCTTTCCCGTCAAGAAAGGACTCCATCGTCCTCTTCCAGTTGGACAGGTCAAGAGAGTAGCCGGAGACCGACCTTTCAGGGATGTTTTCCATTAGCCTGCCTGACACCGTCGAGATTCCGGCTCCTGGCGGGGCACCTATTGCCTTCTGGCTCGCTGTGACATAGTAGTCAATCCCCCACTTTGAAGCGCAAGACTCTTCTCCACCGACGGCCGCAACTCCATCAAGTGCAACAAATTCAGAGACCTTTTTCATTTCCTTCACCAGTTCCGGGACTGGGGCCCTGACTCCCGTACTGGTTTCAACCTGCGTGAAGAACGACATCCGGTAGTGTTTTGACTCAGCGATTTCCTGGATGGATTTCGCTGAGATTGATCTTCCAGGCTCGGACCCAATATAATCGACCTTGACCGGGTACCTCTCAAGTATGCTTCTCCACCTGTCCCCGAAAAGACCGTTTGACGCAACCAGCACCCTGTCCCCTTCCCTCAGGAACGTGGTGACAGCTTCCATGGCTGAAGTGCCGCTGCCCGGAATTATGAAGGGCGTGAAGGAGTTGTCTGCCCCCATCACGTATCTCACTCCTTCGAGGGCACTGCGCATGGCCTCCACAAATTCGGGAGAGCCAAACCCTACATCCTCCTTCACCGACTTCAGGAGAACTTCATAACTTCCGACCGATGGGCCCACATGCATAAGGATTCTTCGCATGATGCCCTATCGGCGTTCTTTGAATATAACTTATGGAGACGACGCGGGCTACCGTCGTCTCCTGGCTCTTGAGCCTCAATGTCCCCGGGTTCGGGATTCAGAGAATTCTCTTTGCCTCGAATACCCTAAATTCTGTGGGCGGACTGACCTCCCTCACCAGTCCCTCTAGTTCGCTCACTCCCGGAGCTTCCCAGTTGCAGATTGCCCTCCTCTCTTCACCTATGACGTTTACACTGCCCAGCTTGAATCCTTCCGGAAGTTTTCCGGACTTCGACATCTCAATTATACTTCCGACCACGCTGAATACCTTTTCCTCATCTTCAGGCTTCCACCTGTGTTCCACTATTGCATTTACCATGCTGTTCACGTTGCTTGATTTGAGCGAAAATGATATATTTGGTGCCTGTCTGGACCGGTACATATGTTCGAAATTGATCTAAGGATAAGGAATGATCTCCCTTTCTGCATTCTCTCGGACAATTTTCCGGAAGTGACCGTGTACAGGTGGTGCAATTCTGCGGTGGATTACCTTGAGTTTCATGGGCGAGATTCTGAATTGCAGGAAGTGGAGAGAAACATGGAACTTATCGCGAAGTCGCTTGGAACGCACCTGTTGCAGAAATCCAGCGGCAAGAACAGGCTTTCTGCGATGTTTTCCTGCAAGTGTTCCAAGGAGAATTCCACCATAAGGATAGTCGAGTCCATGAACTGCCTGTGGCATGCCCCGGTTACGTACAGGAATGGGAATGAAAGGATCAGGGCCATATCGCTGGACAGCGAGAGCTTTGCCGGATTGTATGATTGGCTGGAGAAGATAGGAGAGGTTGAGATCGAGAGAAAGGCCCCTATCGTGCCAGAATCGCTGAAGGACTTTTATGTCATTCCAATCTCGAGTGTGCTTGGAGAACTGACGGGGAAGCAGTTGGCGGTAATCAGGGATGCCATTGGAAATGGTTATTTCTCCTCTCCAAGAAGGATCACTTTGGAACAGCTCTCCTCCTCAAATGAAATTTCAGAGTCTACTGTGCAGGAACACCTCAGCAAGGGACTTAACAAGATAATGAGGGCAATGGAATCCTACGTTAACCTGATGATTGAATACAGGAATTCAACCCCCACAGGCAGAAGGGAATAGCCACCCTGAGGAATTTCCAGCGAGGTCTGAGCACGAACCCAATTTGCGGGAAACATTTATGTCAACAATGCTGATCTGAACAACTGAAATGAAAAACAGGTTCTCTGACTTATTTCTCAGCAAGGGTGTGAACTACTTTTCAGGAGACCTCCCCCTGCAATCCATTCTGGAGTTTTTCTCGTTCAAGGGCGATTCAGATCTGTCGGATCTGGGCAAGTATATATCGGAAGAGTTTGTGGAGGCTATGGACTTCATAGACCATTACGGCAAACCAGTACTTCAGACGTGGAGCGTGCTCGGCGAAAGGATTGATTATGTTCGGATCTCACCGGAGCATGAAAGAATACTGGACAGGCTCCAGGGATTCGGGATCATTAGGAAAATGGTCAAGGGAGAGGAATCGCTGATGTACCACTTCGTTTCCGGATACGTGGTTTCGGATTCTGGGGTTTTCTGCACGGTAACTCTCACTGCACAGACAGCATACGGCCTGATGAAGTACGGATCAGAGGACCTGAAGAGCAGGTTTCTTTCCAGGTTTTCAGACCAGAAAGAGCCCTGGTATGGCGCAACCTTCTACAGTGAGACCCAGGGCGGCAGTGATCTTGGCGCCAACAGGACCACGGCCAGGAAGAGCGGAGACATTCATCTCCTTAACGGAACGGACAAGTATTTTGCCAGTAATGCAGGAATTGCGGATTCTTCCATAGTCACGGCCCGTGTTGAGGGATCGGTGGAGGGAGCGAAGGGGCTCTCCGTGTTCTTTGTGCCTGCAGTCAGGAAGGATGGTACTGCAAACTACTCAATCCGGAGGTTAAAGTACAAGTTGGGCACCGTAGCCGTACCCACGGGAGAGGTGGAGTTCAACGACTCCGAGGCATATCTCATTGGTGATCCTGGCTACGGAATACAGGTTGCCATGGAAATTCTCACCATATCAAGAATCGATGATGCAATTTCAGCCACAGGCATTGCAAGAAAAGCCCAATGGGAAGCCTGTCTCTATGCTGACAGGAGAACTGCTTTCGGGAAGAGGCTTCTGGACCACGATCTCATGATCAAGGATCTCGTGGAAAGGGAGGCTGATCTCCAGGCGTCGGTCGCGGTCGCGCTTCTGGCAGCCAGGCATTTCACTGATGCGGCAGCCTCAAGACCCCCCTACGACGAAGACTATCACCTTGCCAGGCTGTTGAGCAGCATTGCAAAGAACATGGCTGCTGAAACAAGCGCAGACATAACCAGGTATGCGATGGAGGTTCTTGGCGGAATCGGTTTCTTTGAGGAGTATCCCATCGCCAAGTTCCACAGGGATTCCCTGGTCACATCCATCTGGGAAGGCACAAGCAACATCCAGGCGCTTGAAATGCTTGAGGTCATTGTGAAGAAGAATGGCGGAGAGCTCCTTCACAGGTTTCTGCAGGGTGAAGCGGGCAAGATTAAGGACGGGGAGGTGTCTGGGCTCGTTTCGGAAGACATTGAAGCAATCTTCCGGAGGATGAAGGAACTGGCAGGAAGTGGAGAGATTGAGATCTTTTCAAAGGAACTGCTGCATTCCCTCGGAAATATCACTGCAGCCATCGAGATGTATCTCATGGGAGAAAAGAGTTATGCCGGTAGCGGGACCATGGCGAAAGCTGCACGCATTTTCCATTACAGACACTTTCACCCCGGGAAGTTGAACAGAAAAATGTTCATCGACTCCAGGGAGATCCTGGAGTGGATGCTCCCACCCAGTTAGTTTTGGACCGCACTCGCGCTGGCTGAATTTTTCTCCATTTCTAGGAGACGGTGCATCCTGGCATCCGCATATGCCTTGATTTCCTCAATGTCCCGGTCGGACATGTGTGAAAATCTCCTCTGGGATGACAGGTATTCCTTTATCTCAACCGGGCTGGGCTGCTTTGTCACCTTCATCACGCCATTCACGTACTCGAACAATGGGAACACGCCAGACCTAACCGCAAGCCTGGAGACCTCAATGGTCTTTTCTGATGAAAAGTACCATCCAACCGGGCACGGGCTGAGAATCTGGATGAACTTGGGTCCCTTTATCTTCTTGGCGTTGTTGACCTTCCTTATCATGTCCTCTGGGTATGCAACTGTTGCTGTGGCCACGTATGGAACCCCCTGGGCTATCATGAGGTCCGCAACAATCTTTTTCTGCTGCTTCTTGAAGTTTTTCTCCTTCCTCACAGGAGTTGTTGTTGTTTCGGCGCCGTATGGGGTGCTCCCTGATCTCTGTACTCCTGTGTTCATGTACGCCTCGTTGTCATACATTATATAGAAAACGTTGTGGCCCCTCTCCATGGCACCGGAAAGCGCCTGCAGTCCGATGTCTGCCGTTCCGCCGTCTCCCGCAAAGCCGACTACGTTGTAATCTTCCTTCCCCCTTATGTCAAGTGCTTCCCTGAGTCCTGATATGGATGCACCAGTCGCAGCGAATGGCGTATAGACCATCGGAACGTCAAGAGTCCTGTTCGGCATGGCACCCGGGATCACGGCCCAGCAGGCTGCCGGGACTGAGACTACCGTGTTCTTCCCCAAAGCTTTCAGCACATACCTCATGGAGAGGGTTGCACCGCAACCATGACACGCCGTATGTCCGGGTTCCATCAGTTCCTGTTCCGGTATAGAAAGAGGCATTTCAGTTCACCCCCTTCAGGTTGATGTAGTAGTTTCCGGTATCTCCGCTCTCAACGTGACTGTAGATTTCCTCAAAGTCCTCTATCCTCACGTCCCTTCCGCCAAGGCCGGCAACAAACCCGGCAACTGGGGTCTCGCTCTTGCCGTAAAGGGCGGCCCGGACCTCGATGGCTGTTGCCCCTGAGGACCCGAATGTGACTGACCGGTCTATGACACCCACACCCCTGAGCCCCTTTGTGGCAGAAAGGATCTCTTCATCCGGGAAAGGCCTGAAAAATCTCAGCCTTATGAGGCCCACCTTCTTGCCCCGCTCCCTGAGCCTTGACACCACGTACTTCCCCGTTGATGCAAGTGCACCCGATGCAATCAGGGCATATTCTGCATCATCCATCCTGTATCTTTCGATTAGTCCTGAATAGTTTCTCCCGAACGCCTCCGAAAACTCCTCCGTAACTTTCCTGATTGTTTTTCGTGCATTGCGCATGGACTCCATCATATCATGCTTGAGTTCCATGAAAGGCCCTTCTGGCGGAACATAGGATCCGTATCCCATAGGCCTTTCCGGATCAATCTTGAAATCGAGATCAAAGCGGGGGAGGAAGTCGTCAACCTCGGCCTGATCCGGTATACTAACCGGCTCTGTCGTGTGCGAAAGCGTAAATGCATCCTCCATGCTCATCAGGGGAAGCATTACATCCCTGTTCTCTGCAATCTTGTACCCCATGATTATGCTGTCAAGTGCTTCCTGGTTTGATTCACAGTAGACCTGCATCCAGCCTGTCTCCCTCTGGTTCATTGAATCGGTCTGCTCCGACCAGATATTCCAAGGTGGCCCTATTGCCCTGTTCACTATGCTCATCACCACGGGAAGCCTCATTCCTGCGGTCCAGTGCAGCATCTCATGCATATATAGAAGCCCGTGAGAGCTTGTTGCGGTATATGACCTGACTCCTGCAAGTTCGCTTGCAAAAGTGGCTGCCATTGCACTGTGTTCGCTTTCGACCTCAACGTACCTGGCATCTATTTCGTTGTTTGCAACCATTTCAGCCAGTTTTTCGACGATCGTGGTCTGGGGAGTTATGGGATATGCTGACACGAATCCGACCCTTGCGAGCTTCACCCCCACTGCAACAGACTCGTTGCCCGTGAGTATTGCATTGTATTTCTGGATCGCCTGCATTTCACTCCACCCTCCGTGTTTCAAGCACAAGGTCTATGCATTTTTCCGGGCATTCCGATGCACAGATTCCACAGCCCTTGCAGTAGTCCATGTCAATAAAGGGGGCTTCCATTCCTGCGACCCGTTCGTTTGGAGCACTGAATGCATCTCCTGGCTCCACTCTTATAGCGTTGTCTGGACAGAACTTCCAGCAGATCATGCACCTTATGCATGAATCATAGTCTAGTTCAGGTCTCATTATCCTCCAGGAACTTGTGAGGTTTCCCCTGGAGCTGGTCTCGGCGAGAGGTGCCCGCGTCAATTCCCCCACCCCAGCCTTGTCTCGTTGAAAGCAAATCCCGCAGCTTCCGCGTTCTTTTCCTTGTTTCTAGGTGAAAGTGATTTTACCGCCTCGATCGCACTTTCCCTGCTGATGATTCCGGAAGCTCTCGCGAAGGCACCTATCATTGCTGTGTTGATGATAGGATTGGTCCTGTCACCAAGCCCGAGTTCCGTGGCAATCCTGGTGGCGTCGACGGTAGCGGTGCGATGATCTGCATCTATCTCCCCTGGTTCTTTCTCCGTGTTGACAATCAGGTAGCTTCCATTCTTCATTCCGCTTTTTACATTGGCAGAAGTCATTACGTAAGTATCCAGCACTACTACGGCATCCGGGTTGTAGATCTGAGTTTTGAGCAATATCGGCCCGTCGTCAATCCTAGTGAATGCTGTGACCGGCGCTCCCCTCCTTTCTGTGCCGAAAAAGGGGAAGGATATGACATACCTTCCTTCCATGAAGGCCGCGAGCGCAAGAATCTTTGAGGCTGTAACTGCGCCTTGGCCCCCCCTTCCATGGAACCTGATTTCAAACATAATTTACACCTCTTCAAAATGGCTATAAGGTTTATTACTGTTTTTGAAAGATGGGTATTGAAAAAGGTTGATTTCTAAAGGAAATATCAACTTATAATTACAACCAATATGGGATCAGGAGCCAGGTATGACCTCAGAGACCCGTTATCTCTACCACCTTTTCCCTTGACCTTGAACCTGCAATGATTCTGACCCTGGTGGTCACCACGTTGTAATGCTTGGCAAGTTGCTTTATTACACTGTAGTTGGCCCTGTTCCTCTCCCTCGGCTCTCTGGTGTATATCTTCAGGATTTCTCCATCCTCTTCGATCCTGTCCCGCCCCGAGCAGACCTTGACTTTGACCCTCATGATGGCTGCTCCCTTGCATTCACCACGATGTTGTCTTTCCTGAGCTGGCCAAGTATATAGTCGAACGCTTCCCGGGACTTTCCCATATATTCCGCAGGATACATTCCCTTCACTTCAACCATGCCATTGATGAGAGCCCTTGATATGGCTGCTGCAGTATATCCCGTCATCCGTCTCATCGATGAAATGCCCTTGGTCGTGTCAAATTGGTCAATGCAGGAATAGACAAGGCCCCGGTCAAGCGAGCGTACTTCCAGAATGCTCAGGTCCTTCTGGCCCGAAACAATCCTGCTGAAGAGCTTCTCGGTCACCTCCCTTGGCGTCAGGCCGGCGACCGGAACTGTCTCAAAATAGCCCATGTCTCTCAGGAATTTCATCTTGGACAAATGTCCCGGGTGCCTTACGGTCTTCTCAATGGCAATCCCCTCCCTGAACGTGCCCAGTATTGTTGAGAGTCCGTCCGATACAAAGCACTCCAGGTCTCCAATGCCTTCCACATGCACAGGCTCAATCGTATCCAGCGGTGAGAGTGCCCTAACGTTCCCGTTCTCGACAAATCTGGCTTCCCTGGTATATTCATCAATAACGCTGCTAACGTTGAATGTCGGAGCATATTCCATCGGGGGCTCCGGCCTTTCCTGGAGCCCGCCAACAATAATCTCAATGTTTCTCGATCCCAGTTCGTAATACAGCTTTCCTGCCAGTATGTTGGAGAGACCCGGGGCGAATCCGGCATGGGGAATCAGGGTTGCCCCGTTCTCCCTTGCCATGCCGTCCAGTTCCAGCGGGTCATAGTCTGTGAATGATATGTCAACGACGTTCTTTCCAGATTTCAGGAGGAATTCAACGGTTTCTCTTGCCGAGCCGGCAGGAAGTGCGACAACGGCCAGATCAACCGAATCCAGTCCCTGAAATCCCATGATCCTTCCCATGAATTTCCCGGATTCCGGTGTACCGTCAAGCCTCTTCTGGTCTGTGTCCACAAGAATGACTTCATAATCTCTCCGCAGGTTTTCCGCAATTGCGGACCCCATGCCTCCCGCCCCCACGACGGCGATCATGATTCTGCATGTTTTCTGGAGATTTAAGCTGCCATGCATGGAAAGAAGTATTATGCGATCCGTAGCATGCTGCCATTATGGCGACTGTAAAGCTGGAAACCTCAAAGGGAAATGTCAGCATAGAGCTGTTTGAGAAGGAGATGCCTGTTACTGCAGGAAATTTCAGGAAACTTGTCGAGAGTGGATTCTATGACGGCGTGATTTTTCACAGGGTCATACCCAACTTCATGATCCAGGGCGGGGACCCAACCGGGACAGGAATGGGTGGACCCGGATATACCATAAAGGATGAATTTACAAAGAGCAACAGGAACGACCGGGGAACAATCTCCATGGCCAATGCAGGCCCTAACACCGGAGGAAGCCAGTTCTTCATAAACGTTGTTGACAACAATTATCTTGACTCCAAGCACCCTGTGTTCGGGAAGGTCGTTGCGGGAATGGAAGTTGTAGACGCAATAAGCAAGGTCCAGAGAAACAGGTCGGACAAGCCACTGCAGGATGTGGTGATCAGGAAAGCTTCCATCTCCTGATCCTACTTTACAAGTTTTGGCTTTGAAACTGTGGCGGGGGAAAGGTTGGATCTTATCTCGATATCCACGGAATTTCCCTCCTTGGACAGGCTGCGGTCTATGAATCCCAGGGCTATTGGAATTCCAAGCACTGGAGAAGTTCCGCCGCTGGTAACGGTTCCCACCTGCCTCCCGTCTTTCAGGATGCGGCATCCTCCCCTTGGCAAAGATCTCCCTTCCACGCGGAATCCACGGAATATCTCAGTCCGTTCTTCCCTGCTTTTCTCCAGGGGTTCCTTTCCTATGAACTCATGGTCCTTGTTGACAATGAAGCTTATCGATGCTTCGTAAGGCGTCCTGTTGTGATCGAAATCGGTGCCGGACAGCAGCATTCCCTTCTCCATCCTGAGGGTGTCGCGGGGGCCGAGGCCACAGGGGAGGCCTTCATCGGTGGATGACATTTCCATCATCTTCTGCCAGTAATGTGCGGCCTCCTCCGCTGGCATAATGAGTTCCATCCCCCTCTCACCAGTGTAGCCGGTGCCTGAAATAATGGTCTCTCTTCTTCCGGTGATCGGGTTCTCGAATTTTGATTCTATTGTGAAGAAGGTGAATGGTTCCGGTTCCCTGAATCCCATTTTCTCTGATACGACATGAGCATTCGGTCCCTGTAGGGCTATGGATGCAATCCTGTCTGATACGTTGATTATTTCCACCTCAAACCCTTTTGACTTTTCCGTGACCCATGAATAGATCTCGCCCGTGGTTGAGGCGTTTGGCACGAAAAAGAACCTGTCTTCGGAGAGCCTGTAGACTATGGTGTCGTCGATGATGTTCCCCTTTGTGTCAAGAAAGGCAGTATATGCTGCCTTTCCGGATGCCAGGCCGGTCACCTTCGTTGGGAGGATGTAATCCAGGAATGCACCGGAGTCTCTACCGCAGACAATAACGTCTCCCATGTGCGACACGTCGAAGAAACCGAAGTCGCTTCTCACTGAATTGTGTTCCCTGATTATCCCGGAATAGAAGAGTGGCATGTCCCACCCGTGAAAGTCAACAATGCTTGCTCCTGCCTTCACATGCTCATCATACAGCGGAGTTCTCATTTTTCTTCACCTGGTTATCTTTCCAGAATATTCAATGGTTTCCTGCACTGTGACTCTGGGACAGAAGTCCTCACTCTTCGTCTTTTTCAATTATAAGATAGGCCTTCTTTCCCAGGAATTCCTTTGGGCAATCCACCTTTGCTCCCGATCCGAATTTTGTTACGACTCTTTCCATATA
>JAJYUI010000034.1 GCA_021792595.1 Thermoplasmata archaeon | reverse complement strand
GATCTCAGTGTGTGCACCAGTTCCTTGAGCTGGGGGAGAGGGAAATTGCATGTCCCGATGTACCTTACAAGTCCGTCGCTGACAAGACTTTCCAGGGCATCAGCAGTCTCCTTGATTGGAACGTTGAAGTCCGGCCAGTGGATCTGGTACAGATCGATATAGCTGCACTTCATCCTCTCAATACTGTTGTGTGCTGAAGAGATAAGGTCCTTCTTCCCAAGATGCGGCGGATTCACTTTTGTTGCGATGATCACCTTTGACCGGTCATAGTTTCTAAGGACTTCGCCAACAACGGATTCCGAGTGCCCCTTTCCGTACATCTCAGCCGTGTCTATGAAGTTCACGCCGCTGTCAAGCGCAAAAGACAGCGCCTCTTTCACTTCACTGTCAGTATAATCAGTTCCCCAGCCGATTCTGCCCGCCTGCCAGGCACCAAATCCAACCTCGGACACCTTGAGGTCGCTGGAGCCTATGTACCTGTATTCCATGGAATGTCAAACCTATCAACGATATAAGTTCAATGCAAAAACACCCTCTTGTGCGTAAAGTACATAGGGATCGACAGCTCGTTTGCTGCAGCTATGGAGTCCTTGTCGCGTATGGACCCGCCGGGCTGTATGACTGCCGATATTCCTGACTCTGCTGCAATCCTGATCGAGTCGTCGAATGGAAGGTACCCGTCGGAAGCCATCACCGCCCCTCCTGCCTCGGTCCCGGCTTTCCTGAGGGCAATCCTAAGAGCTTCCACTCTGGAAGTCTGTCCTCCCCCGATCGCAATTGTTGCACCGCCTTTTGCGAGCAGGACTGCATTCGATCTGCAATGGGCTACCACTTTCCAGGCGAACTCCATGTCGCTAATCAGGTTCTCGTGGGCCTCCGGCCCTCCCACATGATCAAGCCCGCTGAAGCCGGAACTCAGCGGAGACTGTGCCAGAATTCCGTGCGAGATGGATCTTAACCTCATCCTGGGATCGGGTATCATCGAGGTTTTCAGTATCCTCAGGTTTTTTTTCTTCCTCAGTATGCCAAGCGATTCCTCGCTGTATCCTGGGGCGGAGATCACTTCGACGAAGAGCCTTGACATTTCTTCAGCGGTCTCCCTGTCAACTTCGCGGTTCACCGCAATAACCGAGCCATAGGCAGACTCCGGGTCACCCCTGAGAGCCCTTACGAAGGAGTCCTTCAGGGTTGTTGAGCTCGCCACGCCGCAGGGTGTTGCATGCTTTACTATCACGGCAGCAGGTTCCTCGAACTCCATGATGGTGTCGAGAGCGCTGTCCGCATCAACTATGTTGTTGTATGAGAGTTCCTTCCCGCCCAGCTTAATGCTTCCCGGGATTCCATTTCCTGACCCGTCTGGGTAAAGAATAGCCCTCTGATCCGGGTTCTCCCCGTACCTCAGGCTGACCGGCCTTGAGAGATCCGGAACGGTGACGCTGTCTCTTCCCATCAGGACTCTTTCCAGTGTGCCCTGTATCATGGAATCGTATCTTGCAGTTTCCATGAACGCCCTTACTGCAAGTCGTTTCCTGGTTTCCTCTGATATTTTTCCAGTTTCCCTTATTTCTTCCCCTACCGGTCCATAGTCAGACCGATCCACGATAGAAGCGACATGGGCAAAATTCTTGGCAGCCGCCCTGAGGAGGGAGACGCCGCCCACATCTATGTTTTCCACCATGCTTGATACGTCAGTTCCGCTGGAATGCTCCCAGAATGGGTAAAGATTTACAACAACCATGTCGAAGTTCATGAATCCGAACTTGACCAGTTCCGAGTTGGACTTCTCGTCCCTTTCAGAAAGAATTCCGGCGTAGAGTGCGGGATGGAGTGTCTTAACTCTTCCCCCAAGAAGGCTGTCAAACCCGGTAAGGTCGGAAATCCTGCTGGCCCGTATTCCGGCGTCAGAAAGTGCTTTCAGACTTCCAGAAGATGCATAGATTTCTTCAAACCGGCCGGAGATTGGGCGAATGAAATCCGCAAGGCCGCTCTTGTCTGAAACGCTGATTATTGCCCGCATGCTTGAAGGTAATCATGGACTCATAAAACCTTTGCCAAAGCAAAAGAATTATCCACAGTAATATTATTGTGGAAGAGGTAATTTATGCATTCTTGAGACGAAACCTTTAACTTAGGTCTATAATCATTCGCAGGGTTGAACCATGGTTCGAAACATATCAGTTGAGTCAATAAAACAGGTTGCTACTCATAAAAAGGAAGTAGAACTAGTTGAGAGAAAGGGCATTGGTCATCCTGACAGCGTATGCGACGGGATTGCCGAAGCTGTCAGCAGGTCACTCAGCAAATATTATCTTAAGGAATATGGAAGGATTCTCCACCACAACACCGACCAGGTAGAACTCGTAGGAGGGCAGTCCGCACCTGCATTCGGCGGTGGAAAGGTACTGGAACCATCCTACATCCTTCTCAGTGGAAGAGCTACCACGACTGTCAACGGGGACAGGATCCCGTTCAAGGCAATTTCAATCAAGGCCGCGAAGGACTATCTTCACCAGACGTTCAAGCACCTGGACATTGATTCCGACGTCATGATCGATTCAAGAATTGGCCATGGTTCCGTCGATCTCAGGGGCCTTTACGACACGAGAAAGCTGAAGGCAAACGACACCTCGTTTGGTGTTGGGTTTGCCCCTTTCAGTGACACGGAGAGGCTTGTGCTCTCAACAGAAGAACTTATAAACGGCAAGTTGAAGGAAACTCTCCCGGCAATAGGGTATGACATAAAGGTCATGGGGTTCAGGCAGAAAGACACCATCAATCTCACGATTGCTGCAGCATATGTAGACAAGTTCGTCAAGGATGACTCGGAATACTTCTCGGTAGAGGAGGAACTTGCGTCAAGGGTCAAGGATAACGCTTCCAAGGTTACCGACAAGGAAGTCAAGGTCTTCATCAACACTGGAGACGTTAAGGAGGAAAATGTGAGGTACCTGACAGTCACTGGACTTTCCATGGAGAACGGGGACGATGGATCTGTGGGAAGGGGAAACCGGGTCAACGGGATCATCACCCCTTTCAAGGCAATGAGCATGGAAGCAGCCGCCGGAAAGAACCCGGTCACCCATGTGGGAAAGCTTTACAACGTGCTAGCCAACCTGATCGCCGAGAAAGCGTACAAGGAATCTGGGGGCGACGTGGAAGAAGTCCTTGTGAGGATCGTTTCACAGATTGGCAGAGACATAAGCGATCCGCATGTTGCCAGCGTTCAGGTGATATACAAGGACAATGTTGATCCTTCAAAGCACCAGGAAAACATACGGCGGATTGCGGACGAGAAACTGGAGCACATCTCCGATCTCACCAACCAGTTCGTGGAAGGAAAGCTCAGAGTCTTCTGAGTCTTACTCCACAATTTTTTATATCCCGCATTTATCCTACCAGACTCACAGAATGACTCTTTTGTTGAGTTAAGCATGGGCTCGTAGTCTAGCGGTATGATGTCTCCCTGACACGGAGGAGGTCACCGGTTCGAATCCGGTCGAGCCCATTCAAAAATGTAAGCAAATCCTATTGTGTAGCGGATAGATAGCCTGTATCAATTATTTAATTAAGTGGATAGCAAATGTATATCACTATACATATCTGCAGGTACCTATAACAACCTTTAATTAACTAAATATAATTACACTATTGTGGAAACAACCATACAGATTAAGAAGGATCTAAAAGATAGGCTCAATTCACTTAGGCTATATCCAAATGAATCCTACGACTCAGTTATAAGGAGAATTTCGGAACTGGCTATTGATGATGAGCCACTTTCTAAAGAAACAATTGAGAGAATAGAAGCATCCCTGAAGGACATTAAGGAGGGTAAAGTATTTTCGATGGATGAGGTCAAAAAGAGGATAGGAATTGCCTGATTATCAGGTAAAATTTACGGAGGCAACAATTCGACTCCTAGAAAAAATGGAGAAGTCTGATGTTAGGAGGGTCTTGGACAAGATAACCCTTCTCGTACCAAACCCATTTCATTATGTCAAGCGTCTTAAGGGGGTCCCACTTTATAGTTTGAGAATAGGAAAGTATAGGGTGTTAATGAGTATAGAAAAAGAAAAACTTGTGATACTTGTGGTTGATATCGGAAAAAGAAAGAATGTATACGACGATCTGTAGAGATAAATCAAGACGACTCAAAACGTCTTTGCTAACCTGATCCAATTTCAGAAAAGCCTCTTGCCATGCAGGCAGGCCTTACGAATCCTGCTCGCTCATAGAATCTCACGGCCTGCTCATTAATGGATCTCTTCAGTTTGGTGGGGGTAAATGAATCCCCTGTTTCCTCTCAGGAGAATCTGTATTCAGGCCAAGACTTTCAATTCTCGCCGGATTGACCAATGATTCTGCCAATCCGGTCTCGGAAGAGGTCTCTAGCTTTATCCAGATGGAATTGAATTCCTTTGCATATCCCCAGAATGTTGAAGAGATCCTTATTTCATTTCCGCCGTTGGCGCATGTTTACTCATTTACAGGGAATAGATCGGGCTCAATCACCGAGAGCCTGGCTCTTGCTTCAAATGGTTTGCCTCCACGCAATATAGTGATCCTTACTGTCTCTTCCGGCCTGTGTTTCGACAATTGTTCAAGCAGATCCTTGATCCCCTTGACTGATGTCTCCCCGATGGATGTGATCACGTCTCCCCTCTGCATTCCGGCATAATGTGCAGGACTGTTTCTCGACACCCTTACTATGAGAACTCCCTCAGTCGGCCTGATCCCGAATTGCCTGGAAACATCCTTGTTCAGGGAAATTCCAGATATGCCCAGATAGGGTCTTATGATCCTTCCATGCTCAAGGACTTCCTTCATCACCCTCTTCACAGTGTTTGAAGGGATTGAGAACCCCATTCCCTGGGCAAATGGAATCATGGCAGTGTTGATCCCTATTACGTTTCCATAAAGATCGACCAGGGGACCCCCGCTGTTGCCCGGATTGATAGCCGCGTCCGTCTGGATCAGCCCCTCGAATATGAAGTCGGCCCATGGCATTGGCCTGCCTATTGCACCTATGACCCCCATGGATACAGTTGGGCCGCCTGGAAGTCCCAGAGCGTTTCCTACAGCCAGCACTATCTGCCCTACTCTGGAACTGTCTGAATCCCCCAGCTCCGCGTACTTCAGGCCGTTCTTTTCTATCTTCACCACCGCAATGTCCGTTGCGGAGTCGCCTCCGATCACGTAGCCGTCATATTCCTGACCGTCAGGGGTCCTTACCATGACATTTTCCGAGTCCTGGATCACATGGTTGTTCGTCACTATATATCCAGAACTGGACACAATAATCCCTGAGCCGGAACCCTTGACCGGTGCAACCCCGTACCCGTTGTAATTGATCCTCGAAGAGTCGACGGAGACGACTGCGTCCCTTATCCTTTCAACTGCGCTGAATATTCCATCCTGAATTGACTTGTTTGGTTCCATGCTTATCGGCGACTAAATACAGTATTCTACAAATAGTAAGTAGTAATTTGCAACCTACCTGGTGATGCAGAAATGATCAAGTCAGGAAGAAATGACCTGGATCCGGAAGGCAACTGTCCCCTGGTTTCTGAAGTCTACAACGATCTTCTCAGGCGATGGACCATGCCCATCATCTATGCCCTCGGTCTACGTGGCGAATTGAGATTTAACGAAATGAAGAGGGCGATCGGCAACATCAGTTCCACGAGCCTTTCAGAGAGGCTGTCCCAGCTTGAATCCCTCGGGATCATACAGAAGAAGATTTTTGCGGAAGTGCCGGTCAAGGTTGAATATTCCCTGACACCAAAGGGATGGGAGCTTCACGCCATACTCAACGATCTTGCAAACTGGATGATCAAGTGGAAGAGGGGCCACGTGGAGATCGTGCAGAAAGCAAGATGAAAAACCTCACTCCATGCACTTCCTGATGAGCTCCAGCGTATCAGCCATTTCCCCTTCAGAATATTGCTTCACCTTTGACAGCCACCATGAGTTCCATTGAAGGTTGTCATCGCTGTTCCTTGGAACAATGTGCACGTGCAGATGCTTTACAGTCTGATCAGCAGCTTCTCCGTTTGAAACGAATAGGTTGGTACCCTCGGAAAACCTTCCACCGCTTATGGATCTGGTGATTCTCAATGCAAGTTCCATGGTTCCGGCAAAGGCCTCATGATCAACGTCATCCAGTCCTGAGAAGTGCTTCCTCGGGATCACCAGGATGTGTCCGCGTGCGATTGGGTTGATATCCAGGAAAGATATGGAAGTTTCATTTGAGGCAACCTTGTAACTTGGAATTGCTCCGCTCGCGATCATACAGAAAATACAGTCACTCTCTTGCATTGGCAGTACAAACTGGTAACAGGTTATTATGATTTACGTGGGAACCAGAGGTGCTACATTGAATGACAGCAGGAATATTGCAAGAGCCGCAGCAGCGATCAGTACATGTCTCAGGTTTATCCTGGAATAATCATCCAGGGGAGGAGGGTGAGAAAGGCCCATCATCACGCCGAATATTGAAAGGATCAGCCAGCCGCTATAGTATTCAAGGCCTATGTAGAAGAGAACTGCCACCATGAAATAGCCCAGCAGATTGGAACGCCGCCCGAGCACGCCCCTCGCTATGTGACCCCCGTCCAGTTGGCTAATTGGCAGAAGATTCATCGCGGTTGCAAGGAATCCCACCCAGACTGCGAGTTGCATGGGAAAGATCTGCGCCGGGTTCTGAACCATTCCCAGGAGATTATACAGATACGGGAAGTTAACCTGGAAGCTGCTGCTGTAGTTGTGGATTGGAAGGAATACCGTCTGGAGATAGCCTGAAAGGAAAAGGAGAGGAATGCAGGCAATAAACCCGACTATCGGCCCTGCAGCTCCGATCTCTATCATTGCCTTCCTGTTTGGGATCGGGTCCCTCAAGGAGATGAAAGCACCAAATGTACCAAGGAATAATGGGAAAGGAATGAAGAACGGAAACGACGCCTTAACCTTCAATCTCCTCGCCGTGAAAAAGTGGCCAAGCTCGTGCAGGCCCAAGATAAGCATCAGGGGACCGGCGAAGAAGAGAAGCCCGTAAAAGATGCTTGCAAGTTCCCCGTTGGTATAGTTTTCCGCGTAGATGGAGCCCCAGTATATGGTGGAGGCCAGGGTCAGGACGAACAGCACCAGGTTGACCTTGTTACCCAGATGGTTCACTTTGGGAGATGCGGTAACAATCAGCACGTTTTCTGCGTCTTCCCTGAGGAAGGGAATAAACCCCATGGGTACCAGTTCCCTCCTCAACTCATCAAACTTTTCATCCAGCAATGGATTGTCGCTCTTGAGATAATAAAAGGTCAGGGCTACCGGGTTCACCTGTGTTTCATACACGGTGATCTTGTCCCTGACGATGTCTACCACGCGGGAAAGATTTTCCCCCTGCATTCTTCCAAACTCAGTGGTTTCCATGCCATTCACCTTAAGATTGATTTTCCCCAGGTTAACGAGCGATTAATCACGTTTCATAATCCTCTGACCCTCTGGGGAGTTTTTTGCCATCCGCTGATCGGATCATCATAGCTTGGGTTCACACCAATCTCTCAGTCCGAAGCCCATGGATTGGTAATCTCTAGTCCCATGTCGTCATACGAGATCATGAATCACGCGTACTATTTTATGAGACTCTCAGGCATTACAATCATAGAATTAAACGTTTCAGGGGGTACCAGGCAAGGCAACCGGGTTCTCGCGAAGAGATGTTTGGTCCCTGTGAAAACATTTTAACCTACCTGGTTTTTCAGAACAGTTAGGGCCTGTAGTCCAGCGGTTATGACGTCGCTCTCACACAGCGAAGATCACCGGTTCAAATCCGGTCAGGCCCATTTTCGGGTTATGGTTCATCCCGAGTGCCGACGGCCGTGGAATCCCGATTGTTGCATTTCACCGGAATTTTGGGGGCTCCTGCCGTCCTTTGAATAGGATTGTACCACAATTGATTATTACCCTTTTTGGATGCATAACAGTTGGCTTATCGGGCAAGGCTCTCGCAATTGCGAAAGTTACCTGTGTAGCCAGTGGCCGCTGGAGTTGCTGCGTAAATTGACCGCAATATGCACGGATTGCTGGGCTGTTCGCAGCATCCTCCTTATTCGTTTCCGGCATCATGGAGTGAGGGTATCTCGAGAGGGCTGACCTGTTGCATCCAACTGGCTCGACGAACCTGAGAATACGGATTCCTTTGTCAAGTAATTAATACAGGGAATTGATAGAAAAGAAATGGAGCCCAGGAATTTTCTATTCAGGAATGGAGTGCTGAAGGTCGGTGGAATAGCAGGCATTCTTTTCATTGCAGAAATGGCCATATTCATCTACGTATCCTCCCTTTCTATCAGCAATCCTGCCATCCTGAGCCAGGTGAGGCAGGAACAGTCAAGGGCTGCTGCAGAGTCCCTCCTGGCTTCAACCTTCAGTATATTCTCAAACAACTTCCGCATCGCCTCTGTGGAGTTCATTCCAATCCTAGGCCAGGCATTCTTCTTTTACACCATATATTCAACAGCGGTGGTCTTTTCTGTTGAAGGGCCCTCGTTGAACGCCAGCGGGCTTGCCATTTTCCTGTCCTTGCTCCTGTTCACCTATTCCTGGCTGGAACTTCCATCGTATGCAATAGCGTCTTCCACTGGGGTATATATCATTTACATGCTTGCGGCTGGAAAGGGAGTCGTGAAGAACAGGCTCAAGAAAGTTGTCTCCCTGTACCTGTTTGTAGGGCTTGAACTCCTTGTTGCCGCATTCTTCGAGAGCCTTACAATAGAGTTTGGAAACTCTGGTTCCAACGGGCTTCTCTTGATCTTCCTGCTCTGGTTGCCTGGGGTTCCTGTCATCATATTCCTGATAAAGCTGTTCAGGAGAATATGCTACCATGACAACGGGAAAACGGAGCCCCCGGCTGAAGTGAGTGGACATGGCTGGAACTCCCTCTAGTACGCGCCTGCACCAACTTCCCCCATAACAGAACCCGGAACCAGTGGCTATAAATATCGTACAAAAATCAACCGTGTGGATTCCCGGCCCCCCATGATCAGCGTATCTGACCTCGTAATGACATACGACGGAGTTAGGAGGGCCGTTGACAACTTATCGTTTCAAGTTGGGGAGGGAGAGATTTATGGCCTTCTTGGAAAGAACGGTGCGGGAAAGACCACGACGATCAAGATCCTCACGACACTCATCCCCCCGGTATCCGGAAAGGCGACAGTTGACGGCATGGATGTGAGGACCCATGCGAGCACGATCCGGAAGATGATAGGGGTTGTCCAGCAGGGAGAGTCTTTTGACTTCACCACCGTCGAGCGCAGCTTTGACATCTATTCACTACTCTGGGAAATTCCCAGGGGCATTGCTGAAAGAAGGAAAGCGGAGCTGATTGAGTTCTTCGATCTTGCAAGGCTCAGGAAGAGCAGGGTCTTTGAGCTGTCAGGCGGAGAGAAGAAAAGGCTCCAGGTCGCAAGGGAATTCATGCATGACATGAAGGTTCTCTTCCTCGACGAGCCAACTGTTGGAATGGACCCGATAATGAGGCGTGATATACTCAACTACATAAAGTCGCGTGCAAAGGATGGCCTCACCGTTGTGTTCACCACGCACATTCTGGAAGAGGCAGACTACATCTGCAATCGAATTGGCATCATGAACAACGGCAGGCTTGTGGCGGAGGGGACTTCATCTCACCTGAAGCAGAACCTTGGCAGCCTGAGGAAACTGACCGTTGAGAGCACCGCTGAGATCACGAAGAAACAGTCCGGGTCAATATCAGATTATCTGAACAGCCTTGGGCATCCCTTTGAACTGGAAGTTTCAGGCAAGATGATTAATGTGATAGCTTCAAGAGTACCGAAGATCCTTTCCCCATTCCTGGCAAAACTTTCGGAACTCTCTGTTGAGATTGACCACGTATCTGTTGTTGATCCATCACTTGACGATGTTTTCCTGGAAGTGATGAAGAATTGAGGATTCCTGCATTTGTCAGGTTGACTTTCAGGAACATTCTCGTCAACATGGATCCTGGAACCATGCTGTTCCTCCTTGGTATGCCGGCCCTTTACTTGGTAGTCATGGGTGCCATGTTTCAGGGGTTTGTCCCGAACGTGAGTGTCGGGAACGTGAGCATCAACTACGAGACATTCCTGACTCCGGGAATAATAGGAATGCAGACGCTTACAGCAGGAAATATCGGTGCTGGGATGCTCTGGGCTGACAGGCGCTGGGGGATGTTCGAGCAGATCCTTGTGGGACCTTTCAAACGCGTGGATTACCTGCTCTCGATAATGCTCCTTTCCGTGACATTCACGCTTGCCGGAGGCGCCATAATGGCAGTGATAGCGGTTGCCATGTCCGTGACATTTGCCTACACCGCACTGAACCTGGCAATGATGGTGATCATTCTCTCCGTCGGGGCAATGTTCTTCAGCTCAGTCTTCCTCATCATGTCCCTTACCTTCAAGACAATGAACGCGTACAACACTGCGACCATATTCCTGTTCTTCTTCCTGGATTTTGCCAGCACTGCATTCTACCCCGTAACCTCAAAGACACCGGTTGCACTCAAGTACATGGTTTACGTTAATCCGCTTACTTACATCGTGGACGCTGCCAGGTATGTGATAACTGCAAATGACCCATTGCACGCAGTACTTTACACCGGGGTTGTCACTGCACTCATGCTGGTATTCTTTTCCATAGCCATCTACATGTATTCACACATGAAGGGCACGACGGCCTGAATATATTAAAAGAGCCTACTGCGGGGCTTTTTCTCCTTCCGGTTTTGGGATGAACTTCCAGTCGGACTTTACTGTAGTCCTTCCCTTCTTCCTGTTCACGTAATTGATCGAGGAGAGAGCCGCAACTGATCCCTGTCCCGCAGATATGACGGCCTGTTTGAAAGGCTGGTTGGTTACGTCCCCTGCCGCAAAAACGCCTTCACGGCTCGTGCTGCAATTGGAGTCGATGATCACTTCCCCTTCCTTGTTGAGTTCCACAAATTCCCTTATAAATTCTGTCTTTGCGATGTAACCCATCTCGACGAACAGTGCCGAGGTCTCAATGCTTGACTCTGTCCCATCGCTGGATATTGTCTTGATGGTGTCCACGTACTGGTCTCCAAGAATCTCCGTAACTTTTGTGCCCAGCGTTACTGTTACATTCTCCGACGCCTTTATCGAGGAAACCATGTCCTGATCACCAAGGAGCCTGGGGCTCCTGATCACTAGGTTCACTCTCGATGCAACGGTGGAGAGATAAAGTGCAGCCTGTAGCGCATGATCGCCTGCACCAGCCACCGTAACGATTTTTCCCCTGAAAAGCGGGCCGTCGCATATGGCACAGTATGAAACCCCTTTACCCTTGAACCTCTCCTCACCTGGTACGCCGAGGTCCCTAGGTGTCTTCCCGAATGCCAGGATAACGGAGTCTGCTGAGAACTCCTCCTGAGTTGTTCTGACCTCGAAGATGTCTCCGTTCTGGGAGACAGCCGTTACTTCGTCGTATACAAACTCGACCCCGTACTGGAGTGCCTGCTCCTGAAACTTTGATGCAAGCTCAAACCCGGAGATGCTCATGAACCCTGGATAATTCTGTATATCTGTGGTAAGGAGCCCCTGGCCCCCGATGTCCTTGCTGATGACCACTGTCCTGAAGCCCTGCCTGCCGCTGTATATCGCGGCAGTAAGGCCTGCAAAGGCTCCCCCTATGACTATGATCTCAAAATTCTTCATGCTGTGCCCAGAAGCGTCTTGATCTTGGTTTCCAGGATATTCTTCGGCAACGCTCCGATCACATAGTCAACGGGCTTTCCGTTCCTGAAGAACATCAGCGTCGGTATGCTCGTGATCCTGTACCTGCTTGAAATAAGCGGGTTGTCATCCACGTTCAGCTTTCCTGTGTTCATGCTCTTAGAATACTGACTGCCAAGCTCCTCCACGATGGGTGACACAAACCTGCATGGCGCGCACCACGGTGCCCAGAAGTCAACCAATGTGAGCTTGTCTCCTGAAACTGACTGATCAAAATTACCATCGTTCAGTTCCAATATCTTGCCGTTGTTTTCAGTAGATCCTGCCATTAATTCAGCCTCTATTTTCTTCCTGATGTTGTATGCTTCATTGTCCATTAACTTTCCCTGCCCTGTTCCTTCCGATATCATGCAACACATTGCCGTAACACCGGTTGGTTTACCCTTCAAGAAGTGCTGACGGGTTTAAAGATTTATCGTTATTGCAAATTACGGTCAATATCTATATACCATCACCTGTTTACCTGTCAATGATATCCCTGAACAAGTTGGGGTCGAGAAATGCAAGCTGTTTTGACCTCCTTTCCTGCATTTTCGAGATCGGGGCCTCCGATTTTGAAATATTCACTTCACTGAAGGTGAATCTCTGGCAGGACTTGGACATGATATCCGGAAAAGTCGGGAAGAACCGCACCTCTGTCTTCAAAGCCCTCCAGAGGCTGGTGAGCATCGGGCTTGCATACAGGGAGAGCAGGAACCTGAAGGCAGGCGGAAAGTATCACGTGTACTGCATGGCCGACTCTATGAGCATAAAGAAGTTGGCCGAGGCCAGGGTCACGGATATTGAACTGTCCCTCAACAGCCTGCTTGAAAGGCTGGATAGCGACCTGACGCTGAAATGCGGACTGTCAGAGTGAGCGGAGGATCGGCAATATTTACCTTCCATGAAAGCATGGGCTAATGCATGAGAAAACCTGGACCAAGTCCCTGGAACGAGCTTGTGGTCGAGACGCTTCTGCATGGCGGAGCAACCCTGTGGAAGAATGAACTTCCACTTTCAGAGAGACCCGACAGGAGCGGTATTTTCAGGCACTCAATAGGTTTGTGGAGAGGCCAGACTGGAGACTTCAGAACCAGGGTTCCCGGATCGATGAAATCGATACATCTTGTCGAGTATGGCGATCGTTACGAGGCGCATGTTGATTCCCGTGACCCTCACTCCCGTCCGCTAGAACACCTGGTGCTGGACGTGATCATTCCGGCTGCTGGAATGGCTCTGGCGGCTTCTGCAGCAGGAAAACTTTTCAAGGGCGTAGCCACGAGGAAACGGAAACAGCGATAATGTTGATTAGGTACCTGCATTTCCCCCCTACATTGTCATTCAACTTCAATAGCAGGCTTTCCTTGAGCTGGGGAGGAAACCAGTGAAAGTAAGTGTCGTGATCCCCACGATCAATGAGGAAAAGACGATCGGGGAAGTCATAGACGAAATCATGAAGATCGATGGGGCCGAGGTCATTGTTGTTGACACAAACTCCACGGACCGCACCAGGGATATAGCCGCCGAGAAGGGCGCCCGCGTGATCGAAGAGCCGAGGAGAGGATACGGAGTCGCATACAAGAGGGGATTTGATGAGGCCAGAGGAGACATACTTGTAGGAATAGACGGGGATGCAACTTATCCCGCCGCCGCGGTGGCCCCGCTGATGAAGCTTCTCGAAATAAATGGCGTTGACTTCATCTCATGTGACAGGATGACGCTAAGGAACCAGTACAACTACACAATGCTTCACTTTGTGGGCAACAGCGTGCTGAACCTTGCAATAAGAATCTTTTTCAGCTACAGGATTAACGACTCCCAGAGCGGCATGTGGGTCTTCAGGAGAGAACTGTATGCGAAAATGCGAAACCTCAGCGACGGCATGAGTTTCTCCCAGGACCTGAAGATCGATGCGCTACGGCTCGGCAGGCTGATAGAAATACCCATAAAATACGGGGTAAGGGTGACCAAGCCAAAGCTGAGGACATGGGAAGACGGCTTTTCAAACCTTTTTTACATATTCGTCAAGAGGGTCAGGAAAATCGAAGAAAAGTGAAACATTTTCTGGAAGCTTCAACTGGAACCTTGAAATCCTTATATTCCCGAATACTCTGACTACATGTCATGGCGTCAGTCCTTAAGAAGAGGATACCAAGAATATCAGACAAATCGAAACGAAAATTCATCGACCTCAATGACCTGAGAATGCCCGAGCTAAATGAGTCGGTGAAGACAACGGTCAAGGTTGCCGAGATTTACAAGTATGAAGACCTGCTCCAGCTCTCGGACTTCATCTACAACGGCAACATTATGCTGGTTGACTGCTCTGCACTGTCCAATGATGATGCTACACTGAAGCGCGTAACTGAAGAGCTCAAGTCAATGGGCAGGGACATAGAGGGAGACGTGGCTGCCCTCAGCAAGGAATTCCTCATACTTACCCCGAAGGGCATCTCAATTGACAGGAACAAGGTAAGGGGATTCTACTGAACGCTCTGCTCCACTGGAGCAGTGAGCCTCAAGGCGAGTCCGCTGGTGAACAGTACAATAAGTGAAGCGAGGATGAAATCCGCGCCGTATCCCGCGCTCAGTGCAATGAACCCGCCGGTTATTCCGGCACCGATCTGGGCAACGCCGTTCAATGAATTGTAATAACCGATTCCCTTGCCCCTCAACCTCTTGCCCGCAAGCCTCGATACCCCCTTGATCTGCCCAAGTCCGATGAAAGCCCAGAGTGCCCCGATGATACCGTACATTACGATGGACAGGTATATTGTTCCAGGCCCGGATAACTCCATGAGAGCCACGATGCCCATGGAGGCAAATATGATGACCCTTGATGCCAGTGCCACTCCTGTCAGTTTCCTGTCCCCATGTTTCTGGCTCATGTTTCCCGCAAAACGAAAAGCCACTGCCGACCCTATCGAGTTTGCAAGATAGAGGACGAATATCTCTCCCTGCCCTGCATCCAGGGATTCCAGGACGTAAACGGGAAATGCCACCATGAATACCTGGAATCCAAACATCAGGAGTGTCGTGGACAGAAGATAAAGCTTGAGATCGCTCGAGAGCTTTCCATTCTTCCTGCCCAATGAAGGGGCCAGGTGTATCACGCTTGCAGGAAAGTACCTTATCTTCTCGAAGATCCTCACGGCGTTGATTCCCCTCAGGGAGTTCCTGCTTAGCTTTCTTGCAGGCTCAGGTATGGTGAAGGATACTGCGAGAGACGAGAAGAGGTAGAACAACCCGGCAGCAACGTAAAACAGCGGCAGGAAAACAGGTTCGTTGCCGACCGCTGTGAAGATGGCCACTGAGCCTGACACCAGGCCGACCAGGGTTCCCGCAGCGGCGGTTGAGTTGAACTTGGATAACGCAACACTCCAGTTCTTTTCGGGCGAGTTTTCCACGATTATGAGGGTCGACACCGGTACGCTGGCCATCGCCACTACCTGGAATGCCATCATGACTAGTATATACTCCAGGAAAGTGTGAACAAGGATCATGCTGAGTAGGGTTGCAAAAGAGCCGTAAAATCCCATCAGGATGAAGATCTTCCTCTTCCTCACCCTGTCGGAGAGGTTGCCCCAGAAAAGCAGGGCGGGTACAGATGCAGCCGAGGATAGGGAACTGACCAGGCCAACGTAAAATACCCCAAGACCCAGGTAGCTTACCACGAAGAGCGTGATCAGAGGGTTTGTCAGTCCGCCTGCAAGGTTGGAGAGGAAGTAGCCCGAAAACCACCGATCTCCCAGTATTTTCTCGTGTTCTTCAGCCTGACTGTCTTCCAGGTTACTCTACCCCGCTGTTCGATATGGCACATCTGGACATATTCTTATCCGGGCTTATGCATGCAGGAGGCATGAAGTATCCCGTTGCCATTGTGGCTTTCCTCATGGTTGCGGCATCCCTGCTGCTGACAGTTTCCGGCGTCCATGCGACAGGCTATCAGCACGATCCTAATGCATCTCTTTCAGGGCCCTCGGGAATACTTGTTTCCAATGGCATAAGCGGCATGAATGCCGAGGTTGTTCAGTATTATGATTCCACCAGCGGTTACCTCTACGAGGCGTGGATAGCAAATTACTCCATAGGATTTGCAAGGTCTTCGGACGGTGGAAACACATTTGGTTCCATACAGTTGGTTCCCGGAAGCCGGGCCGCATTTCCGGCTTATTCGTGGGACCCGGCGCTTGCTGTGTCCCCCAATGGAACCGTTGTAGTGTCCTTCATGCACGAATATTCGAATCGTTCCATTTCGCCAGTGGTTGATTTCTCGTTCAACCACGGAAGCACCTTTCCCGTTTCCAGCATAGTAGTACCGGAAAGCAATACAACTTTCAGTGACCGTGACTACGTTGCTGTGGCACCAAACGGAACCGTATACGTAACCTGGAATTTTGCCCCATATGCCTCCATGGTAGGGATAGTGTGCCCGCCCGGCGACAGCTGTTATTACTCGTCTGGCGACTTTAATGGAATGATCTCGCACTCCAGCGATCTCGGGAAGTCATGGAGCACTCCGGCTCCATTTTCCCCTGGTTATCCATACGGTGGAATGGTGGCAGCACCAATTACAGTTTCGAGCAACGGTACCATAATGATACTTTACGAGGATTACAATGTGACGGCTTCACACAATCTTCTCGACGGGTACAATTATTTCATAGAGTCCACCAACGGGGGGGTGAACTGGTCAAACAGGGTGATGGTCGGATCAGGTCATGGATACCTGCCAAGCACGAACTGGTGGATTGACGGGGACATATCCCTGAGCAGTTCCGGTACGATTTACGCCACCTATGATACATACCTTGGAGGAGTGGATGTCCCCTTCCTTTCATACTCGACGGACAACGGAGCCACCTGGAGCACTGTGCAGGTTGCCCCCAGCAACTCAAACGCATTCCACATTACGCAGCCCGCCAGCGGCCCGAATGGGACTGTGCTTGTGGCCTGGGTGACTGAAGCAGGCAGCCTTGGGCTTTCCCCGTACGCTAGGATCTTCTCCACGCAGAGCGGCCAGTAGATCG
>JAJYUI010000082.1 GCA_021792595.1 Thermoplasmata archaeon | reverse complement strand
CCGATCTCTCTTGGAGTTCTATTGTTTGCAATTTCAACAAAGGCAAGGATCAAATGGGAAAGGAACAAAGTAAACGCAGGGGATTTTGAAGGGTGAAAGAAAAAGTCACGTGAGACTCGGGTTAAAGCTCATGAAATTTGACCTATATGGGTTAAATGTAAAAGCGTGTAAATGTCAAACCTTTTCAGGTGTCCTTACGAGTTTCACATTGCAGAAACGCACTCATTCCCGTCCTGTCCCCTCTGCTTTCCTGCACATATAATCAAGCAGGCTGATCTCTGTCCCGGAAAGCCCATGTGAAAGGAACAGGCTTATCTCTTCCCTTTTCCTCATCTTTCCTTCTTCTATCAGGAGAGCCAGATCCCTCATTTTAACTATCCTCGGGTGATCCCTGAATACAAAGCTGGAATCTCTTGCAAGCAGGTCCGGGAAATCAGAAGCCACTATCGTGCAAAAATCCAGGATTTCCCTGCCGAGTTCAGACCTGCCTTTGAGTTTCGGGCCAAGTGAGTTGATATGGGCCCCAGGTGAAAGCCATTCCCCGCGAATTACCGGGGCGGATGAGTTAGTTGCAGTGACGATGATGTCTGAACCGGTTACGCAGGAACGAGGATCGTCCATTGCCCTTACGGTTACCCCAAACTCCCTGGACGCTCTTTCGGAGAGCAGGAGCAGAAGTTCCCTGTTCCTCCTGTAAACACGGATCTCGTCTATGTTCCTGATTGCTAGAGCCGCTCTGGCCTGCATCCATGCCTGTTCGCCGAAACCGATTATTCCAAGGATCCTTGAGTCCTTCCTCGACATCAGATCGATGGCTGCTCCGCCAATTGCCCCCGTTCTCAACCTGCCCAGATATTCCCCAACCGCTATCGCCTTGAGATGCCCTCTCCCCGAGTCCCAAAGTGCCACGATCTGGTCTTTCTCGGGAACGCCCGTCAGGTAGAGTCTGAGTCCTATGGCCTTCAGGCCTCTGTGTGCTCCGGGTGTCCACACCATTGCGGTTGACCCAGCAACAAAGCTTTCCCTTGGAGGCGAAATCATATCGCCGTTCTTTCTGGATACGATTGCCTCTTTCATGACTTCAATTGCGTTCCGCATGTCAACCAGCGCTGCAACATCTTCATCCCGAAATATGCGGAACTGATCCATGAACCTACCATTGTAATGAGCTAATCTATTTTCTTCCTCTTGACATAATTGGAAGTAAATCATGGTACGTTTCCGGAACTGGAATGATGCCGGGTATGACGGAACCGGTCCCATGCTGGGTTGAACCCATCAATCTCCTGCATGTATTAAGTGTGGTGCCTTGATCACTTCCAGGCAGGAGATTCCGGCAACTGGTTCAGGGAAAACAGGTTCCCGTCGGGATCGCTGAATGTACAGGATATACCCCATGGATGCTCTTCGGGTTCTTCCTGCTTAAACTCAACACCGCGTGCCTTCAGTTCCGAGAATACAGCACGACAGTCGTTCACCCTTAGTACCAGTGGAGGAAGTGTTCCAGGCTTCCACTGGGCAGACCAACCGTTTGGGTCTCCCCTCCCCGCAGGATATAGTGCCATCTCGATGTCCTGTCCCTTCGGACCAACCGTAACCCACCTCTCTCCGCCTGGAGGTGTGAAGTCGGTCTTGATCTCGAATCCCACTTTCTCTGTATAGTACCTGACTGCGGACTCCTGATCCCTGACCACCAGGGTAATCTGGTATACTCTTGCTTCCATAGGGATTAGAAACTGAATCGGCCACATAACACTTTGGACATCTGGTCTCTAGATGAAAAACTTAAGTCCGGAATACGGTTATAATCTGCTAATGGAAAACAGAGTTAGTGATAAGTTCGCAGGGTTAGCCCTGTTCATTGGGGTGGCCCAGTTCCTGATGATGGTAATGATAGCGGAGTTTCTGTACCCGGGTTACAGTGTCTCGCAGAATTACATAAGTGACCTGGGGGTCGGATCCACTGCATACATTTTCAACAGTTCAATCATAGTGCTTGGAGTGCTTGCGCTTGTTTCGGCATATTTCCTGCGCAGTTTTTCCGTTGCAGCAGCCATAATCACCGTCATTCTTGCTATCGGGGCAATCGGAGTGGGGTTTGTTAACGAGAACCACCCGCCCTTCCACCTTATCTTCGCACTGCTGGCATTTGGGGGCTCATCGATCCTTCCTTATGCAGTGCTGCATAAGACGAGGAAGCCCATAGCGGTTGTGTGGGCCATCCTGGGAACCATCGGCCTGATTGCCCTGATCCTCTTTGCTTCTCATGACTATCTTGGCCTTGGAGAAGGAGGAATGGAAAGGATGATCATGTATCCTGATCTGATATGGGCAATGTCCTTCGGCGGCTGGCTGACAAGGGAGACCGGAAACAAGGATTGAGGGGTGTCTCCTCAGGAAACCTTCCTTATCTTCACTCTTGTGTCCTTGTAGGCGGGCGTCTTCATCAGGGGATCAAGGGTGTCCGGGGTGAGCAGGTTTGCAGGAAGTTCCGAAAAGTGGAATGTCGTGAATGTGACCCCCGGTGGAAGGTCGTCATTTGCCCTGACCCTGCAGGTGAGTTTCCCCGTGGTGGATTCCAGTTCAACGCTGTCTCCGTCTGACAACTTCTCCTTAATCATGTCGTCTGGGCTCATTTCCAGGTAGGGGCCCTCCGTTATCTTCCCTATCACGGAAGACCGTGAGGTCATTGTGGCCGTGTGATACTGCTCCCTCTTCCTTCCAGTGATCATGACATATGGATAGCTGTTGTCAACAGTCCTGTTCCATGACAGAGGCCTGAACCTGGCCTTGCCCCTTATGGCATGATCCACGTGGAGTATCTCCGTTCCTTCCGACTCGGGTGATTCCACCGGCCATTTCAAACCGCCCTTCTCAAGTCTTTCATGGCTCACTCCTCTCCAGCTGGGAACAAGTTCGGAGATTTCATCCATGATTCCCCCGCTCGTGTCGAAACCCATGTCATATCCCATCCGGCTGGATAGATCCGAATAGATCTCCCAGTCAGGCCTGGCCTCTCCGGGAGGGTCAAGCACGGGCCTCACCATCTGGATCCTCCTCTCTGTGTTCGTGAAAGTTCCTTTCTTCTCAAGTGTGCTCGCTGCGGGGAACACCACATCTGCCAGTTCGGCTGTCTCCGTCATGAAGATGTCCTGCACCACCAGGAATTCAAGCGTCCTCAGGGCTTCCTCCACCTCACTCGAATTCGGGTGGCTCCTGACTGAATTTTCCCCGGTGATATACATCGCCTTCAGATCCCCCGCCAGTGCCAGGCCGATCATCTCCGTGCTTTTCCATCCTGGCTCTCCTGGAAGAACGACATTCCACTTCTCCTCAAACCTTTCCCGGATTGAGGGATCGGATATGCTCTGGTAACCGGGGAGCGATCCTGGAAAACCACCTACGTCGGCCCCGCCCTGCACATTGTTCTGGCCCCTTATCGGGTTGAGCCCCCCGCCCGGTATGCCAATGTTGCCGGTGAGTATTGCAAGGTTCACGAGCGACGATACGTTGTCCGACCCATTTTCATGCTCCGTGATTCCCAGGGTCCAGTAAATGCTCGATGGTTTCTGTGTGGCATACCTAATTGCCAGGGATTCAATTTTCTCCCTGGAGATTCCGGTTACCCTTTCAGCTTCATCCATGTCGAAATTCCCAAGGCTCCTGGTGAATTCCTCGAATCCTTCGCTCCTGCTGTCCACATAATCCCTGTCCAAGGGCGATCGCTCA
>JAJYUI010000033.1 GCA_021792595.1 Thermoplasmata archaeon | reverse complement strand
AGATCGACAGGACACATGATATTCCAGAGGAGGAAAGACCGTATTGAGACCTCGGGGTTCTGCAAGGGGCTGCTTCACAACCTGATGCTTGTGAACGGATAGGGGAGACACTTATGTCCCAGAATCCTGCTTAACGTCAAATTAATATATTTTTGAACGAATGCGTGTTGTCTAATGCGTTGACGATAAGGTATCTACATCAACATAGTAGCATCTGAGGGCACTTTCATAATAAAGGGCTCTTTGTTAGGATAATCAGTTTTTACTTTTTTGAATACCTCTTTGCTGTTTTTCCCAGATGCTACTACTTTGTTATCTATCACTGCGATCCAACTGTCTCCTTCCAACGTGTTACTTATTGATGCGATATAGTCAAATTCATTTACCATTTTTTCACCCTATACTGATTTCGTCTTTAATACGTTTTCTAATACAGTAGCCATTTACATGCACTTATTTATTTGCTTTTATCTCGAAGGGGTGTGGCACAATATGTTCAACATGGACAGGTCTTAGATTAGTGTCCCACACCCTTTTGCACCTAAATTACCTCAAAAAATGTCTTTTAGGTGCAAAGCCCAATTCCAGATGGGCGTAAAGCCCCGCAGGAAATTGCCGGAACACTGACTGATGCCTGCAATCCAGCATGCACGCTGACTGCACCATGCGGCCATCTGGATAACGTTCAATATGGTGGCATCTATTCTGAAACATGAAGATTTCCGGGGATTTCAGCACGGGTTCAAGCCCAGAAAGCGTCTATGGTTTTGCAATGAACCTGCACAGGATATCTTCAATAATACCTGACCTTGTGGACTACCAGATTGAAGATGATACCAGGATGAAGGTGAGATCGAAGGCGGGCGTCTCTTTCGTGAGAGGCACATTCGTCGTTATCCTTGAAATCCTGGATCATGTGGAAAACCGTGAGGTGAAGATCCATGGCAAGGGATCGGGCGCAGGGGCATCCATCGACTTCACCGCCACATACAGGCTTGAACCTGAGGGCAAGGGCACCAGGGTCAGCTGGGAACTTGACCTGATTGTAGCGGGAGTTGCAGCAACCCTTGGATCGCGCATGATCAACGATGCCGTCAACAAGTACGTAAAGCAGCTGGTGGATGCATTCAGGAATGAGCTTCAGTGAATGATGTAAGGGTTGACTGCATAATCCTGGCTGCCGGTCTTTCGCGGAGGTTTGGATTTCCCAAGTTCCAGGCAGTCATAAACGGGAAGCCCATGATCTCCCATGTTGCAGGGTATGCCCTGAAGACCTCGTTATCGAGCGTGACCATTGTATCGCGTGACAGCAGCGTGAAACCTCTTGTCCAGGGCAACGTGAACGTTGTTATCAACAGGAGACCTGAACTTGGAATTTCCGAATCCATAAGGGTCGGTCTTGACTCCATTCCTCGAGAGTCTGATGGTGTGATGATACTTCCGGGAGATGAGCCGCTCATTGGCGAGAGTGTCATGCAGTCCCTTGTGGATGCATTCACTGCCAGCCCGCTCAGGGCTGTTTCCTGTTCCGTGGGCCATGATCTGGTCAGCCCGGCAATTTTCCCTTCTGCCATGTACATGGAGCTCAGGAAGCTGGAAGGTGACAGGGGTGGGAGATCTGTACTCCTGCACAACATGGATAGCGTTACGGCAATTCAGGTTGAGGAGTGGAGAATTTCGGACATTGATACGCAGGAGGATGTCGCGAGAGTGGAAAGAATAGGGAAAGAGATGGGTGTGTGGAAGTGAACCTGTGCGCTCCACACTATTCTGCAATCAGGTCCTGAGGCCTTACAGGGGTGTTTCTTATCCTCTTGCCGGAAGCTTTCTCTATGGCTCTTGCCAGGGCCGTTGGCACACCTATTGTTGGAGACTCCCCGAGTCCCTTGGCTCCATGCGGGAATTCTGACGGATGCTCGGCATATTTCACCACGAATTTCGGTACCCTCTCAATGGTTGGTACTCCGGAGTCTGAAATGCTCCCCGTAAGGAGGTTTCCATCCTCGCTGTACGATAGTCCCTCATAGAGCGTCTGCCCTATCCCCTGGATTGTGCCTCCAATGATCTGGCCGCGCACCATGTGGGGGACGAGCGCCTTTCCAACGTCATAGTATGACCTGGCCTCGTGCACCTGCACGTTGCCGTACTTGTTCACGTCAGCCAGCACAAGGTTTGCACCGTATGATATTAGTGTCTTCTTGTAATCGATGAAGTCATCCTCGTCATACTCGCCGTCCAGGAGATGCTCCGGCGCATACTTCCCCTCACGCTCCTCGATCTTCTTCTTGATTCTCCTTGCGAGCTCTATTATGGCATTTCCGAGAACCATCGCCGACCTGCTTCCCCACGATCCTTCGCCCTGTTTCAGTTCGTCCGTATCGGCATACTCCAGTGTTATCAGGCTGGGATCAATCCTGAATTCACTTGCAAGAAGCGATTTCACGAAATATTCATGACCCTGTCCGTGAGTATTCCCGCCTGCCCAGACCCTGATCCTGCCATCCCTGCACTGGATCCTTGCCCCCTCGCCGGAGTTTGTGGCCGGAAGCAGGGCAAAGAAGGAGAATCCTGCATGCTGGTTCTTCCTGATGTCCCTGTATCCAAGCTCGCGTATACTCTCCTCGAGGAACTTCCTCGATTCCGGTATGAACATTCCAGTCGGTGTCTTGATTGCCTCTGTCGCAGCATTTTTCAGCCTCACGTCGACAGGGTCCATCTTGAGCTCATCCGCCAGGAGATCTATCATCCTCTCCATGAGGAATGATGCTTCAGGCCTTCCCGCACCACGGTATGGCCCCTGCGGGGGCTTGTTGGTTACAAGTGCAAGGGCATCAAGGTGGACATTCCTTATGTCATATGGGCCCGTAACCTGGAAGGCAATCCACCCTGGGGAATACTCGTTGAATCCACCATATGCGCCTGCATCCACAAGAACCCTCCCCTTCAATCCCAGGATTCTTCCCTCGCGGGTGGACGAGATTGTCACCTCCCCCTTCACCCCGCGACCCGGATGGCTTGCCGAGAGATGTTCCCTCCTGGTCTCGATCCACTTCACCGGCTTCCCGTACTTCATGGATGCAAATGCTGCGATGGCATACTCGGGATACATTCCGCCCTTGAGTCCAAATGCTCCGCCTGTATCGGTGTGAATGACACGGATCTTTGCCGGATCCATGTTCAGTGTTCCTGCCAGCCCGAGTTTTATGCTGTGCATGGACTGCCCGGAAATCCACACAGTCAGCCTGTCCCCGTCATAGGAACATACCAGGCCGCGGCCCTCGATGGGGTTTGTGGCAATCCTCTGCATCATGAATGTGTCTGAAAGGTCGAAATGCGATTCCGAAACGCTGAACTCCTTGCCCACGGACCTCCTGCTGAGGATGTTTGATCCCAGTTTCTCATGCACCGGAGGAGATTCCAGTGCAGCTTCGATGCTCATGACGGGCTTCAGCGGATCGTAGTCCACCTCAACCGAATCCGCAAGATCAAGGCTTTCGTCCATTGATTTTCCGACAACGGCTGCGACCGCCTGCCCCGCAAAGTGGGCATGGGTCCTTGCGAATACCGTCTCAAGAGGCTTGTCCGATGCCTCGCCGGTTTCCCCTTCACCGAATGATCTGACCTGCGAGTCCAGATCCTTCCAGCTTATCCCTCCCGAGATGCTGTTTATTCTTGCGAATGAGTATGGACTCCTCACGATGGAGAGATGCAGCATGTCCTTTAGGGCGATGTCGTCCACGTACTGCATCCTCCCTGTAACCATGTCTCTTTCATTCCTCAAGTGAATCAGTGCTCCTTTGCTATCAGCTTCTCTTCCTGCGGCTGCATGAGTTCAGAGGCATACTTCACTGAATCTATGATGTCCTGGTATCCTGTGCAGCGGCAGAGATTGCCCGAGAAGAACTTCCTGATCTCACCGTCGTCCGGGTCCTTGTTTCTTGAGAGCAGCCAGTATGCTGTCATGAGCATACCCGACGTGCAGTACCCGCACTGCATTCCATGCTTCTGTACAAACGCTTCCTGGATTGGGTGAAGCTTCTCTCCGTCAGAGAGGCCCTCGACTGTCATGACGTCATGGCCATCCGCCTGGACCGCAAGCATCGTGCATGACTTGACCGCTTTCCCGTCGATCAGCACGGTGCATGCCCCGCAGTTGCTGGTATCGCATCCAATCCTCGTCCCCTTGAGGTCCAGCCTGTTCCTCAGAACATCTGCAAGCAACTCTCTAGGCTCCACATCCATCTCTTCCTGGTTCCCGTTCACTGTAATCCTGATCCTCATCGTTTTGCACCCTCCTTTGCCCTTTCAACAGCCAGTTCCAGGCAGTCGCCCGTAAGCAACCCGATTACCTTCCTCTTGTACTCAACTGTACCGTAGAAGTCTTCCGCCGGTTCAGAGGCGTTAACCACCTCCGTGGAAATAATGGCCGAGAGTTCCTCATTGAGCTTCTTTCCTGTCACCTTTTCTTCAAGCCCCTTGACCTCTATCACCCTTGGTCCGGCTGCAGTGATTGCGACATTCAGCCCTGACAGGCCTCCGTGCTGGTCAAGCGAAACGGAAACTGCAACACCAGCCACGCAGAAGTCGCCGGCTGTCTTCTTCAGCTTCATGTAGGCAGACCCGGATCTGTTTCGGGGCTCGGGCACGATAATCTCCGTAAGGATCTCTCCTTCCCTCACATCCGTCTGGAGCGTGTCAATGAAGAATTCTCCAGCGTCAACAATCCTTTCGCCCTGCTGGCTTGAAAGCTTGAACCTCGCTTTCAGTGCAACCATGGCAGCTGGCATGTCGTTGCTCGGATCCCCATGACTGATGTTTCCGCCAATAGTCCCACGGTTCCTCACGAGGGGGTCGCCTATCAGCCCTGCAGCATCCGATATTGCCTGGAATCTTGTCCTGATCTCATTGTTTGCCTCCAGATCGGATATGGTCACCAATGCACCTATCCTTATTTCAGAGCCGTTCTCCACAACGTTCTTCAGTCCCCGGATCCGGCCTATATCCACCAGGTGCGGGACAGAGAAGATTCGGGACTTGAGGAGCGGTATGAGGCTCTGGCCCCCAGCGAGGATCTTGGCGTTATCTCCATGCTCTTTCAGCAGGGAAAAAGCCTCCTGTAGCTCAGCAGGTGCGTGATATTCAAACTCCTTTGGACTCACGAAGGCAACGAGATAAAGATGGTATTTACACTTTTGCAACGGCATTTAGTGGGTTTGGTAGCAATGCAAGAAAGTGAATCACTGCCGGATTGTATCCCCCTTTCAGCCAATAGAAATGAATTATTGTTCATGGATTCATGTCAAGTATTCGTAATCATGGTGGCTGCAGGTCCTGCATTCACTGTTCCTGTTTACCATGACCTTCTCCATTGCCATGTTCCAGGCATTGATGAAGTGGATCTCCCCTTTCTCCTCTTCGCCGAGTATTATCCTCAAGGCCTTCGTGTAAGCGAGGGCTGACACGATCGATGGTATGGAATTAAGCACGCCTAGTGCTGAACAACCTCCCTCATCAACGATACTGTTTCCGGTCATGCATGTGAGACAGGACGTCTTCCCGGGGATCACGGCCTTGAACTGTCCGTTCATTCCAATTGCCGATGTGAAAACCCATGGGATGCCTTCTGCCACTGAGAACTCGTTGATCAGCTTTCTTGCAAGCATGTTGTCGGTTCCGTCGAAGATGATGTCATGTCCGGAGAGAACCCTTGAGAGATTATCCGATCCGAGACTTTCCCTGACGGCCGAGACTTTCACGTCGTTCCTTATCTGTGAAAGGAGGGCTGCAGTTTCCTCTGCCTTCCATTTATGACTGCTTCCATGAAAATAATTGATCTGTCTCTGCAGGTTTGTGGGATTTACCACATCATGGTCAATCACCGTGACATGGCCGAATCCCGCCCTCACGAACAACTGCGCGGCAAGGCTCCCTGTACCGCCCAATCCAACCACTGCCACGCCTGCACTCCCGATGGTGTCATTTCCTCGTTGAGAGATCTCCTTAAGGTTCAGGTGTCCGAGGGAAAACAAATCAGTCATCAGGTCCTAAGGTTCCAGCGCATAATATAATGTACGTAGCTGCAGAACCTTGAGTCCTGTTCCGTGACAAAAAAATTTGAGGGGCAACAAGAGCGTGCCCCGGATGCAGCATTACGGACCCGACTCCCCTGGCCCCATTTTACCGCTTGAACCGCCGGATCCCCTGCGGAAACCCACCGCAATTCCGGTCAGCAATGCTCCAACGCCAACCACTACACCCACTATTATCATGTCAACGGTTGGAGACAGGTTGAACAGGGATGAACCGGCTGGTCCCGTCGAGAACTGGAATGTGTAAATGTTTGAGCCGCTGCTGACTGTGATCTTGGACGGCGACTGCATGTAGTAATGGCCATTGATCTCCACGTATGCCTGCACATTGTAAGTTCCGTTGGGAAGGTAAATGATAATGGTGCTGGGAACAGAGTTGGTCGGGAGACCCTTAACAGAGTCGTTATAGACCACTCCGTTGTCAAGTACTGCCCCCCAGTAAACTGTCGGGCTCGAGCCTCCTACAAGTCCGTTTTCATTGAACTGTACCGGGTAGTACGGAACGTAAGCTCCTTTCATGCTTACGTTGACATCATGTCCGCTTATGGTGAACTGCCCTGAGTCCGAGCTGACACTGAACCCGGGGTCAGGGCTTATGCTGTAATAGTAAGTGCCATTTGAAAAACCATTCAGTGTCATGTAGTCAGAGTAAGTGCTGTATGTATTTGAGCTGCCCCCCACCCCGGAATAGGTATGTGAGATCGTCAGGGAATAGCCTACATTCACAAGGTTTGCCCCATTGGTGACGATGAAGTTGGCGTTCCATGTAGGGAGAGTCTGCAGTTGCACAGTGGTACCTGCACTTGTCAGAGTGAAATTTCCTTTCAGCTTGCTGAATGAAATCCCATACTCATAAATCCCGAATGAGTAAGAACCCGCTGGAAGCTCTATCAGCATGGTACCGCTATTGGTATTTCCATAGGTGGTGCCGTTTATGTATACAGCCCAGTTCCAGTACGGTGAGTATGCATTGGATAGCCCGTTTACCTTGAATAGTACAGGATATTCCTGTACAACCTTCAGGTATACCGTGACAGACTTGCCGGAAACGGTTACCGTTCCCTGAGATGGATTGATGGTGATTCCTGAGCCCACAACTCCATATATGTAGGTCCCGGATCTAACGCCGGTAACAAGGATTGTACTGTTGTCAGAAGGACCGTAGTAAGTCCCATTCATGTATATATCCCATGACCAGACAGAACTTGGGGCATTCACTGGAAGATTCGAAATCCTGAAAAGTATTGAATATTCTATGGGACTGCTACTGAAAGTAACCGGGATATTTAACGAGGAATTGGAGACAAAGAGAGTTCCGGTTACTGGACTTGGACTGAATAAACTGTTTGAGGAAGAGATGTAATAAGAGTAGGAACTTGGGAATACCCGGAAATTCACGGTGTTGGAAGCAGAGACTATGGTCGAGTTATAGAAACCCTGGGAAGTCACCCTATTATACAGAGACACATAAAATGTGGTCGTGGAAGGTAACCCGGATTCGTGGAAACTAACCAGTTGCTGCTTTTCCACAGTGAGAGAGAACGTGAGTGTTATATTATGCCCGTTGATGGTAAAATATCCTGAACTTGGAGAAACCAGGGTTCCAATTGCAGAATTTATGCTATAATGGTATGTACCATTCTCAAGGCCATGAAGTGTATGCAGGGTGGAGCTTGCATTGTAGTCAACCGCTGGACCGTAAGTCACGGTTACGCCATTGATCATCGCCTGCCAGTACCAGTTGATTCCGGGCATCATGGATGGGAAATTCTGTATCACAAACCTGACTTGATAGGTTGAAGGGGAGGAAAGCGAGATGGTCTTGTTGTAATACGAAATCTCCACTACAAGGTTCTTGCCGTTTACGGTGATTGTCCCTGACGAGGGGTTTGGCACGTACTGATAGGTCGACTTGGCTCCTGGAACATCAAGAGCCCTGAACTGGTATGTTCCATTTGCGACACCCGTGAAGTTGTGGTAAAGACCAGTGGTGTTTATTGAGCCGTAGTTGAATTCAACGTACCATGAGGATGACTTCTGGAGGCCCTTGGCAATGAAAGTGATGTTGTATGTGCCTGCTACCATCGGGGATTGGGTCTTTGCGTGTCCTGATCCAAGGCTGCCCGAAGGAAAGCCGAATGGAAATGAAAGAACCAGGAGCAGAACAATCACCAGGCTGAGGATTATGGGTATTAATTTACGATCGCCTTTGAAGTTCATGGAAGTATAAGTTGGAGTAAAATTTAAGTATTTTTCTTAAGGCACCAAATCGAGAGGTTTTCCAAGGATTCTCACCGAAACCTTTTTTCATGGCCTCATGATCAAATGCCATGAATCTGCTGCAGACATACTTCACTGCAGTATGCTACTACCTTGTAAGGGCCAGATTTCTTGGCAGGATAGCATGAGCTATGGAAATTTATGAGAAAATGAGGGCAACAACAAGGTGAAAGACACCTCGTTTCACACAATAGCATGGCTTAAGGCCTGGTTTTGCACTAATCGGGAAAGTTATCAGATTGGATGGTAGGTTTTAGGGAGACCTCTGTAATGAAAAGAATGTGTTGAAAAAAAAGAATTGAGGCTGGCATCCAGCCTCAGGAAATCACAGGAACCGTTTCAGGATAAATATTCCAGAAGGAACGCTTCCGCCAATTCCAGCGTACGGGATTATCCCCAGGATCTCGCCTGTCATTGAAACCGTGTTTCCTGATTCACCAACAGGGGTTCCGGCAACTGTCGTTACAGGCGTGAAGACGACAACCACATTACTGGAGGAGCCATTGATCACGACCGCACCGGATTGGGTGGTCGCCTTGTAGCCCTGTGCGTAGACTGTGTAATCATAGGTGCCGTTTGGAACCTGGAATGATATGCTGTTCCCAGTGCTTGAGTAGTTCCCTCCGTTTGGACCCCCTACGTTTACAGACCAGGTGGTTCCAGGTGGCAGGGTGGTCTCGGTGAAAGACATCTGGTAGGTAAGCACCGTGAATCCTACTGACACGCTCTGGTCAGAACCGCCAACAACTATGGTTCCACTGGAAGGGGATGCCCTGTATCCTGCAACAGACTGCACGTGATACGTGTACGTCCCGTTAGTTACCATGAAGAACAGGTTGTCGCTGCTACCAGTCTCGACAGAAGAGCCAAGGTCCACTGTCCATTTCGTGGACTGTTTTAGTCCTGTCTCCACAAATGTGACCCTGTACAGAACGGGCGAGAACTGCACTTTCAGGTACTGTGATTGCCCATACACAGTAAAGGTCCCTCCGGTAGCTCTCTCTGTCTTGTTGGAGGTTGAGACAGTGTAGCTGTAAGTACCGTTAGGAAGGCTGAGATTCATTTCGGTCTGCCGGGAAGATTGAGCCGTGCCGGAAACATTGAACCACCACTGCGACGACTGGCCGAGCCCGCCTTCAGTTACCGAGACCCTGTAGAGAACCTTTCCGAAGAATATTCCCACAGCAGAACTCCCGTTGCTCACAGCCAGGTTTCCACCCGCAGACCTCCATTCCTTGTTTGAGGACGCCACGGAGTATGAGTAGGTTCCGTTTGGAAGACTGAAAGTCAACGACTGTCCGTTAGACTTTTCGCTCAACCCGCTGGTGATATTAACCCACCAGGTAGTGCCGACAGGCAATCCTGATTCGTTGAACACCACGACATAAGTCACCTCTGTCCAGGTAATGTGTATCGTTACGCCCGACCCGAACACCGAGACCTGCCCTCCGTAAGAGCTTGCGTGGTACCCTGGAATTCCGCCCACTGAGTAGCTGTAAGTTCCGTTTGGAACTGTGTAGCTCTCCGTTGAACCGGAAACTGTTTTTGCATAACTCGCAGGGGAATCGCCCGATAGCATGACATTCCAATTCATGCCTGAAGGGAGGCCACTCTCAGCGAAATTTACGGTAAAGGTCTCGGTGGAGTACTGTACCTGCATGGATATGTCACTCCCCTGTACCGTCAGAGTCCCATCGGGAGGTGTAGCATTGTACTTACCGGAACTGTATATAACGAAGCTGTATGTTCCGTTCGGTACGGAGAACACAGACTGAACTGTTGATGAGGACTGGTATTTTCCTCCAAGTTCCATACTCCAGGCGTACTGGGATGGGAGTCCCTTTTCGGCGAAAGTCACCTGGTAGACCGTCTGCATCCATTCAACCGTCACAGAGGCCCCGTTGCCTGTCAGGGAAACGGTTCCTGTTACAGGTGAAGTGTGGAATCCAGGTATTCCATCAATCAGGTAGCTGTAGGTACCGTTGGATAGATCAAAGAGGATTGTCGAGGTGCTGGATGTCATGGTATACCCATCGGCACTGACGGCCCACGTCACTCCGGCAGGGAGTCCACTTTCAGTAAACCTTGCAATGTTGGATCCTTCGTGGATATAGATTCCCTGGGAACTGGATCCGTCGGAACTAGTAACGGACCAGACTCCGTTTCCCTGTTGCCATGAGGCACCAATTGACGATTCCTGTGTCCTTGAACTGGAAGCCCCGACTGCCTGCGAAACTGCATCTGTGAAGGAATTGCTCCCCTGCATCTCCAGGAAGGGCTGCAGACTCAGGCTACTTCCTGTGCCGAATACTGCCAGCCCGAACTGCGGTGCTCCCCCGATTGTGATCTGTGGAGCCAGTCCCCCCGGGTTCCCGTGAGTGCTGGACACAGAATTTGTGTACGAAGCACCCTGCATTGAGTAACTGTAGTTCATTGCACCTATGATGAAGGACCCGCCTGGAACCGGGAGTGAAACAGTGGTTCCGCCGACTGAAAGGTAGAGGACCTGATTGGCCATGGTTGACTGGTCCGATAACCACTCCTTCATTGAGATGGTTGCAGGAAGAACCACTTTCCCATGGTAAGCAGTGACGGTCTCAGTCTGTGGGAACGATGGGCCGTACCCCACCAGAGGATATTGGGCAGTAAGGCTGATTGTTGCATCATACAGCCCCGATGAGATCCGCTTCAGTTCCATGGATCCAATCCCCCAGTATACCGGCGCCCCAAGCGAGTTTGCTATGTAGAAATTCTGATTTATGGTGACGTTGAACTGCTGGCTCGTTTCCCACCTGTTCGCGCTAGTATTATAGTAAAGACTCGTTGAATTCAGTGTGGAGATATCCACAGAAGCCCCGATGCCGCGGAGTGCCTTGCTGTTGTGTGCTGATTCCTGCCCGAGGACCATTGCCGTGTAGTTGTATGCGTCAATTGCTCCCCAACCGTTCACTGCATTGTATCCGTATCTGTCGCTGTAGGCTGCGTTATGTCCGGATACAACATTTATCATCGGGGTAACCGGCAGGCTGGAATTGTAGGTGGTGCTCTGGCCGGCCAACGTATTGCTGTTATGGTGGAAGAGTTGGTCGTTGGCCATAGGATACAGCTGAGGGTTTATGTACCCTATCTTTCTCTGGCCATGCGATGCAAGGACTGAATCAATTTCTGCTATGATCCCTGCAGCCATCGGTGATGCTATGCTGGTTCCGGCAACTGTTCCCATCCCGGCACTGGCGGTTCCTGTACCTTCGAGCGTAGATGAATACCATATCAGCGTATTGTTGCCGATGGCACTGATGTCAGGAACACCGATTCCCTTGAACGTGGTCAGTGCGTTATAGATGCTGTTGTATTCCATTGTGATCACCTTGTTTACCTCTGGGATATTTCTCTGGAACAACGGTTCCGGGAAGTACTGGCTCATTCCCGAAGTTGTCCCGAATGCCCCGCTCGCATATCCCAGCTGAAGAGCTTCCGCAGCATTGGCATACCATCCCGTGTCGCTCACTATATGCAGGAAGTTCGGTGAATACGGGTTTGCGTTCAGAATTGTTGTAGTTCCGCCCACCGATACAGTTCCGAAGTAATTGTAACCCTGGGCTGCAGGGGATCCGACAAGGTCTGTTGCATGGGTGGGCCCTGTCTCGTTCACCTCAAGTGCGAAGTCAAGGCTTGCTGGGCTGTCACCGGTATCACCGGCGGATGCCAGGAAGCTTATGCCTCTTGCCTGCATTTCCTGCATCATAACATACAGGTTCGTGTCGTTGTATTCTGCACTACCGTATGAGTTCGATATCACGCTCACGTTGTTGAGCGCGGAATAGGCACTGCTTGGGTTAAGCACCGCAGCTATTGCGGCATCGATGTTTGCGGTGGTCGCGTTCGGCCCGTATGCCTCATAGATGCTTGCTCCAGGTGCCATACTGCCAACCATCTCCAGGTCAAGCGTGCTCTCAAGATTGGCTCCTGAAGAGTCGTACGCGGCAGACCTTCCAGGGGGTGCAGCCCCAAGGATTGGCATTCCATAGACGTGGGAATGTGGTTCTCCCTTGGGAAGAGTGAGGTTGTAATATGTACTTATATCTGATGGGACAAATGGCCCTACCGGTGCATTGCTGTCGTTCGTACCGGCCCAAAGGATGGTGGCGACAACGGCGTGCGTTGGGTAGCCCCAGGTCCTGAAAAGCGACTGCTCATTGTAGGGAACCTGAAGATCTGAACCGTACAGCCACTGGACCACCGGGGTTGGGGGAACCGTGCTGATTGGAAGCAGAGTTGATCCGTTTACCGGGACAGGGTAACCAGACCCTGAATAGGCCAGGTTAAGTTGTGAGAGTGACATATGCATGTTTGCTGAACTCAGGAGAGTGGAGTGAGGCCTGTTAAGATCCTGGAGCCCCCTGATCCCTGCCACATGGCCTCCCAGCCAGCTCGGTAGCTCCGGCGCGCTGGTTGTGTCATAGAACAGGATTCCGTTCTTCTGGTAAAGCCCTATTGAAGTATGCAGCATTTCTCCAATGTTCTGGGAAGTTCCCTGCACAACAAAGGATAGCCTGTCAGAGTAGGTAGTGATCTTACCGTACTGCTGGAAATAGGATTCCGCAGACTGGTAGAACGAAGCTGAGGGAGAGTAAATGCTTGTGAACTCTGACCTGGAGATGTAATGGTGAAACTGGGGGCTGAAAGGGTTGGACAGATTTGAAAGAAAACTGTTCAGCTTTGACTGGTGATTAAGCTGGAAAGTTATGAAAAGAGTCATTTTCCCCATGTAAGGTGAAACATAAGTCGAGTTGAATGTGTAGTTGCCATATGGCACCGAAACAAGGCTCGTCGAAGTTATTCCAGGCGTTGCCTGTGTGACTTTCGCTTGTGCATCTGTTCCTGAGATCATTGATCCTGTACCGAGAATGGCCATACCGGACAGCAGCATAATCGATGCTGTCAGGAGCGTAAGGACGACCAGTGATCTCTTTCGATCTCCGTATTCCATATTGAAGTCAAAGAGTCACATGACATAAGCAAGTGTGTGTTTATTTTGGATAGACACTTTTGCGAAATGTTAACACAGGATGGCTGTATTCGGAAAAAAGGTAAATTATATCAATGTGATATCTGTTACAATTCCATGGACACATCATATCTCCGCTCAAGGTTTGGGGACGTGATTGCATTGCTTAACAGGTTCGGGCTATCGGATGACGAATCCATATCCTATGTGGTAATGAACATGAAGGGGACACTGAGAGCATCTGAACTGGCCGAATCTTTGCATATGCCAAGAACCAAGGCTTACAGGGTGATGAATGGCCTTCAGGAAAAAGGGGCTGTCGAGATCGTTTCTGCTTCCCCCATGATGTTCAGGGCCCATCCGATTTCATCCCTGGTATCGTTTCTCCTGATGAACACTGAGCAATCCCTTACTTCTCTCAGAAATGACAGCAAGCCCATAGTGGAAAGATTCGAGACCGAGATTTCGTCAGAAGAAGTAGCTGATGCCCCGTCACTAGGATTCAGCTTCAGGATCATGCGCGGGCTTACACCGATACTTTCGACCATCGGAGAGATGATACTCTCATCAGGCGAATTGGTGAAGATGGTACTCGATAGCAGAAACCTCTTCAGAGTAGCATCCGGGTCCACAATCATCTATCTTCTTAGGAAGATTGAGGAGGGCAGCAACATCTCGCTGCTATCGCAGAAGACCGAAAGCACTGAGGAGATCGTCTCCGGGTTACGGGACAGATTCCCGATACGATTTGTTGATACGCAGAAACTGCCAAATTTCGTGGTAACGGACAACGGTGAGTCATTCCAGTTCCTGGGCGAAGGGACGAATCGCGGAGGACACCTTGGCCATGGACCATCGGGATTCTGGTGCAATTCCCCATCATATTCCAGCAGACTGAATGGTCTCTTCAATATGTTGTGGGATGAGGAGGGAAAAATGTTAGGTAATGATAAACAGTCACTGGAGGTGAACTGAATATGATGAGGCAAATTGCGAAAAAGGTCGCTATTCTCGGAGATATGAGGGTCGGAAAGACCAGCCTGATGAACAGATTCATAAGCAACACGTTTGAGGAGAGTTACTTCAGTACCCTTGGGATAAACATTTCCAAGAAGAAACTCAACTATTCAATTTCCGGAGAGGATTTCGTCCTCACACTGTATGTATGGGACGTGATGGGGGGTTCAAATTTTCAGGAAGTGAGAAGGCTAGCCTTTGAGAATGTGGACGGGGCAATGATAGTTGGGGACCTCACCAACTCAGCCAGCCTGAAAAGCATTACAGACTTCTGGCTTCCCAGCATAACCGAGTCTTCGGGCAACAAGGAGATTGCGCTGATCCTCAACAAGCTTGACCTCTTGGGAGATGCCCTTGGCCTCTATACAGAATTCATTTCAAGTATCAGGACAGAGTGGGGGGAATTGGCCGATGAGTGGGTTGCAATGGCAACAAGCGCAAAGAGTGGCGAGAATGTGGAAAGGGCCTTCTACGACATTGCCAGGAAAATACTGGTATCTTCAGTCGCACCTGGAAATGATTCTACAGCTCCTGAAGGAGTTCAGGACTACGGATCGATTGGCGGTGCAATCAGGAAGATCTCCTCCGACCTGGAATTCCTCCTTGGAAGGAGAGACAACGCTGTGATTGAGGAGTCACTGAAAGCATCAACGCTCGATGTCAGGAACCCCCTCAGGGAAGAATTTGATGAATTCCTGAAAATACTTGCCAATCACCTTGAATCCATGGGAATAGAAGAACAGAAGGCAAATGGTTACCTTGAGAAATGGTCCAGACTCCTTCTGGCCACGTAAACTTTCTTTGCAATAGTATTTATTATCAGTCACTAATAAGTGACTATGAGGCGATTGCTTGTCATCGCCATTATTGTTGTTCTGGCCGGCACGGTTTTCCAGGCACCCCATGGGACTGCTGAAGGAATGGTCGTACAGCCTGAAATTACCACAGTTCCAAGTGCAACACAGTATCTCAGTTCCAGCCCCTCCAGCGAAGCGGGGTTCTGGGATCTTTCCCCAAACACACAGGGCAGCATCAACAGCAGCACGAGCATTTCCCTAACCCCTCTTCTTGGGAAAACTGGCGTTTATGTTTTCGATCCCGGCCTCACGTCGTCGACTCCAACAAACATATCTGGAGGTATGCCGGAAATGAAGGGAGGATGGATCACTCCCAACCCGTTTGGCGGGAAAATCATGAACGGAACCTGGAGCTTCAATGTGGGGATTGAAGTCTCGGCATCTTCCACGGAAACCGGGTATCTGGGGGCTTTTGTGATGGCATACAACTCGACCTCTGGAAATTATGCCCCGTTATTCAGCAATTATTCCGGAACTAACATTGGAAGCCTCTCATCCGGCAAGGTTAATTTCATCAACTTCAACTACGCAGACAAGCGCGTCGCCGATCTCAATTCGCATACTTATCTCGCTGTGGAATTCGTCCTGAATGTGACCAAGTACCCGGTCTCAACTAGCGCCATTGTCATATCGCTGTCAGTCGGTGCGACTGCTGGCGGGAATTCCTCGATCAGCTATCCCTTCTATGGCTGGATCCAAGGGACCGTATCCCCTACGAACGCGAAGATACTGCTCAATGGCACTCTCATAAACCATGGCTCCTCCATGAACCTGACCGTTTCCCCTGGCAGATACGTCATCACTGCCAGTAGCCCGGGATATGAGAACCTGTCCAAGACTGTCACAGTTGTATCAGGAACTGGAACCAACGTTAACATAAATCTTTCCAGATACTATGCACTCACGTTCAACCAAACGGGAATCCCTGCTGGAACCGAATGGTACGTCAACCTTTCCGGAGTCAGGCATTACTCAAACTCAACGGGCGTAAGTCTTTCAATGCTTAACGGCACCTATAGTTATTCTTACGAGAGAGTGGTTGGGGGCGATAAATACCGTAGGTTTGTCAATTCTTCCGCCTCCGGTAATGTGACAATCTCCGGCAAGAAACAGGCTGTGAACGCCAGCTTCATCACGCAATACAATGTGAGTGTTATGGCATACCCGGTTTCAGGAGGAACTGTCTCTCCTGTGTCCGGATGGTACAATGCTTCCAGGGTAATCAATCTCAAGGCGGTCGCTAACAAGAACTATTACTTTGCCTACTGGGCAGGGAGCGGAAAGGGAAGCTACACTGGAAACAACACAAGTGAGCCTGTCACACTTGAGTCATCCATAAACGAGACTGCCCTCTTCTCCCCCAGCGGCGAGGAGGTGTTTTCAGTAATATTCACGGAATCTGGGTTGCCAACAGGCAGCCAGTGGGCGGTAACGCTGAATGGAATCAGGTCGTCCAGCAATACTTCGGCCATACAGTTCTTGGAGACAAACGGTAGCTATGTTTACAGTGCAGATCGGGTATCCGGTTATTCGGTGACAAACGCGTCCGGGATCATCCAGGTTAAAGGGAGCAATGTTACTTCCGCAATCCACTTCTTCAGGATGAAATATTCTGTAAACTTCCAAGAAACAGGGTTGAACCTTAAGGCGACAGGGTCCTGGGGGGTCTCACTCGAAAACACAACAGACTATTCCTCCTCCAGCACGATTAGTTTTTCCCTGTTCAACGGAACCTATAATTTTGTGGTCGTGCATATGAAACATTACGTTGCCCATCCCCAAAGCGGAAGTGTCGTTGTGTCCGGGTTGAATGTCACGGATAGGGTGGCGTTCACGGGGACAATATTCTCGTTCACCTTTGATGAGTCTGGATTGCCTTCTTCCACGGCATGGTCTGTGACCATGAACGGCACGACCAATACGTCTTCGACCTCTGTGATCGGCTTCTCTCTTCCCAATGGAACATACAGGTACAGTATCGCAAGCGCAACTGGATACAACGTTACGCCTGAATTGGGAGACATCAACATAAGCGGTTCTTCCGGTTCCGAGCCTGTGTCATTTAGCCTCGCGTATTACTCCGTGGTTTTTGTGGAGAAGGGTTTGGTCAATGGCACTCTCTGGCAGGTTAACCTCTCCGGGACTGTCAAGAATTCAACATCATCCATGATTACGTTCCATGAACCCGTTGGAAATTACAACTACAGCGTGCTTGTAAGGAACTACACTACTGCCAACCAGTCCGGCGAACTCACTGTCAGTGGCTCTGGAACATACATTCTCTTCAATTTTTCAAGACAATTGTCAAACGGGAATCCAAGTCAACTGCATTCCCTCTACCAGTATTTGCTTTACCTGGTCGCTGGAGCAGCAGGAATCTCTGTTGCAGCGGTGGCCACTTACCTTTACTGGAGGACGAGGAGTTTCGGTGTGACGGAGGACATCTACGTGATACACAATGATGGAAGGTTGTTGAAACATTATGCGACCGTTCCTGGCAATGATGTTGATGAGGAGATTTTCTCGTCCACCATACTTGCAATCAAGGGGGTGTTGAAAGATGCCACAAGAAAGGGGGACCTCAAGGAGTTAGCTCTCGGAGACAGGATGCTGGAGATCTTTTCCGGAAACCAGGTTACTGTTGTGCTTGGAAGGGCCGGAAAACTCTCACCCACGCTTGATGCCACAACCAGGGCCCTTGTGAAGGATCTGAACGAGAAACTCGGGGACAAGCTCAAGGACTGGAACGGAGATCTCTCTGCACTGTCGGAGCTGGATGAATTCAAGGACAGGTTCATGGCGTTATAGTGAGTTCCATTTCCTCTCCGGAGGGAGACCCGCTGCTCACGAGTAACTCACCGTGTAGAGTCTAGACACAGACGTTTTGGTCTAATGTTGTCGTGATTAATCGCACGGGGGAAACTATGGAATGGTAGAGTCGCACGCGAAGGTAAGAATACAAAAATACGCAAATTACTAAACAGCATTCTTCTCCCGGAACTGTCTCAGAAAAGTGGCAAGCATTGAAAGTTATGTGCCGGGAATCAAGATGTCTAATTGCTACCCTGTGTCTTTCTTGTACTGGCCCCTCAAAAGAGTGGACAGTATTTGCTTATGTCTCTATAAGTACATTAGGGCAGTTGTGGAAGGTGGGTCGATCCAGATCACAAATGCGAAGGCTGAAGCAATTGATTCAAGGATCGCACTGATGGGAAAGATGGTATTGTGAACTATAAGATTTGAGTATAGAATCCAGCCAATCCTGGCGGATGTGTCCGCCACTGCTGTCATCAGATTAACTTATCATCACTATCCACGCGACCAGAAGCATGACTCCAGCCAG
>JAJYUI010000081.1 GCA_021792595.1 Thermoplasmata archaeon | reverse complement strand
CAGGGCCCCTGTTACAAGAAGATTATCTTAGGGAACTTGGTAAATGCCACGTTGGACTTTCCTTACCATTTGATACCGACAGGAATAAATATTACGGAATAACCGTGAAGACGTGGGATTACATGGCCATGGGTCTACCGTCAATTGTCTCAAATTTCCCCGCCATGAGATCGATAGTGGAAGGAAATGGCGTTGGTATCTCAGTAAATCCAAGATCCCCAGAAGGTATAAGGGATGCAATCACAAAACTGGAGAAGAACTACACAGTAATGGGTAGGAAGGCCGCGGAAATATTCCGGAGAAAGTATTCATGGGATGTGCAGCAGGAGTCTCTAAGAAAATCATTCTGGATCTTCCAGTGATTCTCCAACTCGAATCTACGTGGATTACCAATGAGACAGAGTATTATAGAAACTGAAGTTTCAACAAATGTTATGTATTTCTGACATTTGCCCTAATGTGGCAGAAACAGAAAGCAAGGATTGGATAGTCACTGGTGGTGCTGGTTTCATTGGTTCAAACCTCCTCGACAGATTGCTTGAAACCGGAGGCGGTATTTGCATAGACAATTTCCACACGGGAAACGAGAATAACCTAAAAACGGCAAACGGAAAGGGCTCTTTCAAGTTGATAAGGGGTAACTCATCAAGCATAACAGAGGTGGATAAGGGAATTCCAACAATTTTCCATTTGGGGTTCTATTCCGCGTCACCTATGTACAGGAGCGATCCGTTGCTTGTTTCAGAAGTGATCAGGGACATGATATCAGTTCTTGAATATGCAAGGAAGAATGATTCAAGAATAGTCTTCTCATCGACTTCATCCATCTATAACGGAATAGTCCCGCCTCATAAGGAGGACGTGATCCCGGGAGTAACAGATTTCTACACCGAGGCGAGGATTGCAGCTGAGAGAATGTCAGAGCTTTATGTGAGATTGTACGGCATCAATGTTTCTGCAATGAGATTCTTTTCAGTTTACGGCCCTCATGAGGAATCAAAGAAGGAATATGCAAATCTTGCCACGCAATTTTACTGGAACCTGCGAAAGGGAGAATCTCCGGTAATTTACGGAAATGGCGAGCAGAGGAGAGACTTCGTATATGTGGAGGATGTTGTAAACGCACTCGTCTTAGCTGCGGAGAATAACAAGGGCTACAATGTCTATAACGTCGGTTCCGGGAAGAATTATTCCCTGAATGAATTGATGGAGAAATTGAATGGCCTGCTTGGAACCTCAATAAAGGCAAAGTACATTGAGATGCCAATAAAGAACTATGTTATGGAGACTCTTGCAGACACGACAAAAGCTCAAGAGAAGATCGGCTTCAAGGCTTCTATCAATCTGGACGAGGGTCTCGAGAAGATCAAAGAATATTACAGGTGATGCAACCTGTCCGGAATGATCATGTCGAGGACGCCATTGAGGGTCACCTTTGTAGGTGGTGGTACAGACCTTCCGCAGTATTTCATAAAACACGGTCCAGGAGCCGTAGTTTCAGCGACCGTGAACAAGTATATACACATAATGGTCAACAGGAAATTTGACAATTCCTTCAGGATCAGCTATTCCACCACAGAGATTGTGGACAAAGTGGACAAGATAAAACACCCCTCCGTGAGGGAAGCCCTCAAGTTACTCGACATAAGGGGAGGGATCGAGGTAGTCAGCATATCGGACGTTCATTCCAGGGGAACAGGGCTCGGATCGAGCAGTACATTCCTCGTGGGGTTGCTCAATGCCCTCCACGCCTACCTTGGAGAGCATGTCTCTCCAGCCAGACTGGCCAGCGAGGCAGTCAAGATTGAGAGAGAGATCTTGGAGGAACCAGGTGGTCTGCAGGACCAATACATTGCGGCATTTGGCGGGCTACGAGTCATGAAATTCATGCCAAACGGAAGCGTCTCCGTTGATCCAGTCATTGTAAAGGACGAGTTTCTCAATGAACTGCAGGCGAGCATGATGCTGCTTTATACCGGAGTTGAGAGAAATTCCGGCTCCATCCACGTTTCGCAGAGCAAGGACATAAATCAGAAAATAAACAGCTATGACCAGATGAAAGGGCTTGTGGATGACTTGCTTTACGCTTTTCAGAAAGGTGATATTGAGGATATTGGGAAGATAATGGACAGAAACTGGAACCTGAAGAGGGAACTCACCAATGGGATCACAGATGGCAGCATAGATGATCTTTACAGGAGAGCTATCGACTGCGGTGCGTTTGGAGGGAAGCTTATCGGGGCCGGGGGAGGAGGGTTCCTCATGTTTATTGCAAGCCCTGAGGTTCAATCCAGAATAGAAAGGGAGTTCCGTGGCCTGAGGAGGGTAGACTTCAAGTTTGATTTCAGGGGAAGCAGGATAGAATTTGTTGGGGACTGATCGTCTCCAGAGATATCATGAAGCTGTCCTTGCTACGCTGCCTGTTTCTTTGGAATCCTGTAGGTTGCTATTGAATATACTACCAGGAAAAAGATCACGAAGAAAGGAATCAGCAACAGGTCCGAAATCTGGATGAACGATTCAGCATACCAGAAGAGGGCAAAGGAAAGCAGAAGCGCGGAAACAGCGACCTTCACGTTTGCCTGCTTAACTTTCCTTATCTGTGACCTCAATGCGTAGGCAAAGATTATTACCGCCACAATTCCGGCGAGGAAACCGGTTATGGCAGACGTATATCCAGCTGGGAGCAATGCAATGAGTACTATGGCTGCCTCGAATGATTCCACCACTCCAACTCCGAATCCTGTCATGAAGAGCCCCTTCTCGGCATCTCCAACATGAGACCCGCCTGGCGGGCCCAGCCTCTGGAATTTCATCGATCTCCTTGAACTCCTGATCAGTCTGAGACCAAAGTAAAGGAGCAATGTTGCTGAAAACAACCTTACGTAGAAAATAGGGAAAATCTGTATCAGGTTGCCCACAAGAAATGTAGGCAAAAGCACCACCAACGTACCGATGGCTACAGAGTAGTATGCGACCCCGCTCCTTGAATCAGCGTAAAGTGCCATCGCCACAGCTGAAGCTTCTGACATCTCCAGCAGGGTGATTCCCAGGGCAGCGAGCAGTATGGCCAGGTCAATCATGCTTCGTGATATCTGCTAACTTATCAGTTTTTCTGTAGACTCGAAATCAAAAATGGCGAAACAGCAAAAAACAATATCATGATATGAATTTCCTGACAGGATCTAATTTGTCAGAAGAATCCAGGAAATCAGTTTCAATTATCTTCACGGTACTGAACGAGGAAGAGAACATAGGTCCACTTGTAAAGGCATTACAGAATATTGAGAGATCAGGTAAAGGCTGGTACATACACTCACTGATATTTGCGGATGGAGGAAGCACTGACAACACAATAAAGAGTGTGGAGGCCTCAAGATCGTTTCTTCCTGAGCTAGAATTCATGATAACTAACCAGAAGCTTAAGCCTGGAACGGCTCCAGCCACCATAGAAGCCGCGGCAGTAACCGGGGACGACTGGACCATTGTTATGGATGCGGATCTGCAGCATCCTGTGCACCGTATTCCATCACTCCTTGATGCAAAAGCATCGGGATTTGACCTGGTGATAGCGTCCAGGAACGTCGAAGGAGGTAAGATCAGCAGATCAATTTCAAGGGGTGCGGTGAGCAGAGGTGCGGATATCCTGTGCAGGCTTTACCTGAAGAATATCAAGAATATCTCCGATCCGCTTTCAGGGTTCTTTGTCGCCGACACAAAGACTATATCTTCGCTGCCGGCAAGGGAGGGTTTATACAAACTGCTTCTGTACATCCTGGCTTCCAATTCCGGTATCAATGTGAAAGAAGTGCCATACTCTTTTGGCAAGCGTATACACGGAAAGTCAAAACTGACGGCCAGTTCAACGCACTTCATGCGGAGGTATATGAAGGAACTCTCATATTAAGATCGGA
>JAJYUI010000032.1 GCA_021792595.1 Thermoplasmata archaeon | reverse complement strand
TCAGGTCTTGGGGAGCCTGCAAAGGTGAGATTCTGCGTCCTTGGCCTTGTCTCCATGGGACTCGTCAATAGCAGGAAGTCACTCCCGGAATTCTTTGGCACCACCCTGTATTCCATGCAGAACGATCCGGAGGAGATAATCAGCACTGCAGAATCTGCACTTGAGTTCCTGGTGGACAATGATTTTGTTAGGGTGAGAGGGGATACTTACACGGCGACAAAATTCGGGGCGGCCGCGAGCAACCTCTACATAGACCCGTTAACTGCCCTGACAATCCGCGAATACCTTGAATCGGGTGAATATGATGAAGAAAGGGCGCTGCTGTCAGCCTCAACAACTCCTGACATGCCAAGATCATATGCCGGGAGAGATGAGGGGATCTCCTACGAGAGATTCCTCTACGATAATGGATACGAAGAAGTCAGCGAAGACCTGATGGGAGCAGCAAAGACTGCAATGATCCTGAGGGACTGGATATCCGAGAAGAGCATACGCGATATCTCGGAGAAGTACAATGTGGGGCACGGAGACATACAGGCAAGGTCAAGAGCCGGAGAATGGATAGTTTTCTCCATGTCCCGGCTTGCCTCGATACTCAGGCCTGAGATTGCGGGTGAACTGGATCTGCTCAGTCTCAGGATCAAGGAAGGTGTTGGCAGGGAAGTGCTTGGGCTTACGGTCCTGAGGGGGATAGGCAGGGTCAGGGCGAGACGCCTGTTCAAGGCTGGACTGAGGGATATTGATTCTATCGCTTCCTCGGACATTGAGGTACTTAACGCAATACCCGGATTCTCTAGCAGGCTGTCAGGGGACATAATTGCACAGGCCAGGAAACTGCGGGGCAAGAGGGAATGAGACATATCAGGGTACCCATGGAGAATGCCGAGACCGCCCTCAGGGAAGCAAGGAAAAGGCGGATAACAATGGAAGGATATTCTGTCTTCAATGACGGGAATTATGTCTACATACCTGTTGGAGACAGCGACGTGGCAGATTTCCCGGTGGTGGATGTGGAGGGAAGAAGGAACAGGAGACCAGAAACACCTCAGAGAACGTCAGGTTCATTCGATGTCATTGGTGAAATTGCAATCATAAAGGCAAGGGACCTAGACAAGGCACATAGGATTGCATCCGCAATAATGGCAAGGAAAGGGAGCATAAAATCAGTATACATGGATACGGGGATAAGTGGTGAATACAGGCTGAGAAACCTTGTTCTTGTATCGGGTCCTGAAATGAGGTCCACCATTCACAGGGAGAATGGCGTAGTGCTGAAGGTTGATCTTGAGAAGGTGTACTTCTCTCCAAGACTTGCCACGGAGAGACTGCTTCTTTCAGGCAGGGTAAAAGACGGCGAAAGGATTCTGGATATGTTCTGCGGGGTCGGGCCATTTGCCATTACAATCGCCAGGAAGAGGAGTGCCGAGATCATGGCCGTTGACAAGAACCCGTCTGCAATAGAACTACTGGAAGAGAACATAAGGATGAACCGGCTGAAGGGGCATATAACGGCAGCCGCATGCGACGCGTTATCGTATGCAGGGAAACTCTCCGGAATGGACAGGATTATCATGAACCTGCCGGAGAGTTCCGGTGAGTTTCTTGGAGCGGCAATCGGGGCAGCCAGGAAAGGTGGAGTGATAAATTACTACGAGAACCTTGAAGTCGGCAATCTAGGGAAGAGGATGAGGGAAATAATGGACCTGGGCCTTGAGATAAAGGCGAAAAGGGAAGTCCATTCTCTCTCCAGGTCGGAAAGAATGTATTCCCTGGAACTGATTGTGTCCTAGGCGAAACTATATAAGTTTACCACAAATTTTCTGCGAAAATGGGAATCACTGGAAGACTGGGAGATATCGCATCCGAAGTATACGAAAAGGTGCTGCTTGACGAGGTCAAGTTGTATCCTCCTCCCCACCATCTCGCGATCATCACGGATGGAAACAGGCGATTCGCCATTTCACACAGCATGCCCAGGGACCAGGGTCATGTAAGAGGTAAGGAGAAGCTGGAGGAGGTCCTGGAGTGGTGCCGGGAGATCGGGATCAAGGTCGTCACGGTATACGGTTTCTCCACCGAGAACTTTACCCGGGACCCGGATGAGGTCAAGTTCCTTTTTGAGCTCATCACGGACTCCCTCAATGAACTGGCTGTGGACGCCAGGGTCCGGGAGAACAGCATCAGGATCAAGGTCCTGGGAGATACTGAAAAACTGCCTGAAAAACTCCGTGCTGCAATCAGCAACGCAGAGAAGAAGACTGGGAACAACAGGGGTTTCAGGCTTAACCTCGCGATTGGATATGGCGGCAGGGCGGAGATAGTCGATGCGGTCAAGAAAATTGCCGCGAGGGTGAAGGATGGATCAATGGATCTTTCGGGGATCACCGAGGAGACCTTCAGGGAGTACCTGTATGACGGCACAATCCCTGATCCTGACCTTGTCCTGAGAACCAGCGGAGAGGAGAGAGTATCCAACTTCCTTCTCTGGCAGGCGGCTTACTCCGAACTGTACTTTTCAGATGTAAACTGGCCGGACCTGAAAAAGGTGGACTTCCTCAGGGCGATCCGATCCTACCAGAACCGGAAGAGGAGGTTCGGATCCTGATTGTATATCGCAATTGACGACACCGATTTCCCGGGAGGCATGTGCACGACTTACCTCATGACAGAGGTCATACACAGGCTTGACCTTGACCTCATTGGTTTTCCGGGCCTTGTAAGGCTCAACCCAAACATCCCGTACAAGACAAGAGGGAATGCAGCTCTCACCGCAAGGCTTGGAACAGGAAGGGGTGAAGCCATCGATGTGGGCAGGTACGGCTCCAGGAAGGTGCTTTCATGGAATGATTGCGGCGAAACAGGGGACCCTGAGGAAGTGGCCGGCCTGGTTCTCGAGATTGTGAAGGAAAAGTACGGGAAGCACCCGAACACAAATCCGGGCATAGTGGTGAGCAGCACGAGGTTTCCCTCATGGTTCTATCGTGAAGCCCTCAGGAGGGAGATCATGCTCGAAGAAGCGATGGAACTGCTTGAGAAGGAGGGAGCATCGTACCGTTACCTGGGCAATGGCAGGGGGCTCATCGGGGCAACTGCCGCGATTTCATGGGAGCAGGAGAGAACCACGTACGAGCTCCTGGGATACGACCATGCGGGCCCACGTCCGGACAACGGGAGAATGATCGGCCTTGCCAGGGAGATAGACTCAATCCCGGGGACGTTTGCATCCATGGATGAAGAGAACCAACGGGCGACGATTTTTCCGTCCCCGAGAACTCCTGTTTACCTGGGGATCAGGGGACACGATCATGTGGTGCTCCGCAGTCTCATGGAAACTTTGCAACAGCATGAGGAGACGAGGTGTGGCAGGTACATGCTGTTCGTGACGAACCAGGGAACCGATGACAACGTCGTGGAAGAACCGGAACAGCTCACCGATCTGCTGACGTGCAGCATTACGGGAACGGTAGCTTCACTCCCTGTTGGCTCCGATGGCGGGCACTGGTTCTGCGACGTTAACTGGAGGGGGATGTTAGTGAGAACTGCGGCATATGAAGAGTCTGGCAGCCTGGCATCCGCATTCAGGATGCTCAGGCCAGGTGACATGGTCCAGATCACAGGATCTTACAACAGCGGGAACCTCAATCTCGAGAAGCTAAATGTGATCACACAGGCCGAGGAGTACCGCAGGGCACCGTCCATTTGCTCCTGCGGTTCTTTTTACAGGAATGTTGGAAAGTCCGGCCTGAAGTGCCCGTCCTGCGGTGATGCCAGGGGTTATCACTCCTACACCCTCCGCAGCAGAGCTAGAATAACGGGCATTCACCTTCCGCCCGTGTCCTCAAGGAGACACCTGTCAGCATATCCCGGAAGTAGGGATGGGGGGAACAGGTGATCGCCCTGACCGGCATTCCATGCACAGGCAAGACCACACTGTGCGAGGACCTTGCGAAAGAAGGATTCGAGTGCGTTTCCGCCGACGTAGCTTTTTCAGATTGCATATCATCCGGTGAGGCTGACATCGACTGCATGAGATCCAGGGACGTCCCCATGGACTCAATCGTGGAATCGCATTATTCCCACCTCCTTGACTGCCGCGCAGCCATAATACTGGAAAATGACGAGGATACCCTTAAGGAGAGGATGATGGCAAGGGGTTACCCGGATGCCAAGATCGCGGAAAACCTCGAAGTGCAGAGGTCGGAAACGATCAGGTTCGAGGCGCTGGAAACGGTGCCCTCGGGCAGGATATTTGCCGTGAATGCATCCGGGCTCTCAAGGGAACAGACTTTCGGGATTGTTTCGGAACTGATCAGGAAGGTCGCCAACCAGTTAAGGAGCCAATAAAGAAATACCGAGTAATGTTGTACTAAGCATGGCGGAGAGGAGGGGAGAAGGATTTGCAGGTAAGATTGCCTCTCCCATGGAGAATTTCAGCCCCGCAGCTCTCACTGTGTCGTCCGTGGTCCTTGCAGGGCTCGGAGGGCTATCCTACTATCTCTCAGGTTATTTTCTGCTCCTTGCATTCATAACCATACTTTTCTCGGCTTATTTTGATGCAGCAGATGGCCATGCTGCGAGGCACCAGGGAATAGCATCCAGGAAGGGGGATCTCCTCGATCACTTCGGGGACAGGTATTCCGACATAATGCTTGTAGCCGGCATGGGCCTGAGTGTTTACGGCAACAGCCTCCTTGCCCTTGGCGCCGTTGCTGGTGTCATGATGACAAGCTACATGGGAACCCAGGCACAGGCGCTTGGACTTGAGAGGGACTATGCCGGCCCTCTAGGAAGATCGTACCGGCTGGTGATCATAATACTGGCATGCCTGCTCCAGTTCGTTCTCCCGCATTCATATACATTCATCCTGAAGCTTAACGTGACAACAGTCGTCCTGATATGGTTCATGATTGGCGGGATAATCACATCACTGTACAGGTTTGGGAGAGCCTACAGAAAACTATGAGGTGAATTCCTCCACGATCTTCCTGAACTTCCCGAAGATGGCGGTACAGTCACGCTCATTCTCCGCATGGGCATAGATCCTTACGATTGGCTCCGTTCCAGACTTCCTGATGAGGGCCCAGCCCCCATCTCCAAAAATCTTCAACCCATCTGTCCTGTCGATCCTTGAGCCTGGCATGCTTCTCTCAATATGGCCAGAGAGTTCGTTCCAGTCCCCTGTGAAATGAACTGATCCCTTCCTGATGCTGTATTTCTTAATCTCCGACAAAAGAGAAGATAGCGTCTTTCCTGTGGTGGACATTATTGAGAGAACATAGGCGGCAGTCATTGCACCATCCCTGCAGTACTGATGATCGCCGAAAATTACCCCGCCATTCTCTTCTCCTCCGAGCGTCGCCCTGTTATCTATCATCGACCTGGCAACTACCGGTGCACCGATCCTTGTGCGCAGCACACGGGCACCGATCTCCCCGGCCACATCATCAACCGAGTCTGACGTGCTTACAGGAGTCACTATCACGTCGCCTTTCCTGGAAAGATGCTTAACCAGGAGAGTCAGTATCCTGTCGCCTTCCACAAAATCCCCGTTTTCATCAACGAATGCAGCCCTGTCGGCATCTCCGTCATGGGCAATCCCGAGATCAAAATCACCCTCCTTCATCATTGAAATGAGGATCCCAAGATTCTCCGGCCGTGGTTCCGGGTTTCTCGATGTGAAGAGCCCGTCTGGATAACAGTTGATTGACGTTATCCTGCATCCAAGCTCGGAGAGGAGCCTCGGTGTGGAGGCATAGGCAGCACCGCAGGCCGGATCCACTGCTATCCTGTAAGATTTCCCAGTTATGGTGCCGGATACCCTCTGCCTGATCGCCTCGATATACGACGTCACTGCCGTATCATCCTTCGAAAATGTGCCTATCAATTTCCAGTCAACTGACCTGAAATTCCCTGAATAGTGAATCTTCTCTATCTCCTCTTCCTCCCTGGCGGAGAGTTCCGTTCCATCACTGTCTATGCATTTTATCCCGTTGAACTCGGGTGGATTGTGTGATGCAGTGATCACGATTCCCGGGATTTTCCTGGTCTTGCAGTAATACTGGAGAGCAGGAGTTGGAAGGATTCCAAGGTCTATTAGATTCGTGCCAGTAGACAGTACCCCTGCCGCTACTGATGAGAGCACAAAATCCCCGCTCCTCCTGGTGTCCCTTCCGATAGCGATCTCGGGTGCGCCGAACCTTGTGGCCGCGGCTTTCCCAATGGAAAGGCAGAAATCCGGCGTGAGAAGCTCATTCGGTCTCCCCCTTATCCCGTTTGTTCCAAACAGTCTGGGGCGTTCTCCTGGTTTCACTGACATTGAGTCTGTAGATCATTGATGAATATAAAAGATGAACAGGTTACCTGCGTCAGTATTATGTACGCTATGCGAATCTTTGCAGATGGCAATTGACATTGGAAAGGATTGCTATGTAGCCCCTACTGCAGTATTGCTGGGAACAGTGACCCTCGGTGACAGGGTTGCAATATTCGATCATGCAGTGCTCAGGGGAGACCTGAACGAGATCAGGGTTGGGGACGATACGAATATTCAGGATAACGTCTCTGTACATGTTGAGAGGGATAATCCTTCAATCATTGGACCGAGGGTGTCAGTGGGGCACAATGCGATCATCCACGGTTCGAGAATTGATGATACGGTTCTTGTTGGAATGGGGTCAATAGTGATGAACAGGTGCCATATCCAGAGGGGTACGGTCGTCGCTGCCGGCGCGCTCGTTACGGAGGGCACGGTATCCAATGAAAACAGCCTTCTCCTTGGATCTCCTGCCAGGGAGAAAAAGAGGGGGGATGAAATGCTGATGATGGCAGAGGCCAATTATAAGTCATACGGCTGGCTCAGGGAAAAGTATCTGAGTGATGCCATCGACAGGTTTCCATCATTTGATGCAAAGTTGATAAAGGGCAGAGTACATAATCCCTAGGAACATACTGGTTTAACAGGAGCTTAAATGGCAGACAGCAAGCCCAACAGAGCCTCAAGGAAGATAGTTACTTCCATAACCGGCTTCACTCTTGGCGATTCGGAAAGACTTTCACAGAAGAAAATTGACAAGATCATAGATTCCATCAGGGAATTCTGCGAGTCTCTTGACGAGGAACCTGACAGGCACCTGCTTGACTCCCTTTACGTCCTGATGGAATCCCCGTCCATGAGCCTTTCAAAGAAAATGGAAGTGCTCCGTATATTGCGCTCCAGCGAGAAGATGAATTTCTTCGCCGATATACTCGACACAGAGATCCAGATCAGCGAAGGACGAAAGAAAGATGCCTTCCAGAAGATCCTCTCCGACAGGAGATTTGGCGCCTATGCAAGGATCGACTCCCTCATAGAGCGGTCCATAACATCAGAAGAGCAGTATATTGTCGCCTCCACCTATCTCTCTTCACTGGGCGTGATAAATGCATCCATCTTCAGGAAGGCTCTCGGACAGGCAACCTCCCGGGATGAGGTGGACGGGATCATACAGAATGTCCTCAAGGCAAGGCCTTCGCCCGAGTCCGTTGAGTTCCTGGAGGAGTGCTATGCTCGCTGGAAGGATCAGGATATACTCCTGGATCTCCTTGAGAACATGTATGCCGTTGGGGACCGGGAAAAATTTGGCAGGTACCTTGAGGAACTGCAGGTCGACTCGATTGAGGCCAATCTTCTCAGGAGGGTGATAGTCCTTGGAGGGAAATGCCGCAACCTGGAAATATCCCTGAGAGCCGCAAAGAGGGAATCCTCGCTAAATCCCGAGAGCGTTGAATCTGCACTCGACATGGCAGAGATACTGGCCGAGTTGGAGAGGTTTTCCCAGAGCGAGTCTTACTATGAGAAGGCCATTGAATTGGGGGGAGACAGGGGGAAGGTGATCCCAAAACTTGTTTCCGTAAAGGCAAAGCTCAAGGACTTTGAGGCGGTGGTTGGGCTTACGGAAACAATAAAGGACCCGGCCAAGCCCATCCTGCTGCTGAGAATCTCCTCACTTGTTTTCCTGTCAAGGTTTGATGAGGCAAGGAAGGAATTATTGCGGTACCAGCAGAAATTTGGGGACGACCTTGCATACCTGGAAATGAAGCTCGATCTTGAGAGCACACTGGGGGACGAAAATAGTGCAATGGAGACGGCAAACAAGATTCTGGAGGTGGACAAGTCAAGCCAGAAGGCGCTCGATTTCATTCTGCAGACCATGTACAGCCTTGGGGAATACGACGGACTCATAGAAGCGTATGGCAAATCGGAGAACCCGAGCGAGAGCCAGAAGGTGCTGTATGTGTCAGCCTCAATCAACAAAGGCAATGCTGAACAGGCACTGGGGATAATAAGATCAGACCCTGGCATTTGCCTCAGGGGGCAGATCATTGATGCAATATTCAGGAAATTCAGAAGAGATTCACTGATTTCATCACTCGAAAGCATTCCGCTCGAGGGAGAGCCGAGGATCGTGATTTCAAGAGTTGTCGGGGAGTTGAGGGGCGAGGTTGACCCTCCCGACAAGGAGCTTGAAGGGATTGTCAAGGAAACAGGCTCCATCGCCCTTGCATGGATTCTGGCAAAATACACAGTGCTGCGCGGGAACGACACCAGCGAGTCTGTAAGGGGGATACTTTCCGGCATGAAGTATGTTTCCGTACTTACCGTCGTGGAGATCATATCCTCCCTCGATTCTGAGACGGATCTGTCAGACGTCAGAGATTCTGAGTTCCTCACGTTCCCGATTGTCACAAAGATGATTGAGATGAAACAGATTGAGAGCGCTGAATCGCTTTTCGAGCTTTCCGTTGATCCTAAGAGCGAGGACCCGTTCGCGCTATACACGAGGGCGTCCATCTATAGGGCCATGGGAAACAACCAGCAGGCGAGGAAGTTCATTGACAGGGCACTTGGACAGCTGACGAATGCCGATTTTCTCCGCCTTAGTGCCATCCTGGCGATTGGTGAGGGGGATGTTCCAGTTATCCTCGACGCCCTGAAGAGGCTCGGGTCAATACATTCGTCATCTCATGTCCCTGGACACGAGATATATGAGTTCCTGCAGTCAGAGGCAGGGAAGGATGCTTTCGACAGCATATTTGCCATCCTGAAGGATTTCGAGGATGGATCTGTATGGGTCAGGAGGATCATCTCCGAGGGATATCTCAGATCGGGCGATTACCTCAACGCGCTTCGGATGCTGGAACCAATCTGCAAATCCGATGCTGCTGCCAGGGAAGACCTTGTAAAGCTCACTTCCATATGCATCAGGCTCGGGCAGTTTGAGAAGGCAATCGAGATAATCGTTCCCCACGGAAACAGGATGAATGACAGTGAGCTGGAGTATGCTCTTGGCGACCTCTACTACATGGACAACAAGCTTAACGAAGCCATTCACCATTATGCCAGGTCTATGGATTTTGGAGCAAGTCCTTCAAGAATGGGTAATCTAGTGGATGCCCTAATCTCCCTTCGAAGGTATGCAGAAGCCGATGAACTTGTCTCAAAGGTCGTTCCGAACTCCTACCTTAGGGCAAAGCTGAAGACAGCACAGCTCAAGATTGGCGATCTGAAGGAGTACATAGCGAACGGAGATGGAGAGGACATGGAATTCATCCGTGGACTCAAGCATGTCGCTGAGACGCTTTGGAAGAATGCAGAGGTCAGGGAGTCGGTGAAGGAGAAGTATGACGAGACAGGGGATTACTACATAGGATCGATAACGGCAGACGGGTTCGAGAGAACTGGCGACCTCAGGTCGGCCATCGAGGTCAGGAGGCAGCTTCTTAAGGACTACCCGTCAGCGATTGGGAATTATTCAGAACTTTCAAGGCTCCTTGAACTGTCGGGGAACACGAGAGATGCAACTTCCGTGCTGAAGAAAGGCATGAAGTTCGCAGTCGCCAAAGAGGAAAAGACGAGGCTGGTCAACTCCGCGATCAGGCTCTATTTCGACCATGGGATGTTCAAGGAGATCGTGTCACTCTTCGAGTCAGATAAAGGTGTGCTCAACTCTGAAAACCTGGGATTCATCATCAGGAGCTATCTTGAGAGGAACGATTTCAAGACAGCGGAACAACTGATTGGGCAATACCATGGCTCCCTGATAGATCCCTCGCTGTTCGGCGAACTCACGGAAGAAATGGACGTGAGGAAGAATTTCTTCAGCATTACAACGTATACGGCAAACCTCCTTGACACTGAGTTCAGGATGGGAAAGGTCCTTGACCCTCCGGATGCAGTCGCTTACGCCGGGATACCCATCGCAATGGTCGACCAGATCTATAATTTCCTGGACGAGGAGAGCTATTATTCAGACATCAATGAACAGAAATATGAACTGCTGTCCAGGGAAGTGATCCAGAAGGCCGTGAAAAGTAACAGGGCAAAGGGAATTCCCGATCTCAGGATCAACGTGATATATTCATGCATGGAGAGCCCCGACGTGATGGTTGCAAAGAACCTTTACCTGTACATCAGGAAGGTCTCCTCTTCCAGGAGAAAACCGGATACTTCCAATTCCCAGGGGAACCGGCTGCTTAAACTGGCCATAAAGAACAACATCAGGCAGAATCCTCTTGAAATAGCGTACTTCCTGAAGCTGGGAATTTCAGATGCAATGGACATACTTGCCCTGATGGAATATGTCGAAAGCCTGAACAGGCTCGGAGGCGGCGTTTGAATTTCCTTGACCGGTTTGACCGGGAGGAAGCAAGGGATATCCTGCTTGGATTCTTTGTCCTCTTTGTTGCCCTTTCTGTATGGTGGTACGTTCTTAACAGGAACGCCCCGTTGTGGCTTGTCGGGGTTCTCGGAGCCTCCATTTCCCTGACTGCATTCCTTGGGCATGAAATGATGCACAGGTACGTGGCGAGAAGGCTGGGAGGAATTTCCAGGTTCAAGCTGTGGCCTGTCGGTGCACTGATCGCGCTTATTTCTGCACCGCTTGGATTTGTTTTCGCTGCCCCCGGAGCAGTCTATTTCTCGGGAATATTTGACAATGAACGCATTGGCAAGGTCGGTTATGCCGGACCTTTGTGGAACCTGGTGGTCGGGACGGTCCTTTACTCGATATACCTGTTGCTTGGCAAGGGGCTGATTGCATACATCATAGGGAGCGTTGGCGCACTTAACCTATGGTTCTGTCTCTTCAACATGATCCCGGTATGGATGTTCGACGGTGCAAAGATCTGGAGATGGAACAAGGAGATCTACATTATCACCGTGGCAGTCGCCATACTGCTCAACGTCGCAACAGGATTCGTGCTGTGAGTCCTCACTCCGCCGATGCTTTCGGTTTGATGAAAAATATTGTGCTCTCTCCCACCTCGATCCTGTACTCCTGCACAAACGGCTTCTGGCTTCCATCTTCCACGAGGAGCACTTCCCTGGACGCCTGGAGTTGTGACCATGCCGGATCTGACGGTTTGCAAATCACTCCAATGTAAAGTGGAACCTCTGATGCAACGAAGCAGTTGTCCAGCTGGAATTCCTTCCTCTCCGAATGTCCCGGTATCAATATTCTTGCCTTCAACGGGAATTGTATCATTTCTGCCTATAAATATTAGTCACGGCATCCTTTGCAGCACCGGTACTCATCACTTCTTCTCCTTACGCTCGACCCTGTATGGCCCGAAGTCAATGCGGTGCGAGAACCTCCTCCTCCAGAGGAACCAGCCGGCTGCGGACGCGCTCACCATGATTTCAAGAAAATCCAGTAGACCGGTGTATCCCTGCAGTGACTGCAGCCAGTTCCCGGTTATCTTCGAGAACTGTATTGTCAAGAGATACCCGGTTGATGTTACATTGAGGAACATTGTATCTTTATCCGGAGAGTACCTGCCTGACCCCCACACCAGGAATGAATATGTGCCGGGCGGGAGTGACATGTTGAGATATGTCACGTATGACTTGTAGGTGGCCCCTCCACATGCCATATAGAATGGATCGAAAATGGGGATGCCCATCCCAACCACGACTATCTTATACATTATCCGGGTGAAGTTCATGGTCAGGTTCAGTTCAGGAGAATCGGCGAGGAAGGAGATATTTTGGTGGAAATAGTACCCCTGGGGAGCCACTATCCCGCATTCGTATTGTCCGTAGGAAACGTTGACCCTTATATCGTGATTCATGGTTTCATAGTGCCTGCCAGCAATCAGCAATGCCCAGGGCTGTCCACCAAGTATGCCTGCCTCATGAAAATCTATTGCACACACTGGATCATAATAGATGGTTGTGTTAGTGCTGTACCCACCAGACAAGTAGAATGAAGGGAGAGCCAGAGTGACATGTAGTTCCTGGGGAATCGTGAGGTTCGCAAGCGAGACTGTGCAACCCACGGTTTCCCCAGGTGCAACTCCGGAGAGGTTTGTCCTGAAAATGGAAATATTCCCGTATCCCACGACGTCAACGCCAATCACCGGAACGCTGACAGGGAACCTGTTTGCCAGCCAGATATGGAGGAAGTGCGTACCACGTGACAGGCTGATCGAAGTGTTCATCTGGATCCCTCCAGTCTCTTCAATTACAGTGGGAAACACGAACCGGAGCCTGTTCCCTCCGCTTGAACCCGATGGGACGAGAAGATCCAGGGTAATGTTGTATGCTCCAGGTGGAAAACTGACAGGTGTTGTGCGAAACGTGACTGAACGCTCCCCCGGCGAATTCATGGTCAGGTTCTCTTCAGAGATGATTCCGAAGCGCCCGTGGTCCCATACCACCAGCTGTGCCTTCATCATGCCAGCAGGCATGTAGCTGTCAGTAATGTTGCATGTGAAGGATCCGTTGACGCTGTCGATATATCCATCATGTGACTGCACGCTTATCACAGGCATGGTCATGTTGACTATCATGGCCAGCGGGTGGCCGTCCATTGCCATGGAATTGTTGACGGAAAATGTTGCCGAATAGTTGTACAGCGAGACAATGGAGTCTCCGAGAAACTTTCCATCCATCTGGCTATTTTCATATTCAGAAACCGGTACGGTGAACGTTTCGGGCCCATCGCCTATGGAATGCCGCAGGAGCGATGAAGTGGCTGCAACCAGCCCGGAAAGAGTCGTGTTGTAATCAATGGACCGATTCGCTCCGACATATGGCCCTATTTCCAAATGGCTCTGGTTGACGTCTCCACCGTTGTCACGCAGGACGATCCTACACTGTGCGAGGATATCTATTGTGCTGTTGCCGAACGCTAGCAGTGAGTCGATGCCAAAACTCCTGTTTCCGTATGAGGAAGATGCGGACACCAGGTATGCTGTGGAGTTCATGAGAACCGTACCGCGTTTGTGCGGATTGATCTCCTTCCCTTCGGAGTACCAGTTTCCTCTTCGCAGAGGTATGGAGGAATTTATGCAGGCGATCGTGGAGTTAAGAAGCACGAGGTCAAATGCGTCCTCCCCCCAGTAGTTCACCGAGTCGTTTGTGAGGAGCGTTATGTTCACTCCCCACAGCGTGGAGTTACATTGGCCTGAACCGTCATAGATCAGTTTCAGGGAGGCATTGTACAGAATTGGAGCGGAAATATTCCCTGCCGTGATCCTGTAAATCACTGAGATCTCCTTTCTCAGCGTGGCACTGCCGGTGTTGGGGAAATTCACCCTCTCGCTCTCCACCCCCATTGCATGAAAGACAAGGTAAGAACCGTTAAGGGGGTTGTTTCCCGAATATGAAATGTTCAGCTTTATCATGTTGATCAATGTTCTGTTTTCACCGGGGTGTACCGAGAGGGGTACCGTAACGTTGCTGCTCAATGGCGATGCGTCGTAAATCAGGTTTCCATCGGGGATTTCACCCATTGTCCTGTTGCTCAGGCCCCTCAGGCTGGAGTTGACGAGCGTTACACGCGAACCATTCAAGACATATTCCATCGCAGTCCTTGAACCAAAGGTGGATCTGAAAGCAGTGAAAGCGCTGTTATCAACTGAAAGCCTGCCGTTCAGGTTTACGGAGGAATTGAATACATAGAGCCCGGAATTCATGCTGTTGGACTGGACGGCTATTTCCAGCTTGCTTGCCAGGTTCTCGGGCATGACTGCACTGTCGAGCAAGTGGAACGATGCATCCATGATTGATATGGATAGGTTTCCGGAAAAGTAGAGCGTGGTATTCACGATCCATAAGCTCTCATTCAGCAGGCTTACGCTTGAGTCAAGCGTGTATGTCGACCGGGAATAATTGTTTCCAATGTGCGTTATGGAAGTTCCGAACGTCTGGGGAGTCATTACCTGACGACCTCCATGGCTGCCGTGACTTGAGATGGCAGGGAGTCCAGGAATCAACAGTATCGTCAAGATTACGAATACAACTAAACGCACCATACGGCAATTTGCCGCATAATTTAATCGTTAGGGTCAACGCTCAGTAATGCTGCAGGGATATGAATTTCGCAAGGGTCTTTTCGGAGCGTTCCCAGAGTACGCTCCTCTTTCGCACAATGTCCAGGTCTCTGTCGCTCATCTCTATCTTCATTTCACTATCTCCTGTGAATCTCCGGTATTCCTCGAGAACCATTGATTCGAAGGCTGATTCTGCAAGGTGCACGAAAGAGCCCCTGTAGGCTCTCTTCATGAAGTGGTACCTTACTCTCGATGCAATCACGGCTATGTGCAGGAAGATCGATAGAGTGAATCTCCGCAGTCTCTTTTCTCCGTGCCGGACAAAGAGACCCGAGTCACCTGTATGTAACCCGTTCGCGGCCATGGCACCCACGACTCCCTTGAACCTCGAACCGTGAACTGCTGCTAATGCTGTGTCAATGTTACTGGAAATCCTGACAGGGTTCATTCCCGGGACCTGGCATGTGATTATCCCAAAGACGTTCGCCATCCGGGCGAAGAGGTTCGTGAGCGCACCATAGCGGAATGGATGTATTCCTCCGGTGACTTCCAGGAGGCTCTTTGGGAAGGCCCTGAGGTTTGACAACAGCAGTTTCTTGTCCCTGTGCCTTATGAATTCGATCAGTACGTCTGATGCAGATAGGTCGTAAACAGTATCGGGAGAGAAGAACACAAGCAGTCTCCCGACGCTGCTGTCCAGCGCCTTCATCAATGCCTCGCCCTGGTTCCTCCCACTGGAGTATACCACTGAAACCGATTCAATTTTGGATTCAAGTTCCCTGGCCTGCGAGAACCTTCCTGACCTCAAGGCAGGGGAGATGAGAATGATCTCATGCCTGAGACCGATCTCGTCGGCAACATCGTCGATGCTGATCACGGAACTCTGGTAGCTGGGCGAACCTGGAAAATCATCGGCTATGAACGTGATCATCGTTCCTTCTAAAGGCTCATCTTCAAGAAGGTAGGGTTCACCGAGGAAGTTCAGTGAATTCGACATTATTGATCACAATCCATAAGGTCATCTTATTCATGTTGTTACACACTGTGCTCGCCACCCACTACTGGTGGGATCCACAACTCATTGCACTCCGGCTTGTTTGCAGGCGGGCACTCCACCTCCCACTCGCCTGTGTGGGAGAATCCATTTTCCCAAGATATTGAATCTGGCGGGGTGTTTTCAATTGAAGGAAACGCGTTCGGGTATTTCCCATGGAATTCCCTGTGTACTTCCTCCAAGATCCTTCTCACTGCAGCAGTTGCAACGTCATGCCCATGGAATTTCGGAGGGATACGCCATCCGGTCCCGTGGGGGGTGATTCCCGTCCAAACATGTTTCCAGTAGCCTGTTTCTCCAGTGGGCAATATCTCTGAACCGGCCTGCATTGCAAACACACTGCTATCTTTAGGCATCAAGCAATACTTCCTGTGCCTTTCGAGGATTTTCTCCATGGTCTCAAATCCGCCAGGACGCTGCATTACGCCTGGACCGGCGTGCTTTCCCCTAAGGAGATTCATGCATTGGCCAGTCCATTCCGGGTTTCTGACATGCATGTTGGTATCGTGCACCTTGTCACCGCTTTTCCAATCATGCAATACGTACTTAATCCTATTGGACTCCAGATTTATTCCTTGTTGCTTTTCCTTCGTCCGTTATCTTCCATTTTGGATTATAGACAACTTCCCACAGGTGCCCATCGGGGTCTGCAAAGTAACCTCCATAGCCGCCCCAGGTCGTTATGCCCGGGGGCTTGACTATCCTTGCACCAAGCGATGATATATCGCGGAATATCCTGTCGACCTCATCAGTGTTCACCGCATTGTGGGCCAGCGTGACACCGTCAAATCCTGCTCCGTTGCTTGCAACTCCTGCGTCCTTTGCAAGTTTCGCCCTCGGATACAGTGCAATGATAATGTTGTCGAGATCAAAGAACGCAACGCTATCTGTTTCCATTGCATCGGTAGGGAATTTGAGGCCGTCCCTGTAGAATCTCAATGATGTATCGAAGTCGTCAACACCCAGCATGATTACACTGACCGACGGTTTCATTGAGAGCAATCTGATGAAAGATATAAATGCTTGAGCCAGGAGAATGAGCCACTGACAAACAGATCCGGCAATCCGCCATTGCCGGTACCAACTTTCAACAAGTCCTGCCTGAATGTCGCCGCCTAAATTGCATCCTGTCGCATGCATTACAGATGCTGAACGTAATGAATCATGCTCATGGCATCTTCGGGCAATCTGCTGGGAGAAACATGAGTCAGTCCATGTGCCTGACCACTTTGACGTCTTCCATGGTGATCAAGCCTTCGGTGACCATCTGGCTTAACTCCGGTATCAACCCCATGAGTTTGTCCCTCGAGTCGACAACTTCGATAAGAATTGGCATGTCTTCGCTGAGGCGCAAAGGAATTGATGAGTGAAACTTGCTCTGTTTGCCGAAGCCGTAGATGCCACGGATGACTGTTGCGCCCCATATCCCCTTCTCCCTCAGGAAATGTACAACCGCCTTGTAAGCGGGAAGTGAGTCATAATGATCGGATTCTCCCAGGTAAATCTTCATGCATACCGCATTTTCTTCCAGATCCATTTCAGGTACCTCCGAGCCAGGTTCCCGCCATCGCTCCGACCATGCCTCCAGCAAGGCACAGACCCGCATTTAGCAGGATGTTTGCACCTGCTAGTGCAAACTGGGATTCCCTTATCAGCGTTGTTGTTTCCAGTCCAAACGTGGAGAATGTGGTGTAACCACCGAAGACCCCGATAAACAGGAATGTCCTCAGGTCCGGATTGAGATATCCTCCCTGAATGAACATGAAAAACAGCAGGGTCAGGAGGAAAGTTCCTGTGAAATTAACTGCGAAAGTTCCCCATGGGAAGTCTCCCCTTGTCAGTGCGCCTGATACCAGGTATCTCATGACTCCTCCTGTCGCGCTACCTGCTGCCACTAATGCTACAAACCTCAGTTCCATTTAATTCACTTCCAGGTCCTTTACGATCCACCGCTTATCATAAGCGGTTCACCTTTGCGTAGAAGTCATCAGCCCTGTCAGGCGGTTAGAAGCGGACCTCATCACTCTTTTCTGGGAAATGAATTCATGCTATTGAACATTTCCCGTTTTCAAGCACAGCATTCTTCGATTTCCAAAGGTTTTCGTCATCCATTTCAAGCATTTGAGAGATAAATATCACCTGAGCTATGGAGAAGGCATTATTGTCAGATATGGGAAAGGGACTTTGAGAGGGATGTTAAAGGGCAAGGTGGACACCGAAGGATTCGAGAAAGACATTAAAGGCTTTAGAGAAGAGTGGAAGTTGTGAAAAACTTCATAACAGATACGCTTGGGTTAGCTAGATATCTAGAGGATAATTTGCCAAGTCCCGCATCTGATGTATTTTCTCTAGCCGAAAGAGGAGAGGCTTCGATTCTGGTGCCGCAGATAGTGATGGGGGAATTCATTTATATTTCAATGAAAGGGAGGCTAAGATTGGCCGACCCGAAGGGTGCTGTCAAGCAAGCCGTGGATGAACTAAGAGGGACCTCTTTTATCTTCCAATCCAATTTTCCAGAAGACAGATGGGATATTTTTCTGTCCCTCGATATCCCCGAACTACATGACAGGTTGATAGCCGCAAAGGAACTGACTCGAAGTTTATCACTTTTTTCAACGGCCCTCTATTTCTAAAACTATACGATCTCAAAGTAATTTGAGAGTAGGATTCAAGCAATTTAATACAGAATGCGGAGGGCCGTATGCGATTATTCTTCTAATCGAATAGCGTGACATTAAAAATTTTAGAAGAGATATTACCTCTTCCTCCTCATAATTGCAAGCACAGAACCGATTACTGCAATTGCCGCAACCACACCAATTATGCTGTATAGCTCTGTGCTGGATATGCCAGATGGTGGGGTCGATTTATTGATGGGTGTAAATGAAACAGTTTTTGATACACTGGCACCATTAACAGATATGGAACCTGACGATGACGATACAGAATATCCGGATACGCTACTAACAGTGTATGAGTATGTTCCGTTCGGTAAGGAGAATGTTATTGTGCCGGATGTGGAAGATTCACTTGTTCCGTTAAGTGTGACTGACCATGATGTCCCTGATGGCAATCCTGATTCTGTGAATGTTACTGTGTATTTGCTTACCGATGTTGTAGTTGGTGTGAATGTTACTGCCTGATTGAAGTTCTTGCCACTGACTGTAATGCTTCCAGATGATGGAGATACCGAATATCCGGATACGCTACTAACAGTGTATGAATATGTTCCGTTCGGTTCTGTGAATGTTATTGTGCCGGATGTGGATGATTCACTTGTGCCGTTAAGTGTGACTGACCATGATGTCCCTGATGGCAATCCTGATTCTGTGAATGTTACTGTGTATTTGCTTACCGATTTTGTAGTTGAAGTGGTAATTATGCTGATTGTTCCAGAATTATAATTTGCAACATACACGTAACCATTGCTGGAGTCAAAGGAGACTCCAACTGGATCTAATCCAACTGTTATTGTATCTATCACAGTATTATCTGCGCCGTTGATCACTGATACGTTGTTAGAAATGCCATTTGCAACGTACACGTACCCATTGCTGGAATCGAAGGAAACTCCATCTGGAAATGATCCAACCGCTATTGTATCTATCACAGTATTGCTTGCACCGTTGATCACTGATACGCTGTTAGAACCATAATTTGCAACGTATATATATCCATTGCTGGAGTCGAAGGAGATTCCCCATGGTGCTGATCCAACCGCTATTGTATCTATCACAGTATTGCTTGCACCGTTGATCACTGATACGCTGCTAGAACCTTCATTTGCAACGTATATATATCCATTGCTGGAGTCGACTCTGGGACAGAAGTCCTCACTCTTCGTCTTTTTCAATTATAAGATAGGCCTTCTTTCCCAGGAATTCCTTTGGGCAATCCACCTTTGCTCCCGATCCGAATTTTGTTACGACTCTTTCCATAT
>JAJYUI010000031.1 GCA_021792595.1 Thermoplasmata archaeon | reverse complement strand
ATTACAGGATCCTGAAGCTGCTGAAAGAAAAGAGGATCAACAGCAGGATAAGCGTGAAAGACGCTATCCTGCAGCTTTCAAAGATATACCTCACTGATGTCGGTGACAGGATCATGATGGCAGAGATACCGAAGAAGGTGAGGGAGCTTGCAGGAATTCTTGACATGAAACCGGAGCTGTTCCCTAAAAGTGTTCCGAGTTAAGGCTTCACGGATGACTACAACGCTGTGGTAACGCACAGCCAGCGGTTAATTGTTAGGCATTGACAGACAAATATTTTATAGCTTGTATTTAATAAGAAAGCCATTGGCACCAATCAAGATCCGCGAGAAAATCGAGTCCACTTACAAGGTAAAAACGATACTTATCACTTCATTCCTGATCACTTTCTTCATGACTGAGCAGTACATCAGCGTGTACTCGCTCGATATTTTTTCTCAGAACCTGATCAACTACTTCCAGCAGAGCGCCACAATAGGTTATTACGGAGAAATCATAGGACTGCTGCTTGCAGCCTATGCTGTAATGGTTGTGCTCATACCGAACTTTAGCGCTGATAGCCTTCAGATGCCCATATTCTCGCAGGTAAACCGCCTCTTCCTCTTCACAATACTTGACGGCATACTGATGATGATACTGAGTTTTGCCCAGGGGATATTCCCATCGGAGTCCCTTCTTGCCCTCTATGGAGTTCCAGTCTTCACCTCGCTGGAGATATTCTTCTTCCTGAGCCTGATGACAGGTCTGATATTCTGTGTACTGGCCCTATCACAGCTGTTTCACCTGATGCGAACCCGGGGAGAGAGGAAAGTTTCGCGCCCAAAGTAGGCAGTACTTTATGTGCCTTGGAGCGCAGACAGTATTTCCCGGGTGCTTCTGACCAGACCAATCCTTTTCAGAATATACTCCACGGAAACGCGGTGTGCATCCTCTGACATGTCTGTTATTGCATCCTCCGGAAATATCTGGTTGAAACCATACTCGTAGGCAAATCTCGCGGTACTTTCAACACCATAGGACGTAGCTATTCCACATAGGACTATCGTGCTGATCTTCCTTCTCCTCAATTGCAGTTCAAGGTCTGTTCCATAAAATGCTCCCCACTGCCTCTTTGTTATGACAAGATCAGAATCAGTTACGCCCAGTTCAGGCACGAAGTCTGACCAGTTTTCTGGCATCGAGGCGGGTCTGGCAAAGGTCGCATCCGAAATTACGCTTAAAGGGACGCTGCCTTTCTGGCTTACATGGACAAAGAATACAGGCATTCCCATTTCCTTGAATTTACTTGCGAGGGAAACGGCATTCTCGACGACGCTCTGGGCGCTGTGTGGTTCTGTCTCCCTTCCTACAATTCCAACCTGGAGATCAATGATGACCAGCGCAGTCGAATCTGGGTCTATGGATAGTTTTCCTTCCTGCATGTCAGGTGGATCGAGCGAGCAGTAAATAACATGCACACCCGGCGGCAAAACGTTTCATGATCTCAGCCCCGGCAGGATATCCATGTGAAACCAGCAGGTTCAGGCTTTCCTGTGGAGGAAAATCACGCTGTCACAACTCACCACAGAATTCCGCCTAAGATCTCTGATCATCCTCTTTCCTTTCCTGAGTCCAATCACGAACTTGCCTGATTTCATGAACCTGTCGGTCAGATTTCCAAATTCAATTCCTTCAAAAGAGGCTCCATCCTCTTCGCCGATGGTCAGGCCTTCGGACTCCGCAACTATGTCGGTAAGCGCTTTTGAAAGACCTGGGAGAACAACAGACCTGGATATAAGGTACCTCGAAATGGAACCCCTCACGATAGGCTCGTCGACTCCAGCATACTCCGCGTGCTCCATGCTCTTTGACAGGAGTATCTCGGCAACCACGAAAATATTAGGATTTTTTTTCTTGATCTTCATTGCCATGAGAATGGACATCGCATCAACCTTCGCAGCTTCCTCCTGCCGGGATATCTCTCCTGCAAGTATCACAGCGGTGTTGCTGTGCTTGATACCGGCCTTATCGAGGGTCTCGTCGTCAAGGCATGAACCCCTGACATATTCGTACACCTCGTTCCCTTCCGGGACATCTTTTTCGCTGACAATGACGACCGGAACACCCTTTCCAGCAATATCGCGCACAGTCTCTGCTGCATTTGCCTCATAGTTGCATACTATGACGTGTTCCTTCATCTTCACTCTCATCATACCTACTCTCTGCTTAAGCCTGACGTTGGCAAGTGTTGCCGAGGTTGAAGCCAGGAATAATCCAAGGCTGCCAATGCCTACCACCATTATCAATATGGCATTTAGCTTTCCAAGAGTACCGTATATGGTTACATCTCCATAACCCACTGTGGTGAGTGTCTGCATAGTCCACCAGAAGCTGGTGAAAAGGCTGTGAATTCCGGATTGGGGGTAGTTCCTCTCTATATAATACTCTGAGAAGGTACCATAAACGATCACTGCAACGGCCGTGCTCATAAGCCCGACAGTAAGTCTCCTGAACACTTTCCCTACTTTCTTCAGCAGGATTGTGAATGGGATCATTCTTGCAATCAATGTGCAACTGATAAAATAATTTTCACTCGGGGGTACATGGGATTACGTCGATATGATTCCCCTTCCCTTAATGAGGTCTCTCTCACAGTTAGGACAGCATGCGTAAAGCGTCATTCCCTTTATTACAAGGGTTATTGGTGGCTCAGGTATCCCACTTTCACAGTAGCCACAGTGTACGTACCCAATTCTTCCAGCCCCCTCATTCATGGTTCTTGATGCTGCAACCTTAAGGTCAATGATCTGTATGTTATCATGTCCCGACAGGTTTTCAAATTATACCACGACCATTGCGTCCCACATCAAGAATCCTGAGATGCGTGATGGCCAGGTTCTTCGTCTCTATGTCAAGCGGTACACTGAAGCTCATGATCTTTCCATTTCCCACCAGGGAATCAAGGGTTCTCTTAGCGGTCACCCTGCTTATCCCCGGCTCACCGACCATATCCAGGATAGCCCTACTGGAATCTTTCTTTAGGATTGCAAGCATTCTCTGCTCTATTTCCCTGCAGTTCCTTTTCATGATGTATAAATTTCAATACGATAGATTACATTCTGATTACACAGAAATTAAGTAGGATGCAAACCTCTCTCCATTATGGCACTTGATGTAATATGCGGAATGAAAGTCAAGGAAGACAGCCCTCACAAGAGCGAGTTCCAGGGGAAGAGCTTCTATTTCTGCAGCCACGACTGCAAGACGGAGTTTGACAAGAATCCTCTGAAACACAGCAGATAAGCGATCTCCTGCAGGCATGCAGATCCAGTCTGCGGAATGTTCTTGCAACTGGGCACGAACCTTACGAGCAATGTTGACGTGGACGATTACCCAATTGCAGGGGCCATAGTCCAATATGGTTCCTCTAAAGGCATCAAGCTTTTCAGGGCATGGGAATTCAGGGAAGTCCCGGGTAGTGGAGCCATGGGAATGATGAACACTCCATTCAACCTTCATCGGCGCTGTTTCAGCGGAGTGGTCTGGCGACACTTGAACGGATGGCTCCACGAATACCGCGTTCATCGCATGATCGGGGGTGAACGCATGCTCCTTGAATTCCGGGCAAAAGAATCCCCCTGTGCTGGAAAGTCAAGGAGGAAATGATTACAGGTCAAAAGTATCCACCGACGACCGTTCAAAGACCTCATCTCCAACCTGTATTGGCGTGATGGAAAACAGCGGAGCGCTTCCTTCCTGCCCGGGAGATCACCGTCCCGTTCCAGGCTTAAGGAATCAGCAGGTTTCCCGGAAAGCACTGTTACTTCAACGCCTGTGCCAAAGATGAGCCGAGATTCCCTTTCGCTGAGTTTTAGCGGATTTGCAAGAATGTGTCAAGAGGCATATGAGAAAGGAGCATGGCTTACTGTCATTATTATTCCATAGCGTGATATGCTTAAACCTTGAGTTTCAGGACACTTTCTCTGCAATTACTGTAGACCACTGAGTGGTGGTGCTCTTCACTGGAAGGCTGTCAATAGTTGCCTTCCTGAAGTGTTTTCCGGTAAGTGTGGGATCGCTTCTTCCAGTACTGCGGTTTTCTGTACTTGCATCAAATCCGTTTTCCATTAGTCTCTTCCGGAGATGCAGCGGGACAGCACTCCTTTTCCCGGAGACATGTGACGGTTGACAAGAACCGGGTTCAGTGGCACTCCCTGCTCACTTGCCGCGCGAAATCCGAGACGATAAGTCCAGAGACCTTTCCTGCAGGCTTGGCGTATGTATCTTCCCCAATCTGCACGCTATCGACAGGAGCAACCCCAAGAAGCGTCGAGGTCAGGAAAATTTCACTGGATGAAATTAATTCCTGCAAGCTTGCCGGGCGGTCGAGGACTGCAATGCCCCTCCTTTCAGCCAGCTCTATCACAACTTCTCTTGTTATTCCGGGAAATGCCGAAGAAAGTGCGCCAGGAGCTATGACCGTATCCTCCGTCAGAACAAAAAGATTGGATCTCGTTCCCTCAACAACCTTCCCCTCGTGGTTAAGGAGCAGGGCCTCTCCCCACCCTTTCTCCCTGGCAACCCTGAGTGCGTGTGACAATTGGCCCCTGGACAGCCACTTGACCTGGGTCCTGCCAGAAGGGGGCACCATATAACTCCCCGGGTGTCTGTGTGCTGAGATGCCCACCGTAATCCCTTTTCCTGACATGAACTGGATCGGTGGTCTCCATGTCTCCACCGGAACCATGAATCCCCAACCCTGGCCTTCCGAGAAGAACGTTGGTCTCAGGACATACTCGTCTTCAGGCTTTCCCGGTTTCCACTCTTCGAGAACTGCGGATACTTTGTTCATGACTGCACCTTGTTCGGGAAGATCGTGGAATCCAATGGATTCGGCCCCGGCAAGAAGACGTGAAATATGATCGGCAAGCCTGAAAGGTTTCCCGAAGTATGTTCTTACAGTTTCAAAGACCCCGTCTCCAAGCCTGTATCCTGCAGGGACAGCAGAGGAATCCAAGGAATACAGGCTTCCTTTTTGCCATTGCACAGGAAAATGCGTCATGGTTAACTCTCCCTGCCTGGCGAAGTGTCGAGGAAATTCGCAAATATATCTGTTCCCCGCTGGGTAAGAATGGATTCAGGATGGAACTGCACTCCAAACAACGGCAGCGTCCTGTGCTGCACAGCCATAATTTCCCCAGTTTTTGTTCTCGCAGTCACCAGCAGTGATTCAGGAATCTCTCCTGCAAGAAGAGAATGATATCTTGCAGCAGTAAAGGTGGAAGGCAGTCCTTTCAGAAAGTCATCAATACCCGGGTGTGAAACACGGTTTATCGTGGATGCCTTTCCATGCATTGGAAGGTGCGCCCTTCTAACGGAACCTCCATACGCCTCAACTATGGCCTGGTGGCCAAGGCACACTCCCATGGTGGGAATTCCTTCAAAGGCGAGGATTGCCTCGATGGAAACTCCGGAATCCTCTGCCTTTCCAGGACCAGGCGATATCACAACATGCGAAGGTTTTATTGCCTTCAGCTCAGGAATAGTCGCCTCATCATTCCTGACGACAGTCACCATGGCTCCGAGGGCGGAAAGATATTGCACGATATTGTAGGTGAACGAATCGTAGTTGTCGATAAGCAGAACTCTTGTGCCAGAAAAGGAAATTCCCGAAAAAGGCTGTTTCCAGAACGAACTCCTGTTTGGAGATGCCCACGGATGGCCACTTGAGGCCGTATCCAGGATCGACTCCAACATTGCCTTGGCCTTCTCCCTTGACTCGTTCCATTCCCTCAATGGTATTGAATCATGGACTATTCCACAACCTGAATAGATGAACGTCTCATTGCTTCCTTCGGGATAGTAAGCACTTCTTATCAGGATGTTGAAATCCATCCTCCCATCAAGTGAGATGTAACCAATGGAACCGGTGTATGCACCCCGTGGAACAGGCTCTATCTCGGAGATAATGCTGTTGGCACGGATCTTGGGTGTACCCGTCACTGAACCACCCGGCATCAGTGAGCGGAAGAGTTCTGGAATCCGCGCAGAAGGAGAAAGTTTTCCTTTTACGTTTGAAACCAGGTGCATGACATGGGAGTAGCGTTCTACGGTCATAAGCTCGTCCACCTCCACGCTTCCTCCTTCAGAAACCCGGCCCAGATCGTTACGGGAAAGGTCAACTAGCATAGTGTGCTCTGCGCGTTCCTTGGGAGAGGTTCTCAATGCTCTCTCATACCTGGTATCTATCTCTCCGGCCCCGCGCGGACGCGTGCCTGCAATCGGCCTTGTGGATGCCCAGCGGGTACCGTCAGGGGCGATTGATACCTTCAGGAGGCGTTCTGGTGAGTTGGAAACGATGGTGAACTTCTCCGTTGACAGGATACCGCCGTATGGACTGGGATTGACGCGTTTGGATCTTGCATAAAGGCTCAATGGATCAACTCTGCTGCATCTTATGCGTTGAGCAATGTTGACCTGGTATACGTCACCGGATCTGATGAGTTTCTTGATTTCCCTCACGCCTGTTTCAAACTCTTCTTTTGGAAAGTCATAAGAGAGGCTTCGAACACTTTCCATTGAATCGAGAGTGATTGGAGAGACTTTTCTGGAAATGGCTTCATGGAGCTGTTTTCTTGCCCCTTCAACGGTCGCCCCCCTCAACGAGTGCACAGTGATAAGGAAGATTTCTCCGCGGGGATTTGAGACAAGGGCTCGATCGTACAGGCCAAACCACATCTCAGGAATTCCGCGAATACTTCTGTTCAAGTCCAATTCCTGGCCGGTAGCCCATTCATAACTGACGAACCCTAAAAAGCCGCCAATGAAAGGTAAAGCATCTCGGATCGTTCCATCCGTCCAGATACTGTATCTGTCAAGGATTTCTTGAAGGAATCGGGGGACATCCGGCGGTTTCAACGAAGGTACCGGATACCGGAAGTCACCTGAACACTGTAAATTGACAGTATCATGACCCACCTCTATTGATGCGACAGGGTTCCACGCAAGAATAGATGCCCCACCAGGCGTTTGGGTCTCCAGAAATACGGTGCCGTCATAAGTCCTCTCGAGGGCTCCAAAAACATCCTTAAACTCTTCCAGTTTCACGCCCGGTACTTTCTCAACAGTGTAGGAATCCTCTGTCTGCATCCTGATCTGTCACTCTCTGGCAGAGTACTGTTCTGCCTCCATAAGTCAAGATCACTTGGGAACCTAAAACTCTTGTTCCAACGGTTATCTATTTTGTTTGATTCTTACAAATTTGGTTTCACACCTGATCTTGGTATTTCTCTTTCAGGGCAATTTATTCGGGAAGCCACAAGGGAAAGGCAGGGAGGCATTGAATTAATTTTCTATCTCTTCAGGTCTCTTTGATCACTACATCCATTGTTTTCCTCTGTGTTGCAGACTGTGTAATCATTTTCTCTCATTCGAGCCCACTGTTGTTATCCTCAATATAGTGTCTGCAGATTGGTCTCAGTTTGTTCCCGGCGAGATCGTGTATGACACGCTGAAATCACGTGCAGGCATAGAGCAGTCTTATGATGCGTTCAAAAACACGATACATGGAGATCGCACATACACAATGGATGATTACCAGATGCAGGGATGGACATTCGTCAATTTCCTCACCCCGATACTGCATTGCTGGGTCTATGGCCTGCTGAAAGAGCGTGTTCTGCTCAGGAGATATACTCATGAAGACGTCCTGGAACCTCTGGAACTTGTTAACATGCTCAGGAAAGGCGAAGAATGGAGGAGGTCTGAGATACCGAGGGAATAGAGGGACACAATCGATGATCTTGATATGCACGTTATGCAAAAGAGCAGCAGCTTGAGGTTAATTCATCTGCCATTTTAGCCACCTGATCCAAGAACAGATGGGTGGCCATACAGTTAATCCTGAAAAATACAGGAAATCCATGATCCGGCAATGAACTATGCGACAAAATACTGGCATGTGTCAGGATTGCGGAGACCTAAATTCTTAGGGATGATTCTTATTCGTAAGGCATAATGGATCTTAAAGCAGGGTTCCTGGTACATGAATGGAAAAAATACAGTTAGAGGCCCTCTCCCGATCGTTTACATAGGAATGTTCTGTTCCGCCTCTTCCCTGTTTTTCGGCATGCTAATCGGGATGTCTGCGCTGGCTCTTAATAACGGTTATGATGCAAGCCTGTCCGTTGCATCCGGGGTACTGTTCCACCCGGATCTCATGATATTTGGGGCGGTGGGCGGGCTTCTGGTAACTGAAAAACTGGAACTCATGGAGAAATTTCCTTTGGCGAAAGGCTTGCCAATTTCCCGGCCAACGGTTTTGTTCCTGTTCAGCGGGGTTTTTTTGGCATCTCTTGGGATCCTGGTCGGATCAACCCTCACAAGGTATGCGGGACTCATTCTCATCCTTGCAGGTTCACTTCTTTTTCTATTCTATATGTCCAGTGGCAGGAACCCGGGAGATATGTGGATCAAGCGGGTGTTTGCCGCAGCCATTGCCTCCATGTCCATGGCTGCCATAGGGAATTTCAACGCATTAATTTTCAATAATGTGTGGATCACTTACCTGGCCCTTCTATTTCCCATAATCTATGTCCTGGCCGAGAGGATGGAACTGGGCTTTGTGCGTGGGATGAAAACGTCTGTAATGAAGGCGCAGGCTTTCATCGCCTGGATAACAGTCCTTCTGGCCTTTGCGGCCGCAGAGATTCACATGAATCCCTACAGCCGGGACATGATGCTGGCCTCAATCATGCTTTTGTTCACCCTGACCATGGTTTCCGTGAGGTTCGACCCTGCCTTCAGGAGATTGCGAAAACAGGGCAGGTTCCAGTCTTTCATGCGGTACGGAGTCCTCCTTTCCTTTTTCTGGCTGTTCCTCGGTTTTTTGCTCTTTGCCCTGCAGGTGATTGCGGGGCAGGGATTTCTTGATGCCGCCACTCACTCCATAGCCCTGGGTTTCATAGGGACATTCATTGTTGCACACAGCCCCGTGATTTTTCCACTGACTCTCAAGAAGAGGGCCAGGCAGGATAACGTCACATATCTGCCGTTGATCATTCTCACTTTATCCAACGTAATGAGGGTGTTTGGAGATCTTGTGTCGCACTCCAACAGTGCTGGTTTCACAGCATCATACCTTTCAGGCTACATATTGATCATTGCGATCGTGGCATTCATATACAACCTGAGGAAAATCATCGTTTCAGATCCGCCTGTGCTGAAAAAAGGTGCCGCCATCTAGAAAATCCTGTGAAGTGATGCCTTCTTCAGGCATGCACATCCCTAAAAATACAGGGATTCTGTTATTGCCACGATGTTGCATCAACTCGCATGGAAACGAAACAACACGATCCGGTAACAATAGATGCAATGGAAATACCGCCTCCAGAAAGGCATAAGAAGATTTTTGAAACGTTCCTATCACTGAAATCCGGCCAGGAACTTCATGTGCGGGTTGACCACGATCCTGCACACTTGCTTGAACATATGAAGCATGAGGGTCTTCCAGTGGATGCCTCAGCATATACATCGCACATGGGTGACGATGGAATATTCATAGGGATTTTCCCAAGGTCTTTGGAAACCCTCCCCCCTGAGAAAGTGAAAATCACCAGTATTGACGGAGAGAGAAGTTACCTCCCTGACAGGTTCAGTCCCGTTGGGATCTATGCATCGGAAAACTGCAAAGTCCTGATCACCTACATAAAGGCCGGGCAATTCATACCAGTACATTCTCCTTCAACTGACCTGACATTTGCAGTGTTCAAAGGCACCGGTAAAGCTTTTGCCGGTGAAAGGGAAGTGGAACTTCTCCCAGGAAGCATCATAGTGGTACCAGGCGGAGAAAAGAGGGGGATCAGGGCTGAAACGGACATGGAAGCGCTGCATATCGTGTCACCGGTTCCTGATGAGAATGACCACCTGGAAGTCATGAAGAAGTTGCAGGAAAACAGATATCTCTGATCGTGGTTTAATCTGGAGGAAATTTATGGCATATAATCCACGCCAAAGGCAATCCATGGGAGTGAGCGTTCCTCTTGTACTCAGGTTTATAGCCACCAGCTTTGCCTACCTGCTAGGAGGATTGATTTTCATGCTGCTGAACCTTGTCGGGGTACTTGATCTGAAGCGTGATGCAATTTTCATACTGTGGCTCTTTGGGTTTGTTGCAATGATAGTGTTTGGTCTCTCTTACATGTTTTCGTCCGGCCTTGCTAGAAGTAGTGCCCATATCAACTCAACTGTTTCGAAAGAATACATACTGCTTAACTTCGGCGTGGTTGCATTCTTCATTGGATTTTCAGGAACGGTTCCCCAATTGGCTGGAAAACCTCTTGCCATCATTGGGCTGGTTACTGTGATGATATCCGTACTATTCCATCTTGTCAACATAATCCTGATATTGAAACTGAAGAAAACTCCCGCTGTTGAGAGACAGGGCTATGGAGATGATTACTGAGTCAACTTTCGATTACCACTTTTTTCCAGGCCTTCTGAGCAATTTATACGCAACTTCCCGAAATCCAGGTTTTCTGGTTCAATCTTAAAGGAATCCCGAAAAGTTTCGGGACTACTAAGAATAATGACCGTCCCATTGTAACAACATGGCGGATGTAAAAAACATTCTGGACGAAGAGCATGAAGAGCTGAAAGAGATGCTTGTGGAGGCCGCCCATAAAAATACTGAGGCTGGAAGAATATTTTCTGAGGTGTTCAGGATTTTCAGGCACCATCTCGATAAGGAGAATGAGACCGTAGTCCCGCTGCTTGCATACTTAAAGGACAGGCTCGGAGATTTCATGGTCAAGGACAAGGAAGCGCTCAACCTCGCACGGGCAAAATTTGTCGAAACGTACCCTGAGATGATGCGGGAACATGAGGAAATGGCAAAACTGATAAGATCGTCGCAGGATTTATTGAAGAACAATACTGATAGGTTTTCGGCAGACCTTGCTGAACACATTCTGCACCATGTTGAGCTTGAAGAGGAGTTACTTTACCCGGCTGCCTTTGCTTCCGGGGATTTGGTGTGGCATGAGCTGGAAATGCTTGGAGATAAAAAGAAGCGTTGAGTTTTCAACACGCACAATTTTTCACCCTTTTTCTGCATTTTTAACCTGATTATGGATTCATTCGCCCTTTTTCTTGAAGTAGGAGGAGATTATGTTTTTCTCGGCACGCCTCAGTATTTCGGCAAGTGTGACATAGGATACATTCAGTCTACTGGAAAGGCCTTCGAGATTCACTTTCTTGGGGTAGTCATAAAAACCAAGTTCCAGGGCCGTCTTGACAACATATTCCTGCCTGGCAGTAATATCGCTTCTCTTGGAGAGCGTCCTCTTCCTCAGCAGGTCAAATTCGACCCCGTCCCTTTCCAATCTGTCCAGAAACCCTTTGATCGTGGCTTCATCCGGTACGAGCCACTTCATGATGATATCTCCGGACTCACTGGAGTGAGCTTCCATGAGGAACAGGTCCCAGTTAAGTATGGTCTTGCAAACAGCGCATTCGTAGGCATTCATTATGGCGGTTGCGTGGTTATCGTCAACGATTGTAACGCTATCGCTTCTGGTTCTATTCTTTTCAAAAAGTTTAGAGGAAAGGTCTTTTACTTCGCCGCCTGGTATGAAGATCTCAAAGAGATCTTTGACGCCCTCACTGCTCATGCGTATGTCACGTATTCTGATACTTGCAGAATGCGTTTCCACAACATCCTTGATCCATTTTACTGGCTCCCTGAATTTGACCTCTAATTCCATCAAGGGTATCTGGATATCAATTTCTACTTAGTTATTAAACTGAAGGCATCCATATGCCAGAAATTTCCCATTCCAGTGACCTGTGAGCTCCAACCTCTAATTGATTGATACGCTTGCGTCAGGGATAAATGATTTTTCTGTACTTTGTAATGGCCCTTTTATTCATTGGGTAGTTTTTCCTAATGTCTTCGGAAATATAATAGAGAGGGTTTCGAATAGGCTATTGAATTCTCATTCTAACTCGCAAAATTTCAGATCAAGTCTGTAAATCAGTGGATTTCCCGGGTATCTATGCCTTGCACGTTCCCATTTTCTCCTATTTTGGGGAAAATGGCCAGGGCTACCGCTATCCCTGCAATGTTTTCAAAGCATGGGGATTGTACGCAAAACAGGCGAACATGAACTTCACCCTGACCCTTCGAATGAGTGTAACGAGGACATGGCCAAAGTGGAATACTCTTTTCATCACTGCATATGGGTATTCCACAAGGGATCTCTTCCTAGAGATCCTGAGGTTTCTCCTCACGGGCTCAATGGGCAGCCTGTGATCCCTCACCGCCCTGTCCATCGAACCGTTGATACCCCAGGGATCATTGCCGAAGTATCCCTTGTCCCTATACGCGACGATCCCACGCCTGGAAAGATCAATCCCTGTGTCGTGATCCCTTCCGTTGTGACGGCATAGGACCTTATCACGGGGACAGGACTGTTGTCATCAACGATGCTGTGACCCTTGTACCCGAAGAATGTTTTATTGTTCCTCTTCGCGAATGTTCCATCCCTGGATCTCCTTGTCTTTCCGTCTGTTCCGGGTTCCTCATGCTTCTCATGGCCGGGATCGGGGGTGATGAAAGTGGCATCCTGTGCAGATCCGCGTTCCATCTTCATTCCCTTGGATTTTATCTGCCTCTGCAGTTCATCCCATATGATCCTGTCCCTGCCTGTCCTGGACAACCGCTCCCGGAACATCCACATGGTTGTGGAATCGGGCAGATGCTCCGGGAACCCGAGGAAGTTCATGAACGAGAGCGATCCCTGATCTCCTTCTCCGCCTGCTCATCCACCACGTTGAACATGTTCTGCAGGAAGAGTATCTTCACCATGGTGGTAACTGGAATGTTTGGCCTTCCTCCCCGTCCCGCGTCGTTGTGATATGGATCCTTCAGGAGACTGGGGAAGACGGACCAGTCTATTGCATCCTTCATGTATGCCAGGGGATCATGAATTGCATTAAGATGGTCTAATTTCTTGACGGACTCGTGGAGAAGCGTGCTCATGCAGTAATATGGCCGTCCCATGAATAAAGGCTGTTTTAACCATTTATGTGACCAGAGGGTGGGTTATTAGAAGTGCTCCCAAGATATTGCGTAATTAAGGTATGTAAAATAGCTAGAGTTATTGATTAAAGGATGACATCAACTTCAGGTAAATAGGGAAGGAGGGGAGGAGGCCCATTGGAAGCCATGGCAACCCCCTTCCAATGCGATCAGTTGTTCCTAAAGGTTGTGCGGTCTGTCTTCCCCATTGATTACAAGACCAAGTTCTGCTGCCTTCTTGAGCGACTTCTTGTATCCAAGATATCCGATCACGATAACCACTGCCACAACCATGAAGAAACCTATTCCCAGCGAGTCAAGGTTGTGGATCTTTATTCCCGTTACCAGACTGTAACTCTCGATCTGCGGAAATGCCAGCATCAGTGAGCCCACTACAAAGAAAGCCAGGCCTCCGTATGTAAGCACGTAAGTGGAAATTCCCACTGAAACAGCATGGATACCTTTCCTGGTCAGGTTCTTCGCCTTCGTGAGCCAGGTTCCGAAACCAGCGCCAAGAACTGCCTGCATTGTCATGGTTCCCAGGCCGAAAAGGAGCCCTGGAAGGAATCCAAAGTAGATTGACGGCATTGCTGGTGCCATGATCGTGTAGATTATGAGCGCAAATGCTCCAAACCCGAACCCTGCAATGATTCCATGGGCGAAGGCAAGTTTGAGTGGAATAGGCTTTCCCTCCTCGTCTATCACAGGATTTGACATGTGGGTGAGTTCTTTCTCCTCCCTGTTCTCCTGGTGCCGGTGAATACCGAACAGCCTGTACATCCACTTTTCAAGGTTGTGGAAGTGCGCCACCCTGTCCCTCTTCATGACATATATCCCGGCGAGTGCCATCGCAATCCCAACAAAGACGTAACTCAGTCCGTCTATGAAGGCGGACATGAATATGCCTGCCAGCGCAAGATATGCGATCTCGGAAAGAATGGCTCTCTGGATCGTGAACCCGCTTGAGAAAATAATGCCCGCCTTCATTCCCTTCCTCGTGCTATAGCTCCCTACAGCGTAAGAAAAGGTGATTGGCCATGTATGTTCGTCCGGCGTGACCCCATGAACAATCCCCAGGAGGTACGAAGTGACAAGAACGAGTGCAAGGCCGGTATCAGTCGGATTCCAGAGATTTACCAGGACCATGGTTCATGCATCTCCTATCGGTTTTCCATGAGGGCAAACCTTGGGGCTGTCAATTCTTTTCAGTATGAGCCTGGCGTTCTTCTCAGGGATGAGGAAATCGATTTCGCCTGCCTCCCTGCAGGCTATGGAACTCGATATCCCGCTCTGGCAGAAGAGCGACTCGAATGTTCTGTGCACAAGCAGTATGCTCCTGGCCCTGGCAGATCCACTTTCGGTAAGGATTACCATGCCTCCCTTTGATTCTGCATAACCTTTTGAGGCGAGCCTCCTGACGATTCCCAGAGCCGTAGGTGGCTTTACCTCCATAGCATCAGCAATTTCATGCAACCTGAGGGGAAAGCCAGCCCGGGTCTTTTCCTTCAGGTTCACCAGGCAGTCTCTTTCCCTCTTGGTAACACTATTAGCTACACCAACCATACGTTAGTATAACACTAATGTTATTAAACATTGGCGAACATAATGCAAGATGGTTGACAGCGGATTTCAAAACTGTCTACTCAGGACTCGTACTTTCTTGCTTTCGAGAATGTGCCGGCAACAACCCATGGGGGTTCAGACTTGTCAACAGGCTCCATTCCTGCAACTATGTGGGAATCGAGAAGTTTCTCATCCACATCCACGCCTATACCGGGTTTGCCCTCAAGCCTTGCATGGCCTTTTTCAATCCTGTATCCCGACTTCACCAATTTCCTCTTCCAGTCTGGCCAGAACTCCTCGAAGCTCTCCTGTATGAGGAAATTCCTGATGGAATGATCAAGGTTCAGAGTCGCAGCTGTCTGTATCGGACCGAAAGCATTGTGAAATGCAACAGGAACGCCAAAGGAATCGGAAATCTGTGATATAGCCTGGCCTCCAGTGATGCCAAGGCAGTTGGTTATGTCTGGCTGGATCACGTCCACAAGGTTCCTGCTGACGAGTTCAGCAAATCCCTCCTTATCCAGAATGCGCTCGCCAAGGGCTACCGGCGTGCTCGAGTGTCGCCTCAATTCTGCCAGGAGATGGGAAAGCTCGGGATGGAGTGGCTCCTCAACAAACAGGACGCCATATCTTCCCATTACGTCAAGTATCTCCTTTGCAGCCTTCAGCGAGAATCTGCCGTGGCATTCGATTAGTAGATCCATTTTGTCGCCAAACTCGGACCTCAGCGAGGAGACGATCGATTCCGCCTTCTTCAGGCCCTCAGGAGTTATGGTGTCGAAACTCGCACCGAAAGGATCAAACTTCACCGCCGTGAATCCCTTTCTGTGGACCTCTTTGGCCCTGGATACGAAATCTTCCTCCGTGATGCAGTCGGAGTACCACCCATTTGCATATACCCTGATCCTGTCCCTCCGGATGCCACCCAGCAGATCGTAGACAGGTGCACCAAAGTGTTTTCCTATCAGGTCCATGCTTGCTATCTCGAACGCGCTGAGTGCAGATGTCGCTTCCATGGAACGGGAGAGGTAGAAAGAATTCCTGTAAAATGTGTCCAGGTTGTGGTTTAGATCCAGGTAGTCTGCCCCTTCAAAGAACCTTGCCACCTCCTTCATGCTCTCAATGACAGGTAGCGTCATGAGGGTGGTCGGAGCTTCCCCGTATCCGACCATCCCATCCGACGTGGTCAACCTGAGGATGGCCATTGTTGAACTCCACGGTGAGGAACTCTCCTTCCCCTTTGCCCCAATTTCAAGAATATCGATGCCTGAAATCTTAGTCGTCATGTTGTTCAAAGTACGTCACCGCTTATTTTAGTTGCCATTCGGGTTTGAAATAAAGAGCGCACGAGCATGCCATCATGGTCATTCGTTCAGGGAATTCGTTCGCACCACGACGCTCCAATAACATTATATATCGAGGTTTCTTGATTATTATTGCAGGTGAAAATCTCGTATGTCCGGGGATAGATTTAATTACTATCTCAAAACAATTCTCAATGCAAAGTTCGAAGAGTACGAAGACATACTTGACCAGATTGGAAACGATGTCTCTCTTCTGGATTTTGAGGTTGAAGAACTCGAGTCGCTCATCAAGAGGAGCATGGCAGGCCAGTACTCAAAATTCAGGATTAGGGTGGTAAATTCAAGAACAGGGGAAGAAGAGGCTCCTCCACAGACCATGGCCGACAACTTCGGAGAGAGCAGCCAGCCCCTGGGAAGGGAAAACCTCCACGGGACTGAGTGGGAAGTGTACGCACCAAAGAAGAACTTCGCATCTTCAGGGATAAGGAAGTGGTACTATAATGAAACAGTTGCGCTGGCATTTGATAAGGCTCTGCTTGCGGTGGTTCCAGGAAACTTCGCAAATTATTTTCATGTTCCTCCATGGGTTTTGGGAAGTTACCTGGCCCCGGACACGAAATACGTTCCCATACCTGAACTCATCAACATTGCAATTTCTCGCGGAGTGATTCCCGGGTGGGAGTACCTTGTTCTGCTTGGAGTTCCCAGGGAATTTGTAACTTACCTGCAGACAGCAAGTGCGGGCTCATCGTCAAACCACCCATTCTAAAAAGATAAAAAGTGGCGGAGTAACCCCCGCCTCAGGTTCAGTAGTTTCCAGCTAGGTTATTGATAACCGTGTTTGCAAGGGACTGGTCTTCGAAGTACCCTATTCCGCTCCATGTCAGCCAGTCAAGGCTGGACGTGTGGATGTCGTTGAAGTAATAGATGTGGCTGTATTGGATGTGGCTTGCCGATGATACGGAGACGACTCCGTCATTGTCGCCGGAGAAGAAGAAGTATCCCCACCATGGATCGTAGTTTCCAGCATATACCGAAATCACGGCACCAGGAAAGTTAGAGTAGGCATGTCCCTCGTTGTTCAACAGGCTGGTGATAAACGAGGAACCAGGCTGCATTTGGTATGCTTCCGATCCGACAATCCAACCAAGGTCCAGATAGCTTGCTACAGACGCAAATGGAGAACCGGCGAAGGGGCTGCCAACAAATATGAGGTTCTTGAGGTTAAGGTTATTGAACTGGTAATTCTCAAGCATGTACAGCACAATGAGCCCTCCCATGCTGTGGGATACAATGTCCATGGTTATGGGCCCTGAAGAAGTCATGTATTGGACGAGTTTGGCCATCTCAACAGAGATGTCCTGTATCGGTGTGTTGGCAGTGCCGAAGAAGCTGGAATCGGTGTAAGTTGTCCCATTGCTGAATGCAACAGTGAATGTCCCGTAATATGAAACCAGTCCAACGTTGTACCCTTCTGACACCAACTGCTGGTAGAGGTTAACCCCTCCCGTGAACGGGCTCGATCCGGGCGAGCCGCTTGTGTCCCCCACCCCGTATCCATGAACGAGGAGAACGTCTACGCCGGTTCCTGCATCAGGTATATTCAACTTCTGGACTGTGTTATTAATCTTGGTATGAGGCATTGCCCCGATCATGGAAAATACGATCAGGGTTACTCCGAGAATCGTTAGCACGGTCTTGACTCTCATCGAAGTTTTATGCGGATAGACGTATATAATAATTTCTTTTTCGAACAAGGGTGCCCATGTCACTGCAATAGGCAAATAAACGGCTTCTCAAAGGCTCATGACATCATTCTATCGGTACTAGTCGATTCCACAAATCTATTTATAATCGCTTTGAGTTAATATCGGGATTAAACATGGTAAAGGCAGGTGCTGTGGCAGGCACGTTGTTCATAGAATTTGTCGCCGGGTTGTATCTGGTTTTATATGATGCATACCTGAAAAGTTACGCTATCTACCACTGGTATGGTATGGTTGCATACACCGTGATAAACATTGTCCTGGCGGTTGCAGTTCTCGCTTCTGGCAAGAGAAGAAAGGGGATATATTCCGGCATCAGGGGATGGGCGGGCCTCGGAGCTATCCTCATGTTCCTCGATGCTGTTCTTGCACTTCCATTCAGCCAGTTTTCCAGTACAACCGGGGTTAGCATGAATGACATTACCAGCTACACCGGATTCAAGTATCTGTTCGGTTTCGGTTACGTGAGCGGATCCGTGCTTTACACATCTGTCGCATTCACTATACTTTTCGTTTTCTCAATCATCACTGCTGGGATCTCCGGCAGGCCGAAATGATGGAAAGTGTGATGAGTGACCGAACTTCACTTGTTAAAGCCCGGTGAAGTGCCTGACAGCATAAGGCAGGGAAAGTTCAGGCATGGCGAGAAGTTTGCTTCGGCCATAGCCTCAAGGCACCTGCAATTCGTCGGCATTGCGGGCTCCGTCTCTTATGTGCCCGGAGAAAGGGACGATGTGGACATGTTCATCATCACAAGGAAGAACAGCCTCTGGACCTGCATGTTGATGGCATATCTTACGAGATTTATCGGCAGGTCGAGAGACATCTGCCTTTCCCTCAACATGGACGTTTCTTATGCCAGGTACCTGTTCCGCACAACCAGGGATCCACTGATAGCATCGGATTCTGTGCATGTTGTGCCAATAATCGGTGACGCAGTCTACAGGGAACTTCTTTCATCCTCGCCATTCATTTCAGAACTGTATCCCGACAGGACAGGTACGACGGGTGAATTTTCAGGATACTCGGAGAATGGGATGGCAGGGACGATCCTTGACTGGGTCTGCTTCCTGATCCTTGCCCCGATTGTTCTGCTCAAGGGAAATATGGTAAACTGGTACAGGAGGAAGCACGACAGGATGAAGACATTCAGGCTGGTGATAGGAAGACACTGCCTCTTCTATGACAACCTGAAGTATGAGATAATTCGGAGAAACTATTACCGGAAATGAAGACCGAGGCTCCGGATGAGGCGGCAATGAGGCAATCTGTGCGGTTGATCCTGGGAAGAAGGAACGTAAGGCTCGCATATGTCTCCGAACAAGGAAAATTCTTCGTAATCTCCAGTCATGCAGACTCCTGGTGGGCTTCTGCGCTTGCATCCCGTAGGGAGGTGGAAGTTGTGACGGAAGAAGGCTCCCTGAGGTTGTTCCCGCGCGAAATATCTTCCACTGAGGAAGCAGGAGGGGTCAGGAAACGATTCATGGATAAGTACGGTTGCGATCGCACAGGGCGGTGGTTTCCCGTGGAATCCCGCTACTTTGAACTCTCTCCGGCACCAGGCGCGGAAGCTGATTCCATGAAGTATGGCGATTGGCTTTCGGCAGAATTTGACAGGATGGCACCCACGTACTTATCCATGAAT